>CAMORL010000024.1 GCA_946623765.1 uncultured Clostridia bacterium
CCGGCGTCAAGATCGATATCGAGGACGACGGCAGCGTGTTCATCGCATCGCCCGACCAGGCGGCTGCAGAGGAAGCGAAGCGCATCATCGACGGTATCGTCGAGGACATCGAAGTCGGCAAGGTCTATCTCGGCACCGTCGTCGGCATCAAGGAGTTCGGCGCGTTCGTGAACCTGAAGCCCGGCACCGACGGACTTCTGCACATCTCCCGCATTGCGAAGGAGCGCGTGAACAAGGTTGAGGATGTTCTGAACATCGGCGACCAGGTGCTCGTACGCGTGTTCGAAATCGATCCGAAGACCGGCAAGATCGGTCTCACCCGCAAGGATCTGCTGCCCGACGCGTAATCGGGAATAACGGGGAAACAAACGAACAGAATAGAGAGGGGACGGCAGAATTTCGTGTCGGCCCTTCTTTTTCCATCGGAGGTACAGAGAATGATCGAACAAATCGTTTTGAAAAACGGGATCCGCGTGATGACGGAGCATATGACGTCCGTGCGCTCGGTTGCGATCGGCGTGTGGGTCAACGCGGGTTCGGTTTTTGAAACGGATGCAGAGGCGGGCATTTCACACTTCATCGAACACATGCTCTTCAAGGGCACGGAGACTCGCAGCGCGGCAGACATCGCTGCGGAGATGGACGCGATCGGGGCGAATCTCAACGCGTTCACCGCAAAGGAATGTACCTGCTTCCATGTGAAAGCGCTGGACGAGGATCTTGAAAAAGCGATCGACATGCTTTCGGATCTCGTTCTCAGAAGTACCTTCGATCCGGAACAGATGGCACGCGAAAAGGGCGTCGTGATCGAGGAAATCGCCATGACCGAGGACAGCCCGGAGGACATCGTGTTCGACCGCGCAAGCGAACAGCTCTTCAAGGGCACGCCGATCGAGTCCGAGATCCTCGGCACGGAACAGACCGTGAAAAAACTCAGCCGCGGCGATCTGATCCGGTACATGCAAACCCATTATACGGCGGAAAACATCGTGATTGCCGTTGCGGGCAGCTTCGATCGCGATTCGCTGATCGCGCTTCTGGAGCGCAGCTTCCAAACCGTGCCGCACAGCGAACGCCATCATACGCCGTCCGTTTCGATGCTGCCCGGGTTTCGGACTGCGATGGTCAAAAAGGACGTCGAGCAAATCAATCTGTGCCTTGCGCTGCCCGGCGCGGCGCTCGGAACCGACGCGTACTTTGCGCAGGCGGTGCTTTCGAACGCGATCGGCGGCAGCATGAGCTCGCGGCTGTTTCAGAAGATCCGCGAGGAGCGCGGGCTTGCGTACTCGGTTTATTCCTATCCGATGGCGTACCGCGGCGCGGGAAGCATCTGCTTCTACGCGGGCTGCACGGAGGGACAGGCGGAGGAGGTGCTCTCGCTGATGCTGCGGGAGATCGACGACGTTAAGGCAAACGGCGTCTCCGAAACGGAATTCCTCCGCGCAAGGCAGCAGCTCAAGGGCAGCTACGTGCTCGGGATGGAGTCCACGATGGCGCATATGAGCGCGCTCGGCAAAACCGCGCTGCTTTTGGAAAAAGAATATGATTTGGAGGCTACCCTGAACCGCATCGAATGTGTTACAATGGAAGCGGTGGAACAAGCCGCGAAGGATCTGTTCACGCCGGCATGCGCCGCATTTTCGGCGGTCGGCAGGCTGGACGGTGCGGGCGACGCCCTGAAAACCGCTGCGGAGGAATGGTGGAAGCGCAATGGAAGACAGGCTTGAAATGATTTTCCGGCTGCAGAAGTCGCTGGATCAGGACATTATGGAACGGCGGCATCTGGAGTTTCCCTATGAGGTGTGGATGCAGAAGGACATCCTCGCCTGCATGGACGAACTGACGGAGCTTTTGAACGAGCTCAACTGGAAATGGTGGAAGAACGAGAAGCCGCTGGATCCCGGGGCGATCCGCGGCGAGCTTGTGGACGTGCTGCACTTTTTCGTAAGCATGTGCATTCGCAGCGGCATGAGCGCCGAGGACCTGTTCAACGGCTATATTGCCAAGAACCGGGAGAATTTCGATCGCCAGTACGGCAGGTCCCAAAAGCCGGGTTATGAGGTAAATACGAATGGAACGGAGCTTCCGGGCAAGTAAACGATTTTATCTGCTTCTGTTCATCAGCGCAGCGCTGCTGGTGGCTTTTGTCGTCGGCGCAATCTGGCTGATGCGGAAGGTCACGGGCAACATCCGCAAGCTCGAACAGCTGACGCTGTATACAGAAGTCGAGAGCGAAGCGGTCGTCGTCCGCAGCGAACGCCTGTTCACGGAGACGGCAAGCGAGAGCCGCATCCTGTTTTCCGAGGGGGCGACGGTCTCCGAGGGCGATGCGATCGCCGTGCTCTATCCGTATTCGTACGAAAGCACGCTGAACACGATCTGCACCCGTGAGGCGACGCTGTATGCGAACCTGCTTGCAATGATCCAGACGACGACGGGCGGAACGATCCCGCCGGAGATTTTGCAGTACAACGAGCGGATCGACTCGATCGGCAAGCAGATGCGCGCCGCATCAAACGGCGAGCGCAATCCGGAGCATTACGCGAAACTGGAAACGCAGCTGACGCAGGTGCAGGCGATGCGCCGCGAAGCCATGCTCAAATGGCTGGATGAACGGAACAAACCGAAACAGGCGGAAAACACGGAGCCGCAGACCGGCGAAACTGCTGCGGGAACGGAACCGACTGCGGCGGAACCGACGGCACCGGTAACGACCGGCAACAGCGCGCTCGACGAAGCGCACCGCGCCGCGGCGGAGATTGACCTCATCCGGGAGAATTTCGAAACGAACAGCGCGCGCACGGTACGGTCCGAATACAACGGCTATATCAGTTTTTACTCCGACGCAAACGAGGACAACCTGCGCGACATCTCGCAGCTTACGGTGCCGCTGATCAAGCGAATCCTGAACGCGCCGTCGATCTCGATGGACAATGAAAATTTCAACTACCGTATTGTGACCGACCGCACGACGTTCTATCTCGCGTTCGTGCAGAGCGGCAGCAGCGCCGACCGTCTGATGCCGGGGCTGACCTACTCGTTCACGGTCAAGGGCATCAAGGCGGCGTATCAGGGCAGGATCATCAACGAGCGCGACACCGAACAGGGCGTTCTGTACGTGATGCAGGTCAATGCGGACGTGCAGCCGCTGCTGACCACACGCGTGGTCGAGATCTCGGTTCAGAACAACGCAACGGGTCTGTACGTGCCGGTCAAGTATCTGCAGTACACCAACGGCGTTCCCTATATCTATGCAAAATCGACGGACGGCACCTTCCAGAAGGTCGCGGTGTACGTTGCGGGCAGCGACGGCGAAAACGCGATCATCAGCGCGCGCGACAGCAACATCACGCTGTTTGCGGGACTGAAGGTGCGCATCCCGCCGGATGAGGAGGATGAAAAGTAATGCAGATCGGGGAAAACATTGAACGCGTGCGCGAGACAATGCGGCTTGCGTGCCAAAGAAGCGGAAGAGCGGAAAGCGACGTTTCGCTGATTGCGGTCACCAAATACGTGGAAACGGCGCGGATCGCGGAGGCGGTCGCGGCGGGCGTGACGGAAATCGGCGAAAACCGCGCGCAGGAGTTCTCCGAAAAGTTAAATTTTTATAAACAGAATCAATTAAGGGCTCATTTTATTGGACAACTGCAAACGAACAAGGTAAAATATGTTTGCGGGAAAGCGGATCTGATCCAGTCTGTGGATCGCGAACCGCTGCTCGACGCGATTTCGGCGTATGCCGCAAAGCACGGCATCACGCAGGACATCCTGATCGAGGTCAATATCGGACGCGAGGAACAGAAGGGCGGCGTTCTGCCGGAAGCGCTGGAAGCGCTGATCGAACGGATCGCACCGCTCGATTCTGTCCGGCTGAGAGGGCTGATGTGCGTACCGCCCGCCGTCGACAAGAACGCGGTGCGGAAGTATTTCAGGGAAATGCGCAGCCTGTTCGAGCATCTTCGGACGGCGTACCCCGGGCTTCCGATCGACACGCTGTCGATGGGCATGAGCCACGATTTTGACGTCGCGATCGAGGAGGGCGCAACGACCGTCCGCGTCGGGACAGCGATCTTCGGACCGCGCATTATAACGGGAGGAAAACAGAATGGGTAAGTTTTTGAATTTTATCGGGCTGGAAGAGAGCGACGACGAAGAGATCCTGAACGACGAAGCGGGACAGCAGCCGGAACAGCCGAAGCGCGAACCGCGCAGCAAGCGCCGTGAAAACGCGCTGGTCGGCGGCGGAGATCCGCAGCCGGTTCCTTCGAGCGTTGCGTCGATGAAGATGATCGTGTATCATCCGGTCTGCTATGACGACGCGCAGAGCATCGTGGACAATCTGAAGAACCGCCGTCCGGTCATCGTCAACATGGAGGAACTGGACGGAAACTGCGCGCAGCGCGTGCTGGACTTCCTGCTCGGTTCGATCTATGCGCTGAACGGCACGATCAACAAGATTTCGAGAGGGATCTTTCTGGTCGCCCCGCGTGACGTCGACGTCGAAGACACCGGCGAGGATTCCGGTTATTCCGACATGTAAAACCGTTCGGCGTCCATGATCAAGGCGGAGAACATCGCGAATAAGGAATTCCGGAAAGCTCTGTTCGGGTACGACCGCGAGGACGTGGACAAGTATCTGGACGAGTTGATCGTGCAGCTCCGTCAGATGGAAGAGGAGCGCCGGGAGATGGTCGCCACCATCGAATACCTCGTTTCCGAGGTCAGCGCGAAGAGCGAAGAAAACCCGCTGTATGAGAAGGCGGTCGGTCCTGTTTCTCCGCATGCCACGGTCAGCGACGAGGAACGGCGTACCGTACAGGAAATCGAGAAGCATATCAAGTGAAGCGAACGCCGATCAATCGAATACCGCCCTTATCGGCACAGGAAATGAAAGCCCGCGGAATCGACGGGCTTGATTTTGTATATATCAGCGGCGACGCATACATCGACCACCCGAGCTTCGGAACGGCGATCATCGCGCGCGTGCTGCAGAGTCACGGGTATTCGGTGGGGATTCTGGCGCAGCCGGACTGGCACGACGTAAATGCGTTCAGGAGCCTCGGAAAACCGCGGCTCGCATTTTTGGTGTCCGCGGGCAATCTTGACTCGATGGTCGATCACTATACCGCCGCCAAGCGAAGGAGAAGCGACGACGCCTATACGCCGGGCGGCAGGGCGGGCAAGCGTCCCGACCGCGCCGTCATCGTTTACAGCAACCGCTGCCGCGAGGCGTTTCCGCACGTGCCGGTGCTGATCGGCGGGATCGAGGCAAGCTTGCGCCGCTTTGCGCATTACGATTACTGGGACGATCGCGTGCGGCATTCGATCCTCTACGACGCCGGCGCGGACATCCTGATGTACGGCATGGGCGAGCGCAGCATCGTCGCGCTTGCGGATGCGCTGGACGCCGGTACGCCGGTGCACGAGATCCGCGACGTTCCCGGAACGTGCTTCCGGGTAACCGATCCGGAGGAGGTTTCGGACGCCGTGATGCTGCCGTCGTATACGGAGGTCGCCTCCGACAAGCGCAAGTATGCAGAGGCGTTCAGAACGCAGTTTGAGGAGCAGGACGCGATCCGCGGAAAGCGGCTGATCCAGCCGCACGAAAAGGGATTTCTCGTTCAGAACCCGCCGCAGCCCCCGCTCAGTACCGAAGAAATGGACGCGGTCTATGCGCTGCCGTTCACGCGGCGTCCGCATCCGTCGTACCGGGAGCCGATCCCGGCGATCGACGAGGTGAAGTTTTCGATCACCTCCTGCCGCGGCTGCTTCGGCGGCTGCAATTTCTGCGCGCTGACGTTCCATCAGGGGCGTGTGATCTCCGCAAGGAGCCACGAATCGATCCTGAAAGAAGCGCGGGAGATGACGAAGGATCCGGATTTCAAGGGCTTTATTCACGACGTCGGCGGACCGACCGCAAACTTCCGGAAGCCTGCCTGCCGCAAACAGCTCAAAAGCGGCGTTTGCAAAAACCGTTCGTGCATCGGCTACGAACGCTGTCAGAATCTGGAGGTAAGCCACGAGGATTACGTCGCGCTGCTCAGGAAGCTCCGCGCCGTGCCGGGCGTCAAAAAGGTATTCATCCGCAGCGGCGTGCGCTTCGACTATCTGCTCTACGACAAGAGCGACGCGTTTTTAAGAGAGCTTTGCGAGCATCACGTTTCGGGACAGCTGAAGGTTGCGCCGGAGCACATTGCGGACCGCACGCTCTATTACATGAATAAGACGCCGCACGCGCTCTACGAGGAATTCATCCGCCGCTACGAACGCATGAACGAACGGCTCGGAAAGAAGCAGTTCGTCGTGCCGTATCTGATGAGCTCGCATCCGGGCTGTACGCTGTCCGACGCGATTGAGCTGGCGCTGTATCTCAAGAAGACCGGACACCGTCCGCAGCAGGTGCAGGACTTCTATCCGACGCCGGGCACGGTGTCGACCTGCATGTATCATACGGGGCTGGATCCCAGGACGATGGAGCCCGTGTATGTGCCCAAAAGCCCGCAGGACAAAGCGATGCAGCGCGCGCTGATGCAGTTCTTTCTGCCCGCGAATTTCCGGACGGTACGCAAAGCGCTGACGCTGTGCGGCCGCGAGGACCTGATCGGCACGGGCAAAAACGCGCTCGTTCCGCCGGAACGGACGCAGGAATCGGCAATGCGGGGCGGAAAACCGCAGAAGCGAAACGAAAACCCGACAAAAAAGGGAAAACAAACAAAGAAATCTGTTGACAAACGGCGCCGGAATGGTTAAAATAGCTGTTGGTTCATTTTGAGGTATCGTATGATTGTATCGGTCAATGAAGCATTGCGAAGGGTCGGGGAACCGTTCCCGTTCGCATGGGAGGGCGAGCTTCCGTCGGAAACGTTCGGGGGCGATCCCGTCCGGTTTGCCGGACCGGGAAAGATCTCCGGCGTCTATGTCTATGACGGAAAGACCTTCCGCGTGGACGCGGACGCAGAGGCTTCCTACGAAACAACCTGCGCGCGCTGCAATCGTCCGATGGTCAAAACGCTTTCGTTTTCGTTTACGGAGCGCTTCGTCCGTTCGATCTACAAGACGGCGGACGACGATCTCTATCCGTACGAGGGCGAACAGCTTGACCTTTCGGAAGCGTTTTTCGACAATCTCTTTCTGGAGATGCCGATGACGGTGGTCTGCAGCGAATCGTGCAAGGGGCTTTGTCCGATCTGCGGCGCCGATCTGAACCGGGGACAGTGCGGCTGTCAAACCCAAAAAATCGATGCGCGTCTATCCGCGCTCGAATCATTATTGAACGATCATAAGGAGGTGTAATCATGGCAGTACCCAAGAGAAAAACGTCGAAGGCGAGAAGAGATTCGCGCAGAGCGAACAATTCGAAGGCGATCGCGCCCAACCTCGTCGAGTGCCCGAAGTGCCACGAGCTGAAAGCGCAGCACACGGTCTGCAAGAACTGCGGCTATTATGATGGCAGAGAAGTCATCAGCATGGAAGACGAGAAGTAAAACCATGATTGCCCGTTCGGAATGACCGGATCGGAGCTTCCCGAGCGGGAGCACCACAAAGTTTGAGGGAGTCGGAGGATACCGGCTCCCTCGTGATATATTCCGCGTATGCGGCATATGAACTGTCTGCGCGGCAAACGCGATATGCCGTAAGCACAGCACGAAAGGAGCATCGTATGGAGCATCAATACGGACCCGACATGTGCGTACCCTGCGGGGAGGGAATTCTCAACATTCGCGTCGGCGCGTTTCTCATCCGCGACGGCAAAGCGCTGATGGTGAAGAGCAAGTTCGGCGACTACTGCTACTCGGTCGGCGGGCGGATCAAGTTCGGCGAAACCGCGGAACAGGCAATCGTGCGCGAGATCTTTGAGGAGACCGGGCGCCGCCTTTCCGTCGACCGGCTCGGCTTCGTCAACGAGGTGTATTTCAAAAACGACAATCCGAAGGATTTCGGAAAGCCGGTCTATGAGCTTGCGTTCTATTTCTATATGAAGATACCGGAACCGTTCGATCCCGCGACCGATCACGTCGCCGACGGCGAGGAGGCGTTCACGTGGGTCACGCCGGACGATCCGCGCACGCTTTATCCCGATTTTATCCGCGAGGCGATCGCCGATCCGAAGCCGTACGTCGTCCACGCCGTGCGTGACGACCGGGAAAGGAACTGACGTCAACTGTGAAAGACGATCTGTCCGACGGGCATGTACAGACAGGTTTTTCTGCTTGGGGCGATGAGAAGATCGGCGCAGCAGGGGGCAAGACTCCGTTTTCGGCGGTTCTGACGGGAACCGGACAATCCATACAGACGGACGGAGTTTCGTTCCGATTTGGTTGACAGCGGCTGCTCAAAGCCGCTTTTCTTTTGCGAATCTCTTGCGTTTTGCCGCGTTATCGCTTATAATATCTTCATTCTGTGAAACAAGGCAGGTGGTACGGAAGTGGACAGTAGTCCAAGTCCTCTTATACGATGGCTTTCGGAAGGAGCGGCAATGGAAATAGAAGCCGGCGACTATCGAAGCATCATCGGTCTGATCGTGTTTTTTATCGCACTTTTGCTTGGCGGTGCATATTTTGCAGGCGCGGAAACCTCGCTTGCATCCGTCAACCGTATCCGCATAATGAGCCGCGCGGACAACGGATCGAAACGGGCAAAGCGCGTTCTATATATTCTGGATCACTTTGACGCGGCTCTGACCACCATTCTGATCGGCAACAATATCATGCACATCGGCAGCGCGTCTTTGTCCGCGCTTGTTGCTGCGCGCCTTGAATGGGGCAGCTTCGGGACGACGATGACGTCGCTCTTGACGACGCTGCTCGTTTTTCTGTTTGCCGAAATGATCCCGAAAACAATCGCAAAGGCGTGCAACGAAAGCTTTGCGCTGTTTGTTGCGCCGTCCCTGCGCCTTCTGATGCGGATTTTTTACCCGCTGAATATCCTGTTTACGTCGATGACGAACGGACTGAAAAAACTGTTCCGTGTAAAGGAAGAGGAAGAACCGACCGTTTCCGAAGAGGAACTGCATGACATCATCGAAACGCTCGACGAGGAGGACGACATCGATGAGGAAACGGCGGATCTGATGCAGTCCGCACTCGATTTTACGGAAACGCCGGTCGGCGAGATTTTTGTCCCGCTGAAGGATGTGGAAACCGTTTCGCTCGGCATGCACCCCAAAGAGGTCGTGCAGATTATCGAAAAAACAAATCACAGCCGTCTGCCGGTGAAAAACCGCGAGGGCGAGATCTGCGGCGTGGTGCAGATCCGAAAGTATCTGAAAGAATACCTGAAACGGCAGGGGCATGTGTCGCTTGCGCGCGTGATGGATAAGCCCTATTACGTCACGGTCGGCACGCCGATCGACGAGCAGCTTGCCGGTATGAGCAAGGCGAAAACGCATATTGCGATCGTAAAGGACAACGACGGCACGGTACGCGGCATTCTGACGGTCGAGGACATCCTCGAAGAACTCGTCGGCGAGATCTACGACGAGGACGATGTGGGAGGTGTGGTCGATGAGTAACACGCTTCGATACATCCTGATCGTCGTCTGCATTGCGTTGTCCGCCATGTTCTCCGGCGCGGAGATCGCGTTCATGCAGCTCAATCCGACCAAGCTTCGGCATGAAGCGGAGGAGAAGGGAAGCAGGCTTGCAAAGCTCGCGCTGCGGTTCCGCGAACGGTTTGATTCGGGCTTGATCGCGATCCTGATCGGCAACAATCTTGTGAACATCGGATCCTCGTCGATCGCCGCTGCGCTTGCGATTCATTTGATGGGGTATAACGGCGCATGGGTCGCAACGGCGATCATGACCGTCCTGATCATTACGTTCGGCGAGATCCTTCCGAAAATCCTGGCGTCCGAACGCGCGGAAGGCGTTGCAAAGATCGTTGCGCTGCCGCTTACGGGACTGTGGCTTTTGCTGTTCCCGCTGATCTGGGTTCTTGAACGGTTTCTGAAGCTGCTTTCCGGCATCTGGAAAGACAGTGAAAGCGACGATTCGGTGACCGAGGACGATATGGAAACGATTCTCGACACGGTCGAGGACGAGGGCGTGGTCGACGAGGACACGGCGGATCTTTTGCAGTCGGCATTCGATTTCGACGAGGTGCTGGCATATGAGGTCATCACGCCGCGCGTGGATCTTGTGGCGATCGACCTTGAGGATTCGCGCGAGCAGCAGATGAAGATTGCGTTCGCCTCGCCGTATACACGCATTCCGGTGTATAACGGAACGCCCGACACGATGGTCGGGATTCTGCACCTGAACCATCTTTACAAAGCGATGGTCGAGGATCCGGACGTGCCGATCAAGAAACTCTTGATGCCGGTCGTTTACGTGCATAAGACGATGCCGCTGCCGGACGTGCTCGATACGATGCGCCGCAAAAAGAGCCACATGGTCGTGGTGACCGACGAATACGGCGGCACGATGGGCATCCTCACGATGGAGGACGTGCTCGAACAGCTTGTCGGCGAGATCTGGGACGAATCCGACGTCATCGAGGAGGAGTTCACGAAGGTCGGCGAAAACCGTTACGAGGTCGACGGCGATATGCGCCTTTCCGATTTTCTGGACGAGTTCGACAAAGAGGAAGAGGATCTCGACGACGACAACGCGACGGTCGGCGGCTGGGCGGTGGAGCAGCTCGGCGGCTATCCGAAGCTCTATGACAGCTTCACGTTCGAGGATCTGACCGTGACGGTGCTCAAGAAGGAGCGCATGCGCATCCTCAGGCTTTTGGTCGAACAGAATCCGGATTGGGTCGACGAGGACGAGGAAGAGGACGAGGATGAGGAGTGAAAACCCGTGCAGCGGGTTTTCAGCGATATCATGAAGGAAAGAGAAAGGAGTATGGCGACATGATAACAAAGGCAGAGAACCCGGGAAAGGCGAAGTTTTCGTACAAAAAATATTATCCGATCCGAAAGCTGATCTGCTCGTCATTTGCGGAAAAGTTCCATTGCGATATGATGATTCAGGACGTTGCGCAGATGATGATGCTCGGCGACACGCAGCCGGCATATGTCTGCAGCGTGGATCCGCTTTGCGTGATGGCGTATTCCGATGAGCTGGACGCCGTTGTGAAACTGCGGTTTCCGACGGAGCTTGCCGCAAAGTATGACCTGAAAGTCGGATCAAGGCTCGTGACGTCGTGCGTCTATATGCCGAATCATTTTGACACGGTGGCGGGAGATATCACCGCGGGAGAACACAATACCGGGCGCTACAGCAATTTTATTCCGATCGTTCAACTGTTCCTTGCAAAGAAGGACGATGAGATCCGCGCACGTACGGCGTTGTTCGGTGAAGACGTGTGGAACCGGGTGGAAACGCTTGGGAAATGCTGTATGGATCGGGATCCCGATCGTTGCCGCGACGGGTTTTCCTATTTCAAAAAGTGAGAGCATGACCGTAATTCGCAAAGGAGACGCCGAATGAACCGCATCGCCGTGATCGGCTGTCCGGGCAGCGGCAAGAGCGTATTGTCCGTCAGACTGCATGAAAAGACGGGACTGCCGCTTTACCATCTTGACAACATATGGTGGAAGCCGGATCGCACACATATCACGCGCGATGAATTCGACGCGCGGCTTGCGGAGATTCTTAACCGGGACGAATGGATCATCGACGGCAGCTACAGCCGCACATTCGAGCCGCGCATTGCGGCGTGCGACACGGTGATTCTTCTCGATTACGACACGGACGTATGCATGCAGGGGATCACGGAACGCGTCGGACAGGTTCGGCCGGACATTCCGTGGACGGAACAGACGCTCGATCCGGAGCTTGTCGAACTTGTGCGGACGTACCGGGAGCGCAACAATCCCGTGCTTACGGAACTGTTCGATCGGTTTCGGAACAAGACGATTCATATCTTCCGCACGCGTGACGAGGCGGACGCATGGCTGAACGGTCTGAAAGGAATGCCTGTATGAAAAACCGGATTTTGCCGGAACAGTTTCATATTCTGAGCGGAAGCGCGCTCAAAGTGATTGCCGTCGCAGCCATGGTGATCGATCACGTCGGCATATGCCTGGAGTCGCGTCCGGTTCCGCTGTTCACGGCGTTCGGACAGCAGATCACGCTGTATCTTGTGATGCGCTTTATCGGACGGCTCGCGTTTCCGATCTTCGCGTTTCTGATTGTCGAGGGATACCGTCACACGCGAAACCGGATCCGCTACGGAGCGTCGCTGCTGCTGTTTGCGTTCCTGTCCGAGATTCCGTGGGACCTGTTCAACAGCGGCATGTGGTTCAGCTTCGACAAGCAGAACGTCTTTTTCACGCTGTTTCTCGGCTATCTCGGGATCTTTGCCTATGAATACTTCCGTGACCGACGTTTCTTGCGCGTGTTTGCGATCGTGCTTCTGCTGACGGCTTCGCTGTTTTTACAAGCCGATTACGGGCTCGGCGGATTCTGCTTTCTGCTGCTTGTGTATGCGCTGCGGGATTACGAGCTTTTGCGCGACGCGGTCGGCGTTGCGGTACTGCCGTCCAAATTGGAAGCCGGATTGGCGTTTTTTCCGCTTGCGCTGTACAACGAAAAGCGCGGTTTCATCAAGGGTCCGGTGCTGAAATACGCGTTCTATCTCTTCTATCCGCTGCACCTTTTGATCCTGTATTTTATCAGGATTCGATATCTCGGATAAACCGTTTTGAAAACGCTCCGTAAAGGGGCGTTTTTTGCCGTCTGAAGCGTTTTTTGCACGAATCGAAAACCCGTTCTTGACATTTTCGGGCCGACTGTTTACACTTATTATGAACATGTTCATTATGGAGGATCTGCCATGCAGAGATACGGGCAAAAACGAAAACGGACCCTGTGGATCGTGATCCCGGTTGCGGTTTTTTCCCTGCTGCTGAGCGCAAGTCTCATCTATCTGGAAAGCTATTACCGTGCCGATGACGACGCGATTGAGGCTTTTTCCGCAGGCCGGACCGTGGAAGAACGAAAGCTTGCGGGCGGGGAAACGGTGTTTGATCCGGGCGACGCAACGGTCGGGCTGATCTTTTATCCGGGCGGCAAGGTAGAAGAAACCGCATATGTGCCGCTGATGCGCGCAATCTCGTCGAAGGGCGTGCTTTGCGTGCTGTGCAGAATGCCGTTCCGTCTCGCCGTATTCGATACCCATGCCGCGGACAGCGTGCGCGAATCGCTTCCGAAGATCGAGCGCTGGTACATCGGCGGACACTCGCTCGGCGGCGCGGTCGCTTCGATGGAGATCAAGGCGCATCCCGGCAGTTACGAAGGGTTGATCCTGCTTGCGTCGTACGCAAACGACGACCTTTCGGACGAGGCTGTTCGCGCGCTTTCGATCTACGGGAGCGAGGACGGCGTTTTGAATCGCGGGCAGTATGAAAAGGCGAAAACAAAGCTGCCGGAAGATATGACGGAAGAGATCATTGCGGGCGGCTGTCATGCGGGATTCGGCATGTACGGCGCGCAGCGGGGCGACGGCACGCCCTTCATCACAAGCGGGGAACAGATCCGGATCACGGCGGACAGGATTGCCGTCTGGATCGGAAACGGAGGCGCGTATGCCGAAGATCCTTGAAAGCATGCGCGAGCAGCTTCTGACGGAGGCAAGACGGCAAATCGAAAGCCGCGGCTATGCAAAAACGACGATCCGATCCGTAGCGGCGGCATGCGGAATCGCGGTCGGAACCGTCTATAATTACTTCCCGTCGAAGGAGATGCTGATCGCGACGTTCCTGTCGGAGGATTGGCGCGCGTGTATTGCGCCGATCGCGGAGGACGTCGAAGACGACGCAAAGACGTACCTGAAACGCATCTATGACGCGATCCGCTCTTTTACCGATACCTACCGTTCGCTGTTTTCGGACGACGAGGCAAAAATCGCGTATTACGCCGCCTTTTCCCAGCGGCACGGACAGCTGAGAAAACAGATCGCCGCGCTGATCCTTCCCGTGTGCGGCGAACAACCGGATCGTGTGTTTCTTTCGGAATTCATTGCGGAAGCGCTTCTCACATGGACGCGAGAGGAGAAACCGTTTGAAGATATCTATACACTCATGCAAAAACTGATCAGCAAGGAAAGAGAGGAGAAATGAAATGAGCAGTTTTGAAAACCTTCGTATCGTTGACAACTTCTACCAGACGTCGCTGTATTTCCCGATGCCGACCGTCGTGATCAGCACGCTGTGCGAAGACGGCAGCACGACGCTCGGACCGTATTCGCTGGTGCAGCCGTACTATGTGGCTGGTAAGGATTATTACGCCATGCTGCTGTGCTGCCGCAATTCTTCCAACACGGCGCAGAACATTTTGCGCGACGGCAGATGCGCGATCAATTTCATCGACGACAATCCGAAGAGCTTCAAGGAAGCGGTTAAGCTCTCCTGGCCCGGAGACAAGCCTTCCGACAAGATGCCGAAGTGCAATTTCCGCCTTGAAAAGAGCATGATCGAGGAGCAGACCGGCGAAAAGCGGCCGATGGTGCTGACCGACGCGATCCAGGCGATCGAGTGCACATGGATGCGCGAGCTCGACAACGCGGCAAACGACCGTCCGGGTGAGCTTTCCGGTTACGAACCGCCGTATCACGATTTCAACGGCATCACGTCGAAGTTCGGCGCACATTTCATCCTGCGCGTCGATAAGATCCTGATGAAGAAGAAGTACAGCGACGCGATCATCAACGGCGTGAAAGCGAAGGATTTCCCGCCGCTGCCGGTCGATTACGGCTATCGCGATTCCAAGAACTTCTGGTTCCACAGAAAGGCCAGAATGCGCTCGGAACTTCTTGCAATCCGCAAGCAGTCGCTGGATTCGGTCCGCTATGCCGCAGACCGCGCCGACGACAAGGTCAAGTTCACCGACGACGCGCTCGAAACGATCCTGAACGTACCGCGCGTCTTTTTGCCGCTGGTGCTGAAGGGCTGCGTGGACTGGGCGAAGGAGAACAACGTCACGCTCGTCACCGCCGAGCATATGAAGATCATCAACGACAAACGCGCAAAAGAAAAGAACAAGAAAGCATAAGGGGGAGATACACATGAAGGTCGTATTGGCAGGCGCATTCGGAAACCTGGGTGCGGAAATTCTGAAGAGTCTCGTAAAAGCGGGACATGAAGTGGTTGCAGCGGATCTCAAGGAACGCACGATCGAGGGAACGGAAGGGAAGTATACCTTTGTTTCGATCGACGCGACGAATCCCGACACGCTGAAAGGACTTTGCGACGGCGCAAGCGTCGTGATCACCACGATGGGTCTCACTGGCGCATCGACGAAATTCACGTCCTACGACATCGACTATCAGGGCAACATGAACCTGTATGCCGAAGCAAAGAAAGCCGGCGTGAAGAAGTTCAATTATATTTCCGTTATTTCGTGCGACGAACCCGGCGCGGAAAAGGTGCCGATGCTCCACGCAAAGTACATGGTGGAGCAGGAAATCAAAAAGCAGCCGATGGATTGGGTCATTTACCGTCCGACCGGGTATTTCTACGATATCTGCAAGGTCTTTAAGCCCTACGTGGACAAGGGCGAGATGCAGCTTCTGAAGGGCTTCGGCAAGGTCAAAGCGAACGTCGTGGACTGCCCCGACTTTGCGGACTTCATCGTCGCGCACATGAACGACAAAAACGTCACCTACAACGTGGGCGGCAAGGAAACCTACACCTATGAGGAGATGGCGGATATGTGCTTCAAGGCGGCAAACAAGCCTCTGAAGATCAAGTGGGCGCCCATCTGGCTGTTCGGCATCCTTGCGAACCTTCCGAAGATCAAGAAGGCGGGCAAGCACGACATCATCCTGTTCTCAAAGTGGACCCTGAGCCACGATCTCGTGGGCGACACGAAGATCGGCGACAAGAGCTTCGCGGAATACATTAAGGCGTATTTCAAGGAGGCATAAGATGGGCTGGATGTATCTCGGTATTATCTGCGCGGTCTGCGCAATCTGCTGCGCGGTCGGCTTCA
>CAMORL010000025.1 GCA_946623765.1 uncultured Clostridia bacterium
TCTCCCCCTCCTTTTTGTGCGCTGCTCAGTTCAGCTTCAGCGTGGCGAGCTTTTCCATTGTTTCGAACGAGAGCATAAAGACCTCGTTATCGCTGACCACGTAGAACACGTCGTCGATGAAGAGCCCGCGCGCGTCGCCGAGCCAGTATTCGGAATCGGTCTTGATCTTGCCGATCTGTTTGAACGCATTGCCTTCCGCGCGGAACACATAATACGTATCGTCCGCCGGGAACGCGACCGTGCCGGTTTCGACGTCGACGAACACGATCTTGTGATTATACTGTACCTGCGTCCAGTTTGCGTCCTTTACGGATAGCTTAAACGCTTCCTTCACGTTTGCCGGGTCGGAAATATCGAACATGCTCAGCTTCACGTTTTCGGTCCAGCCGTGCTCCTCGTCCGCATCGTAACCGATGCCGAGCAGTTTCCCCTCGCCGAACGGGTGCAGATACGCGGAGAAGCCCGGGATCTTCAGCGTGCCGAGGATTTTCGGATCCTCCGGATCGGACAGGTTCACGGAGAACAGCGGGTCGACCTGACGGAACGTCACGAAGTATGCCGTGTCGCCCATAAACCGCACGGACTGAACGCGTTCGTCCTTTGCAAGGTTTTCGAGTTTGCCGACCGTTTGAAGATTGCCGTCGAGCACGAGCAGCTCGCAATCGCTGCTGCTTGCCCATTCATACGTGTCGATGCCGTCCGTCCAGATGGTTTCTTCGCTTTCGGAACGCGTCACCACGAACCGGAAATACCCGTTATACGCGTCCATGCTGAACTGATTCAGAAGCGTGCCGGGGATCTTCGCGCTCGCCGCCGCTTCGATTTTGCCGTCGTTCAGCGTGAAGCGGAACAGATTCGTATCCGAGCCGGACAGGATCTTGACAAAGTGCTTTCCGTTTTCATCGGTCTGCTCCGCGCTCTGATCATTGCGCCACTCCTGCGACGCGATCAGAAGGTCCGTTCCGCTGCAGTATACCGTGTTGCAGCCGCCGAGCACCGCCTTGTGCGAATCGAATACCTTACCGTCCGCTGCGTCAAGCAGCGTGACGACGGTGAAGCCGTTCTCCTTTGACTCCGGATTGACATAGATGTCGCCCGGCGCAAACGCAGTCGTTGCGTCGTCGGTGCTCACCTTCGGTACATACTCGTCAACCGGGATCGGATCGACCATCGGATAGAAGTAGTACAGGCGGTAGTCCGAAACGATCATCAGCTTTCCTTCGATCAGCCTTGCGGTTCGATAATCGCCCTGCTGTTTATGCGAGGCAAGCAGCTTCGGCGCGGTGCGGTCGCCGAGATCGTATACCTCGGCAAACGTGTTTGTGCGGTCCTGCTCGTTGACCTTGTCGCTCCAGTTATAGTGCGATCCCAGAATATACAGGCGATCGCCGTACAGCATCATTTCGGAATAATTGCGCCAGTAACCGTCTTTTTCGGCGGCTTCCTTGAGCTGAATCGTCGAGACGACGTCCGTGTCCTTTCCGTTTGCGGAAAGAATATAAACCCGGTTCTTCGAACGGCTCAGCGCATAGATCCATGTTCCGTCCGTTTTGACGATATCCGCTTCGTCGACGCCTTCGACCTGATTGTTCGTACCGGAATAGCGTCTGCCGGAATCGTCGGATTCGGCTTTTACGCCGTTCGTCGCAAGAACCATATCTCCGTCGACCGGCTGCGGCATCGGCGCTGCCTCCGCTGTTTCCTCAGCAGTTGCAGGAGCTTCCGCTTCATCGACCGGAACGCCGTAGAATCCGTAGGCGGAGTCGTTCCGGGCGATTCGTTCTTTCATGATATCGCCGAGTTCTTCATACGATGCGACGGTCTCCGGTCTTTGACTCTCCGCCGTCTTGGCGGAACTGAGCAGAAATCCCTTCTGTTCAACCGCCGCTTCGCTCTGCGCCGATGCTTCCATCGGGATGATCGCCGATTTGTTCTTCGTCGCCGCAGTGTTGATGCCGAGAACGACGGCAACGATCGCCGCTGCTGCCGCCGCGAACGACGGTACTGCGATCAACCAGCCTTTCCGCCGGTTTCTCTTCTCGCGTTCGGCACGAATTCTCCGAACGCGCTCCTCTTTCATATCGTCCAGCAATCCTTCGCGCACATGGATGCTGTTCATCTTGTTCTGATACGAGTCCTTAAGCATCGAAATCTCCTCCAAGCTCTTCTTTCAGCATTCCTCTTGCACGATGCAGCCACGATTTCACCGTCGATTCCGTCGTCCGCATAACAGCGGCGATGTCCTTTACGGAGTATTCTTCGTAGTAGTACAGATGGATTGCCGTACGGTATTTTTCCGGGAGCTTCATCACAGCATCATACACCGTCGAATCCGGCATTTCGTCTTCCGACGCCAGTTCCCCCGTCGCGTCCTCCGGTACGCTGTGCCGGCGAAACGCGCTTCCCAAAAGCGTTTTCGAACAGTTGACCGTGACCTTTATGAGCCACGCCTTCTGATGTTCTGCGCTCTCAAACGACGGCTTGTTTTTCAGGCAGCGCAAAAACACGTCCTGAACGACATCTTCCGCGTCTGCCGCGCTGCGTGTACGCACCAATGCGAGACGATACACCATGTCGCCGTACGTTTGAAACAGGGAATCCAGGTCATTGTTGACGGGCTCGTTTTGCTCGTAATGCATGCAATGTTCCAATGTTTCTTGCTCCTCACAAATAATACCGGGATCAGCCGGATTCGGTTGCGCCGAATTGCTTTTTTCTTTTACGGATCAAAACGGCGCGCGTTTCTTTTGCATGTCCGCGCGCCGTTCGTTTCGGCAGATCATTTCTTGAGTTGTTCGAGCAGCGCTTCCGCGATCGACTCGACGATTTTTTGACGGAAGCCTTCGTCCTCGAGGTCAGCGCGGTCCTCGCTGTTCTTCCAGTTTCCCAGAACCACTCTGACGCACGGGCATCCGCACTTGGACGCGACCTCGTCGCTCACCTTGTCGAAGCCTCTGCCTTTGCTGCTCTGAATCTCCATGCCGGTTCCGTTCGCATACGCTTCGATCATGATTCTCGCAAAGCTCTCATTCTTCTTTGTTCCCTGCACAAAGAATCCGTGTACGGACGAACCGACCTCGTTGCACATCAGTCGAATCGCGACGTCGCATTTTGCGTCCTTGATGATCTTTGCGCGCTTGCTGTTGCCGACTTCCTTTTTGCTGTCCTCGCGCGTAACGACGACCTTCGCGCCTTTGGATTCCAGATATTCCTTGAGTTCGTTTGCCAGCGACAGATTGTATTCGGCCTCCTCCTTGTACTTCGATTTTCCGTCACGCACGGGGTCGATGCCGATCGTGAGCCCTTCGAACGCTGTGCCGGTGATCGTCTTCGATCCGTTGTTCGCTGCACTCGGCGCCGGTGTCTCAACTTCAATCGCAGGCGGCGTCGGCGTTTCCGGCTCGGGCGTTCCGATGTCCGGCGTTTCCTCCGGGGAATCCGTCGGCGCCTGTGTCGGCACTTCCGAAATTTCCGGCTGCTCCGTCGCTTCCGACACCTGTGTCGGCGCTGCGCGGTTTCCGGTCACTTCCGATTTGACGCAGCGGAACATCTGCGCAAAATAACCGCCTTTTGCGAGGAATACCACGCCGACAATCAATCCTATGACCAGAATAATCATCGCGCAGAACAGGGAAAACCCCAGCGCGTTGTGAATCCGGAAATGCTTTCTTCTGTTTTTAATTCGTTTCACGGGATTGCTCCTCCTTAGCGATCGTTTCCTATGCTGTCATTTTAGCACGCATTTTGCAAATCGGAAGCGATTTTGCATTTCGTTTACAAAAAGATAAAAAAAGAACGCCGAAAACGGATACAAATATCGGAAAATATGGTATCATATTCCTATGCCAAACATCTGCACGCACATAGTGTTCGGCGTTCGCGTCGCCGAAGCGGTTCAAAAGCCGCTCGCATCACTCGGGGAACCGTACATTCTCGGCTGTCTCGGTCCGGATTGGTATTTCTATGACCGCTTGCCGCCGACGCCGTTCATTCCCCATCAGAAAAAGCACGGCAACGTTCTGCACGGGCTTGATTGCAATACGCTGTTTTCCGCGCTTTGTGACGCGGCGGACGAATCAATGCGTCCGTACTTATACGGGTTTCTGACGCACATTGCGCTTGACAGCACGCTGCATCCGTATGTGGAAGCCAAGCACCGCGGCAGCGCGCATACGCGGTTTGAAGGCGTGATCGACTCGATCGTATTCAAAAAAACCGCCGACGAAATCCCCTACCGCGATATTTTCCGGAAGCGCACCGACGCAAAAGCGATCGACGCGCTGCTTGCGCGCGTGTCCGAAATGCTCTGCGGCGCACACGTTTCGGGCGCATATGTGCGCGGGCTCCGCAAGTTCCGTCGGCTCGTTCCGTTTCTGTACGATCCGAAAAGCAGGCGATACCGTGTTCTGCGCTTCTTTGAGCGTCCGATCAAAAAGCCCGGTCTCGTTTCCGATTATCTGATCGGACCGGACCACGAGGATCCGGAAGGCTGTATGAACCTTTCCCGCAGCAGCTGGGTTTCCCCGTGGGAACCGGACCGTGTACGGGACGAAAGCGTGCCGATGCTGTTTGACGAGGCGAAAGCGCTTGCCGTCGCCCTGATCCGCGCGTTCGATGCGAACGACCGCGAAACGCTCCGTTCGCTTCTCGAAAACCGCACGATGCAGAAGGGAGCGCTCGCATGACCTGCTGTTTTACCGGGCATCGTGAAATGCCGCCCGTCGGTTCGCCGGAATATACGGACCTGCTGTTTGCCCTGGAACGCGCGGTTTCGGACGTGCGCAGGGAAGGCTGTTCCCGGTTTATCGTCGGCGGCGCAAAAGGCTTCGATCTTCTGGCGGGCGAATGGATCCTGGCCCTGAAAAAGGTCGATCCCGACGTTTCGCTCGCCGTCTATGTGCCGCATCGCGGGCAGGAGCACAGCTACAGTTCCGAAGACATGCTTCGCTATCGAAAGCTGCTGAACAGCGCGGACGAGACGCTGGTGCTTTTCGATTCCTATCACCCCGGCTGCATGCGGGAGCGCAACGCGCGTATGGTCGCGGACGCGCAGTTCTGCATCGCGTACGTCCGCAGAAGCAACAGCGGCTCCGGACAGACTTTGAACATGGCGGAGGCGAAGGGCTTAACGGTCCTTCGGATCTGAATATGACTTACGAACGAACGCCATCCCCGAAACGACTTGTGCCGATGTGCGCTGTGCTTTCGCTCCTGCTGCTTTGCGCTGCGGAAGCGAGCGGCTGTTTTGCGCTGCTTTTTCTGTTTCCGACAGCGCTCTGCATGCTTCCGCTTTGTGAGGAACGGCTTTGGGTCCATCTCGTGCTTTGCGATCTTCTGATCGCCGTGTTTGTGCTTTTGCTGCCGTTTCCGCATTATTTCTGGCTTGCCTATGTCTGCGTCCTTGCACCGTATGTACCGGTTCGCCACGTGCTGCGCGATCTCAAAAAACAAACGTATGCAACGCTGGCCGCGGTCGGGATCGTTCTGCTGTGGTCCGCTGTCGTGCTGTTTTTGCTTTCTCTGCTCGGCGTGAACGCGCTGACGCTGTTTTCGCCGTGGATCACTGCGTTTTCCGGTCTCGGCACGCTGCTGTTTCTGTTTTTGCTCGACGCGGTGTATCAGCTTACCGTTCCCTGGTATCGGAACCGTATCAGGCGTTTTCTGCTCCCGCGCGCATAATCGGAGCATCGCCGCGGCATACTGATGGTATGTGCGAGCAAAAAGCCATCCGAACCTATCACAGTCTTTATCGCCGACGCCGCAGTCGGCGTTTTTTGTGTGTTTTGTTTCTTCTGGTCTTCACGCCGGTTCTTGTGGGAGGCGTCTGGCTGTTTTCGCAGGACGCCTGGCATGCGCTGGATCTCGAAAAGATCTATTCGTCCGAAGAAACGCTTCTCATCACGGACCGCAGCGGCGACGTCGTGTCCCGGCTCTATCTGCATGAAAACCGGGTTTCTGTCAGCGCGGACACCCTTCCTGCGCATGTGAAAAACGCGTTTCTTGCCGCCGAGGACGCGCGGTTCTATTCGCATCCCGGTTTCGACCTGATCCGCATTGCAGGCGCGGCGCTCAACGATCTCAAAGCGGGATCGTACGTCGAAGGCGCAAGCACGGTCACGCAGCAGCTCATCAAGCTCACGCATCTGTCCGCCGAGAAAACACTGAACCGCAAGGTCGATGAAGCAATTCTCTCCTACCGTCTCGAACAGATTTTATCAAAGGACGAAATACTGACCTGCTACCTGAATCGCGTCTATTTCGGCGGCGGATATTACGGCATCGAAGCGGCGGCGGAAGGATACTTCGGCGTGCATGCAAGCGAGCTGTCGCTCGCGCAAAGCGCACTTTTGGCAGGCGTTCTGAAATCTCCCGCGACCTATGCGCCGCACCTGCGTCCGGAAGCCTCCGTCGGCCGCCGCGGCGTAATCCTCGATCTGATGGCTGAATACGGCATGGTCTCCGCGGAAGAAGCGGCGCAGGCAAAAGCCGAACCGCTCGTTCTGGTCGCCGATACGCAGAAGCAGAAGCACGGCTCCTATATCGATCTTGCGATCACCGAAGCCGCAAGGCTCCTCGATTGTGATTTCGATACGCTGCTGACCCGGGGACTGACGGTCGAAACCGCCATGGATCCCGAAGCGCAGCGCATCGCGGAAACGGCGTTTCAAAACGACGCGTATTTTCCGACGTACGGGGACGAATCCTGCGAAGGCGCATTCGTGCTGATCGATGCAAAGACGGGCGGCGTTTGTGCGATCATGGGCGGCCGCGACGATTCGGCTGCGCTCGGTTTCAACCGTGCAACGCGCATCCGGAGACAGCCCGGCAGCGCGATCAAGCCGATTCTCGTCTATGCACCGGCGCTCGAAGCCGGATATACGGCGGCGTCCATGCTGCTTGACGACGCGACCGATTTCGGCGATTATACGCCGAAGAATGCCAACGGACGCTATGCCGGATGGATCACGATGCGCGAAGCCGTGACGAGATCCCTGAATCTTCCCGCCGTCTCGCTGTTTCGCGAGCTCGGCGTTTCCCGCTGCAAAGCATTTGCCGCACGGTTCGGTATTCCCTTTGACATCCGCGACAATTCGCTGACGCTCGCGCTCGGCGGGTTCACCTACGGCGTATCGCCGTACCGGCTCTGCGGCGCGTATGCCGCACTCGCTTCCGGCGGAATCTACCGCACGCCGTACGTCGTGACGCGCATCACCGACCGGGCGGGTACCGAACTCTATCGCTGCAGTCCGGATGAAATGCGCGTCATGTCCGAGGGGAACGCCTTCATCCTCACATCGCTTCTGAAAAGCGTCGCGCAAAACGGCACGGCGAGCCTCCTCTCCTCTCTTCCCGTTTCGCTTGCGGCAAAGACCGGAACCGTCGGCGACGAAACCGGCAACCGCGATATCTGGCTTGCCTGCTACAATCCGGATTATGCCGCCGTCGTGTGGATGGGCTTTGACGACGCGGAAAACGGGCGATGCCTGCCGAAGGATTGCGGGGGCGGGACCTACCCTGCCATGCTGCTTTCCGAGGTCTTTTCCTCGCTGTACCGGGATCGGTCCGAGCCGGACTTCTCCGTTCCGGACTGCATCGTTCGCATACCGCTTGACCGCGTAACGCTGAAAACCGAGCATCTTCCCGTCATTGCAACCGGGCTGACGCCGATCGACGAGACGATTTCGGAATACTTCGTACGCGGCACGGAACCGAAAGCCGTGTCCGAATATTGGCAGCTTCCGGATCCGCCTGTCGACCTTGCAGCCGCCGTGAACGGCGATTCCGTCGAAATCACGTTTACGCCGCCCTCCCGCTATATGAATTACCGGCTTTATCGCGAGGATGCCGACGGATTCTCGGTTTTGATCGCGACCTTCGAAAGCCCGGTCTATCCGATCCGCTACGTTGACCCCGTCGAGCAGCTGAACGGCGTATATGCCTACTATGTCGTGCCTGTTCATCCCGCGCTCCTTTCCGACGGAGCGCCGCTCTGCGGCCGTGCAAGTGCAAAGCAAACCGTATCCTTTTGGCGTTCGATCGTCCTTTCACCGTAAAAATTAACAGTTTGAAAATCGAAGGTTGACGAAAGAGCGAATTTATATTATATTATAAGAGGGTAATAATCAATTGTTGCCGCAATTTTTATATGGAGAGTGAGAATTATGGATTACAAGGCACTTGCAGCCAACGTTGAAAACCGTGAAGGATTCGGAACGCAAGAGTGGGTATATCGCGTTCTTCGTGCAGGTATCGTCAACGGTGCGCTCCCCGGCGGTATGCAGCTGAAGCAGGATGAGATCTCGGCTGCATTGAACGTCAGTCACATTCCGGTAAGAGAAGCACTGCGTCAGCTGGAGGCGCAGCAGCTTGTGACGATCCACGCAAATCGCGGCGCGACGGTCACCGAGCTTTCGCGGGAAATGCTGATCAACACCATGCAGGTCCGTGCGGCGATCTCCGTTGCAACGCTTGCCGTTGCCGTTCCGCGTATGACCGACGAGGACTTCGCCCTGCTCGACAGCATTCTGGAGGAGCAGCGCAAAACGTCCGATCTGATCCCGACCGAGAATCTGAACCTTCGTTTTCATGAAGCATTGACCGCGAAAGCGAACAATCCCGTTGCGGACATGCTGATGGAGATCATCCATGCAAATATCGACCGCTATCTGCGCTCCGGCTTCTACGGCGACGCCGCCGAACGCGAGGTTTCCGTGGTCGAGCATGAAAAGATCCTCGCTGCCTGCAAAGCACGCAATGTCGATGAGGCGGTCAAACTGCTGCAGGCGCACATTATGGACGCCGCAGCGCTGATCCCGGAAACCGTTCTCTGAATCGAAAAACCACAGCAGCCATCCTCGCGGATGGCTGTTTTTTACGGCAATTTCAGAAATTCCCACAGCAGAATGCCTGCGGCGGAAAGCACCGAAAGCAACAGGAGCAGGATTGCGATCGCCTGTCCGGAGCGCTTCTTTCGCATGCTGTGATAAAAATACAGCGTTCCGTAACCGATCGGAATCAGCAGCAGTGCAAGATAAAGCATCATGACGTCACTCCGTTCCCGGATCATGCGGACGCTGCGACAGCATTACGTTCACCCGGAACGTGACCGTCATCGCGCGATAATCCGCGTCCCAATCGTATGCTTCCCATTCCTCAGCCGATTTGAATCGCTTCACCTGCAGGCCTCCGAACCCCATTGCATCGCTGCCGACGCGCTGCAGAGCTTCGAAAACCGCCGAAAGCTCCGTTTCCAGCTGTTCCTCCAGAAACGATCTGAGCGCATCGCTCTCCATCGAAATCATCTCCGGTTCAAGAAGATCGGCTTCCAAAAAAAGTTCCGCCGACGCATGCGTCCCCCTCCCTTTCCGGTTCGGCGCACGCATCCTGTAAAACACCGCGGTGATCGGTTGTCCGTCCGGCAGCACAAAGCGCATTTCGCCGCGTTCGAATGCGCCGGTTACCATCAGCACCTCCATCGTATGCCGACCGTCCAGAACCCCGACCATGCGATCGCCCCGGAACACCGCGCTGCCAGCGATCGAGGTTTTCAGAATGCTTTCCGTCAGCAGAGAACCGCCGGTTTGCGGATAGGCTTCGTTTCCTACAAGGTCCTCCGTAAGCCCGTATTCGGTTACGCCGGCATAGGCAAGCATCGCGTCGAAACGCTTGTCCCGGACCGCTTCGCGATAAGTTCCGTACCCGGTATCCGCCGCCGTTCCGGATGTTCTCATCAGCTCTCCCGCCGTCGTTTTGATCTTCCTGAGCGACGGATCGCCCTCCGAGATCCATCCTTCGAACACCTCGCGGATCGGATCTCTCGAAACGACGACGCGCAGATTATGCCAGAGGTCCGTCTTCTCGAACGCAAAATTCAAAAAGTCCGTCTGTCCGCCGTTCCTTGCAAGATCTTCGCCGATCGCAAGAAGAGATGTGCGTGAAAAGCTCAGCCTGCTCGGATAGGCGGCGTTCAGCGTTTCATACGCTTCGGAAAACGAACGTGCCTCGGCAGAAATGACCCGGTTTTCCACCTTGGTCTCCTCCGAGCCGTTCGGAACCGAAACGAGCATGGTCACGAGGTACGGCATCGTCGAGCCGCGCTCCACGCCGACGTTCAGCACGTAGGCGTATTCATCGATGTTCTTTGACTGCATGCACCCGCAAAGATACACCAGGCACAAAAGAATCAGGATACGGCGCACGTTGTTTTCCTCCGTTTCTTCAAAAGGATCAGCGGTACCGGTATGCCGATCAGCATCCACGCGTCCCGATACAGACGTTCCCGCACGGCGAACGTCGCAAAGTTGTCATACTGCAGTACCAGAATCAGCGTCACGGCAAGCGCCGGAACGCACAGCGCGACAGGCCGCGCATCCCGTACGCGAAACGTCCGGCAAAACAGCAGACACGCGGCATAAAGATAGAACGCCGCGCAGAGAATCGCTCCCGACAGCCACAGAAACAGGACCGCGCGATCGAGCCGGAGCGTCGGGTTTTCGGCGCGTACCTCCACGAGCATCCGGTAAAACGGCGCGGACATTTCCCGCAGTTCGGAATACGGAAACATCAACGCAAGCGCGAACAGCGCCGCCGCGGCAAGCAAACCGCCTGCGATTGTACCGATCCGTCCCGCCGTGCGCATTGCCATCCGGTCCTGCGTGCCCTCCCCGACGCACAACAGTGCAAGCAGCGGCGCGGCCGCGCGAAGCTGGGCGTTCCCAATCTGGGACATCAGCCGGAAAGGATTGCCGATCGGGACCGGAAAGATGCGGTCGACCCGGTATTCTCCGATCCCCGAAACCAGCGCGGCGAGGATCGAAAGGAGCAGGATCGGCAGTAATACGCGCGCCGTCCGCACAATCGTCTCCGCGCCGAGTGCGGTCAGCAGAAACAGACACGGCAGCAGATACAGACACACGGCAACCTGCCTGGACCCTGCAAAAACGAACTCCGTCACGGTCAGAAGAAAGCTCTCGAGCGGAAGCATCGCCGCGAGCAAAAGCGCAAGCATCAACGGCACGGCAAGCGTCTTTTTGAGACGCGAATCGCCGATCAGAGCGGAAAGATCGCTGCCGCCGCGTATGCGCAGCGCCCACACCGCCGCTTCGAACAGCAGCAATGCCTGTATGGCGGCAACGATCTCCGTCAGCCACGACGCGTTTCCCTGTCCGAACAGCGTGCGGCAGTCGAAAGAAAAGCATCCCCCGAAAAAGGTACAAAGCAGCACGATCGCCGCGGTCTCCTGTTTTCCGAACGCACCGAGCCGAAGGTTCATGTGCGCCTCCTTTTCGGATTCATCCAATCCGTCGTGCCCGCGGTGTTTTTAAGACGCGTCCGGAACAGCAGATGTTCACGGTGCTTTGCAACCGGCGCAAACGGCGTAAAGAACGGTACGCCGAACGACTTCGCCGAGCACATCAGAGCCGTTGCGCATAGTCCCGTGACTGTCACGCCCAGCAGCCCCGCAAGCGTCGCCGCGACGCACAGCGCAATGCGGTAGTACGCCGTTGCGATCTGCGCGCTGTAATCCGGGATTGCAAAATTGCCGAGCCCCGTCAGCGCGACGATGATGAGAACGACCGTCGATACGATGTTCGCGGACACCGCTGCCTGTCCCAAAAGCAGACCGCCGATGATCCCGATCGCGTGACCGATCGCGCCGGGAACGCGCAGCCCCGCCTCCCGCACCAGTTGAAACACCAGCAGCAGAAAGATCATCTCCATCCACAGCGGCAGAAACACCATCGCGCGGGAAGCGATCACGGTTTCGAGAATTTCGCTCGAAAGCTGTCCCGGATGATGCAGCGCAAGCGCAAGGAAATATGCCGGAAGATAGGTCGAAAGGATTGCTCCGAGCATGCGGATCATCTGTACGATCGTTCCGATCGGCTGGCGCATGTCGAGATCCTCTCCGCTCATGAGCAGCGTGCCGACCGTGATCGGCAGCACGCCTGCGATCGGACAGCCCTCCACCAGCAGCGCGATCCGTCCGTCGAGCACGGCGGACGCCGCACGGTCCGGCCGCTCGGTTTTGAGCATCTGCGGCAGCGGCAGAAAGGTATAGTCCTCGATCAGCTGTTCGATCCGTCCGACGGTGAGCCGCATGCTCGTCGAGATTGTGTCGAGCCGCCGCTTCACTTCCTTGAGCAGCGCAGGATTCACCGTGCCGTCGAGATACGCAAGCACGAGTTTCGTTCCGTTCGTGCCGCCCGCGTCGCGAAACTCGCAGACAAAATCAGGTCGTTTCAGAATGCGCCGCAAAAGCGTCACGTTTGTGCGGATGTTTTCGGTAAACGCTTCCTTGGGACCGAGGATCGTCATCTCATTCTGCGGCTCGCCGACCGGCCTTGAAACAAAGCCGCGCGTATCGCAGAGAATCGCCGTCTCTGCGCCTTCAAACAGGATTGCTGTTCGTCCTTCGAGGATCGCCGACACGACCTCCTCCCGTTTATCGGAACGTTCGGTCTCATACATGGAAAGCGCGTGTTCGCAAAAATACGCAGGGAGCCGATCCTCCGGTATCCCCGAAACGTCAAGACGAAACGCGGGACGCAGGATGAAATCCGCGATCTTCGTGTCGTCCGCCATGCCGTTCATACTGACAACGAGCGCGTCCGTACGTCCGCCGACGCGGATAGCGCGCAGGATGAGATCGGTGTTGATCGACGCGCAGAAGACTTCCGTAAGCCATTTGCGATTGTCTTTCAGTTTACGGTCGATCCTGCCGGTCTTCGGATGCTGCTTCGCCTTTTCCGTTTTTCTGTGCGCGAAAAATGACGGGGTCCCCTCGGACTCCGTCTCCAAAAGCTCAAACCGCCGGTACGGCGTATCGAATTGAAACAGGTTCCGGATCGCATTTTTCATGCATTCAGTTTGCACAAAAAGCGACGCCGTTATACCTCAGCGCACACGGCGATAAACCGCCGCATCGATCGTGTTCCCGAAAAGCGCGAAGCTGTTTTCCGCGATCAGCGCGTCCTTCTGTCGGCGCGTCAGTTTCTTGATTCGCGCTTCGAGCTGCAGCGCATGCGACCGCGAATCCGTTTCCCACAGCGCGGCGATCGTCTCCGGTCGGAACGCGCGGGTGAATTTTGCACTGCGTTTCGATCCGCCGTGTTCCGAACGGCGTCGGTCCGGATCGGTCGTGATCCCGGTATAAAGCCGATCGCCCGCACAGCGCAGGATGTAGACCGAATACTGCCGCGAAGGAAGAATCAGCTCATAATCGCCGCGCGCAGCGATCTCTTCCCCGCGCACTTCAAACACGCGAAGGGTCCCGTTTTTCGCCGCGGAAGAAACCGCATATTCCCGATCGCCGATCGTGATCCGGATCGTTTGAATGTCTCTCGACGCTGCGTTCGCGTCGATCGGCGTATGCAGGTTTCTGCTGTCTCGTTTGAACGCAGCTTCCTTGCGCGTCCACAGCACGGCGATCCGCTGCCCGACGGGGAGTTTCGAAAACAGCTTCTGCTCCTCTTCCGCTGCAATTCTTGAAAGCAGCGCTTCGCGGTATCGCGCATCTTCAACGGGTTCGATGTCCACGCCGGTTTCGCGATCCGAAACCGCCGCGGCAACGGCGGTTCTGCAATGCGAGATCGATATTCCGCAGACCGCCGAGACCCACTTGCCGCTTTCGGTCTTTGAGAGTTCTGCGCGCTGTGCATCCAGCCCGAAACTGTGTTTCAGCCCCGCAAGAAGCGTCGTCCAGGCGATATAACGCTGTGCCCTGATCCTTTCGTCCCGCGTCGCGTCCAGAATCGCCTGCCGTTCCTTCGGAAGAACCTCGCGGTATTCCGGCGTTTCCGGGATCTGTGCGATATAGAGATATACGGTTCCGTTCGTTTGCATACGTGCCTGTTTCTAAGCCGTCTGCGTTTCGTCGGACGGCTGCTGCGGCGCTTCCCCGATCTTTCGATAGAGCTCCGGAAGATCGTAATGCACATGATAACGCAGCGGGTGCATAAGCCGGAAGAACGAACGCTTCACGTCCGTGCCCACGTCGACGCGTCGAATCATCGTGAACCCGCGAAACGGCGGCATATAGCTGATGAGGTCGTTGACGTCCGCAAAGTTTTCGCAGTCCGTATACAGCGTGGCAAGATAGCGGAGCATGCGCTTCTTGTTCAGCGGCGTACATTTGAACGGACGCACGCTGCCGAAGGTGTAAAGGTACGGCTTTATGCCGAAATTGTAATTGAGATCCTGACAGCACAGACAGGCGATCCCGGATCCCAAAGACCACCCGAGAATCTCCGTTTCGGCGGAAGGATGCGCTTCATGCATTGCCGCCCACTCGTCGCGGACTCTGTGCTTGACGGCTTTATACATATTGCCCCAGCCGTGGTGCACGCGAAGCTGCAAAGGTTCGCTCTCGAACTCGATTGCATGATAATAGCGGCTCGCAAATTCAAGCACGTTCGCTACCCAGTCGATCGCATCGAACGTACGCTGAAAGTTCAGCTGGATCACGTCGCGTTCCGGCTCGTAATGAATCTCATAATTCACTTCGTGCGAGAGTCCGAACAATTTGAAAAAGCGCGTTGTGTTATACTTGACCGCAATATACTTTACCGGATAGGTCACCCTTCCGGTGTGCGTATAATCCTCGCTTGTATTGATGAAATACTCCTCGTACGGGAGTCTTTGGTATGCCATGCCCGTGCCTCTTTCCCATTCTCGCAGGAATTATGATACCATAAACCGTCCCGTTTTTCAACGGTGCCGAGATCCTCCCGCTTATTTTGTTCCGCCTGCCGTCATGCGAAAGCTGACATCGACAAGTTTCATGACCGCATCGTCCGAAAGCGTGTCGTCGAGCGTCACCGTGATCCACATCTTGTGGTTCATGTGATAAGCCGGATACACGCCGTCTTGCAGGGGACTTTTTTCGTTCGGATCGATCTTGAGATTCATCACGTCGATCATCCTGCCGTCCGCGTCCTTTGAAAGCAATCCGCGCCGGATGTTCATAATCAGCGCAAACCATTTGCCGCTGTCCGTATGACGGAACGTGCCCGCGCTGTCGTACGGGCTCTGTCCCCATGGGAAATCCGGACGTACACCGTACAGCCGTTCGATCCTGTCCGCAATCCGGTTCGCCTGATCGGATGTAAACAGAACATCCTTGCAGCAATGTTCCGCAATATCCGAAAGCACCGCTTCGTATGCGGCGCGCACCTCATTGACATACGCGCCGTTATAGCTTTCCGCCCGAAGCGGCGCATAGACTTCCCCGTTCATGTTGTCGAAAACCGT
>CAMORL010000026.1 GCA_946623765.1 uncultured Clostridia bacterium
GGAACAGTTCCTCCATCGCCTGCGTTTCGTAATGATTGACCTTGCAGCCGAGCGTGTAAAATGCTGCTCTCACGGCTCCACCTCATACATAATCTGCGCAAGCATCGCCATGCCCGCGGTCTCCGTGCGGAGAATGCGCGTGCCGAGCGAAACCGATCTTGCGCCTTTTTGCGTCAGTGTTTCGATCTCTGCATCCGAGAATCCGCCCTCCGGACCGATCACGATCGCGATCTGCGATCCGCAGGCTTCACGAAGCGCCGCTTTCAGTGAAACGGTCCGCTCGTTTTCGAACGCGACGAGCACGGTATCGAATCCGGAAAAATCAAGCTTATCCAGCGAAACGGGAAGCGAAACCTTCGGGACGATCCCGCGGCGGCTCTGCTTGGCGGCTTCTTCGCTCACCCGCTGCCACCGCTCGATGCGTCCTTCATACGGCGGCTTGAGCACGACGACGCAGCGTTCGGACTGCACCGGCACAAAACCGAAGGCGCCGAGCTCGACGCATTTCTGGATGATCGTTTCCATCTTCCCCGCCTTCGGCAGGCATTGAAACAGCGTGACCTTTGCCGCAGGTTCGCTCTTTGCGCTGCGCCAGGATTCCGTGCGGAATGTCACCGCGTCGGAGGCGATGCTTTCGATCACGGCGTCACATTCCCTGCCGTTTCCGTCGCAAAGCTGCACGGCGTCGCCCGCGCGAAGGCGCAGAACCTTTGCGATATGCTTCACGTCGTCGCCTCGCACAACGGCGGTATCCGATTGAATCTCAGCTGTAAAAAAACGGTGCATATTATCTCAACAGGAAGGCGTTCCAGCCCTCCGCACGGCTGTGTTCCGAAACGGAAAAGCCGTTATCACGAAGCGCCGCGACAACCTCGTCCGCACGCTCGTCAATGATGCCGGAAACAAGGAATACGCCGCCCGGCGCAACGAGCGGACGCGCGATCGGCGCAAGCGCAATGATAACGTCCGCGACGATGTTGGCCGCAACGACCGGGTACTGTCCTTTTATCCGATTCTGCAGCCGCGTATCGTCAAGCACGTTGCCGATCAGGACGTGATAGTGTTCCTTTCCGATGCCGTTCATCGCGGCGTTCTCATAGGCGATCGATTCCGTGATCGGATCGATATCCACCGCCGTCGCGTCCACCGCTCCCAAAAGCCGCGCCGCGATCGAAAGAATGCCGCTGCCGCAGCCGAGATCGAGCATCGTATCGCCGGGTTTTACGGTCTTTTCGAGAAACTCCAGGCACATCCGCGTCGTGTGATGCGCTCCGGTACCGAACGCCATGCCGGGGTCGAGCTTCAGTACGGTACGGTTCGTTTCCGGGCGTTCCTCCCACGACGGCAGAACCAGAAGGCGGCTGCCGATTTCGAGCGGTTTGTAATACTTTTTCCAGTTGTTTGCCCAATCCTCTTCGTCGACGGAAACGACGGTTGTCAGCAGCGTGCCGAGATCGAACGGAATGTCCAGTGTTTTCAGACGTTCGATCGCCGCCTTTGCAGCTTCGACGGTCGGGAGATTCTCCGGGCAGTCCGCGACATAGCCCTTGACGCAGGGCGTATCGGTGCCGATCTTGTCCTTGTCGGCAAAGTCCCAGAAGATCGCCGCTTCGCGCAAAAACGCATATGCCTTTTCGTGGCTCTCCTCGATGGAAAGCCCCGTAATGCCCGCGCCGTTCAATGCGGCGCAGACCGTATCGATTCCTTCATCGGTCGTGTAGACCGTCAGTTCCAACCACTTCATAACCTGTTCTCCCCGTTGTTTCTGTATACAGTATACCACGGTTAACGCCGCTGTACAAGCGTCATATATCGCGAGATCACCGGGATCAGCGCATCCGTCTCCGCCGGTGCATAGCGCGGCGAGATCGCAAGGTTCATGCAGGCGAACGGCTCGCGGATCCGCACCGCCGGCGGATCGCCGTACACCGTAAACGGAATCTCCGGCTCCGGTCCGTATTTCTCCTCGAACAGCTTTGAGACGAACGATTGCAAGCGGATCGGGCGATAGCCTTCTCCTTCCCGCTCGCAAAAAGGCGGCAGATCCGGTCTTGAAAACGGATCACGTACCAGCGTGAGCGCGTCGATCCAGCGAAACGCAAGCGCAAAGAGAAGGTAGTTCGCCTCGTCAAGCTGTTTCTGATCGCGGTATCGCGAAAAGTGATCGCGTTCCTTCGGCGGAATGCCGAGCACGTTGTTCAGCACAAATCCCGGTCCGGGCTTTCCGATGCCGAGATCGGCGTGCGCATCGACATGCACGACCGAAAACGGCTTTTCGAGAAGCCCGGCGTCCATGCGTTCTTTCCAGAACGAAAGTGCGCCGTCATGCGTTTCGGTAATGATTCCCGGAAGCGGATTCTCTTCGGAAAGTCCGAGTCCGTTTTCCAAAAACGAAACGACCGACTGCTCCGTCCACGGCTTTGCACAGGCTGCCGAGGGACGTTCCCCCTTCGGCGCAAGCGGACAGCAGTCGCTGAGAAAGAAATCCAGATCGAGATCCAACACCCACATGCGGGTATTTTACCGTTCTTTCGAGCGAAAAACAAGTTCTTTTTCTTTCATAACAGGTGAATTGGTCTTAGAAATAATACATTTTTGTCACATTTCCATGTTAAAATTTGCAAAACGGACAAGAATCCGGCGCGAAATCTATTGCGACTTTAAAAATCCTTTGCTATAATATAGTTATCTTTGCGGAGGATTATCATGAAGCCTGCTGCGATATTGGACATCGGCAGCTCGAAGGTCGTATGCCTTTCGGGCAACGTTTTAGATAAAGGCGGCATCGTCATTCACGGTGCCGGTGTTTCCGGTTGCGACGGATTTCTGGAGGACCGGTTTCTGGACAAGCAGAGTCTGCACGACGCAATCATCGACGCGATCCAGAAAGCCGAACAGGAATCCCATACCCGCATCCGCGATATAGCGCTCACGGTACCCGCTTCGTTCTCGAAGCTGGTGCTTTCGGATATGACGATGACGCTCGGCGAACGCGCGCGCGTTGTCGAACCCTCGGACGTCGATCATCTGATCGAGCTTTCCTACCGGAAGATCGAAACGCCTGCGGGATTCGTTCTGATGCACAGCACGCCCGTGTTCTTTCTGGTGGACGGCGTATCGTCCTCCGAGATGCCGCAGGGCGTCGTGACGGAAGAGATATCCGGTCTGTTTGCACACATGTTTGTGCGGGAAGACTATATCGAGACGATCCAGGGAATTCTGGACGATCTCGGCATCGAAATCTCGATGTGCATCAGCGCCGCGCTCGGCGAAGCGACCATGCTGATTCCGGAGGAAGAACGCGTCCGCCCCGCCGTGCTGATTGACGTCGGTTACCGGCAGACGGATATCTGCGTCATCGAAAACGCAGCGCTTACCGGCATTGCAACGATTCCGATGGGCGGTTATCAGTTCGCTTCGGACCTTGCGTTCGGACTGGACGTCACGCAGCAATCTGCGGAGCAGGCAAAACGCCGTTTTGTCTTCTCGCTCGATTACGGCGACAAAACGGAAATCCTCCGTTCCGAAACCGAATCGAAACGCATCGAAAACAGCACGATCGCTTATATCATCGAAGCGCGTGCAAACGATCTCGCTTCACACATCCGTGAGGAGCTGGATCATCTTCAGGTCAATCTTGAGTCCCGCCCGATCGTCTATCTTTCCGGCGGCGGACTTCTGATGATGCGCGGATCGCTCGACTTTCTCAAGAAAGCGATGGGCTTTCCGATCAAGCGGGACATGCCGTGGACGCCGCGTCTGTCCTCGCCGAATTACTGCAGCGCGTTCGGCGCTCTGAACTTCGTCCTTCGCGCAAACCGCGCCGAGGATCGGCCGGAACAGCAAAAACCGGACGAAAAGAACTTTCTGCAAAAATTGAAGGACTTCTTCACGAAATAATCAAAGGGGGAACCACCATCCATGTTTGAAACCAATTTAGACAGCACCAACTTCGCTCAGATCCGTGTCGTCGGCGTCGGCGGCGCAGGCTGCAACGCAGTCAACCGCATGGTTCAGTACGGTCTGCAGGGCGTGGAATTCATCGCCGTCAACACCGATAAGCAAGCGCTTGCTCTGAGCGCGGGTCAGAAAAAGATCCAGATCGGTGAAAAACTGACCAAGGGACTCGGCGCGGGCGCGGACCCCGAAATCGGCAGAAAAGCGGCGGATGAAAGCCGCGACGCGATCATCGAAGCGCTGAAGGGCAGCGACATGATCTTCATTACCGCCGGTATGGGCGGCGGCACGGGCACCGGCGCAGCTTCCGTCATCGCGGAATGTGCGAAGGAGCTCGGCATTCTCACCGTGGGCGTCGTCACGAAGCCGTTCACGTTTGAAGGCCGTGTCCGCATGCGCAACGCCGAACAGGGCATTGCAAATCTCAAGCCCGCTGTCGATACGCTCATTACGATTCCGAACGACAAGCTGATCGCGCTGGTCGGCAAATCCAGCCTTCCCGATGCGCTCCGCGTTGCGGACGACGTTCTCCGTCAGGGTATCCAGGGCATTTCCGATCTGATCGCGGTTCCCGCAATGATCAACCTCGACTTTGCGGACGTCAAGACGATCATGAAGGAAAAGGGCATGGCGCACATGGGTATCGGTTCCGCAGTCGGCGAAAAGCGTGCAAGCGAAGCCGCGCGTCAAGCGGTTGAAAGCCCGCTCCTCGAGACCTCCATCAAAGGCGCGAAGGGCATCCTGATGAACATCACCGGCGGCAGCGACCTCTCCCTGCTCGAAGTCAACGAAGCGGCGGAGATCATCGCGGAGAACGCGGATCCCGACGCAAACATCATCTTCGGTGCAGACATCGACGAGAGCATGGGCGATGCGCTCCGCATCACCGTCATCGCGACCGGTTTCGATCGTGCAGAGCCCGAAAAAGCTGCCGATCTGCAGATGGGCGGCAACACCGCGGCAAGACGCGGCGGTTTCACGGAAACCGTTCGTCCGTTCAGCGCAATGAACACGCAGTCCGCACCCGCTTCCGCGGCTAACGCTTTTTCCGCCCGCACCTATGCAGAGCCTGAAAAAGCGCCCGATCCCGTGATGAACGAGCCGGAACCGCGTCAGGAACAGCCGCTGTACCGCGATCCTTCCGCAGGACTTCGCAGGGATTACAACGAGCGTCCCGCAAACAAGCTGGACATTCCCGCATTCCTTCGTAAATAAGCAAGACGGGCAGATGCAAGATCATCTGCCCGTTTTTTGTTGTTTTTTACAGGATAAACCACAGTGCAATCGAAACCGCCAGTACCCCGATCCCGACCCATCGCGGGTGTTTCCGGTTCGGAAGAAACAGCGGCGAGCACAGCAGAAGCGCGATCCAGTAGAGCGCAATGACAGCGGGATGCGGCGCCGGGACGCACAGCGCAGGCACGTTCAGCATCTGTGTTGTGATCGAGAGCAGCTTGATCGCGCCGTACGCCGGGAGGGACACGACCCCTGCAATGTGCGGGAGCGGTCCGTAAAGCAGAACGGAAAGGAATCCGCACAGCAGGATGACCGGCATCACCGGGATCAGCAGAATCGACAACGGAATCGATATCCAGGTAAAAGCGTTGAAATAGTATGCGCATAACGGCAGCATGCCCGTCATTGCGGCAAGCGCGCCGAACAGCGCACGCGCGATCATGGTGGTACGCAGCGGTTTCGGCAGCAGTTTCCGGTATGTTTTTGAAAGCAGAACCATTCCGCCCATCGCCGCGAAGGAAAGCTGAAAACCGACTTTCCCGTACGCAGAGGGCTCACATAAAAGCGTCAGCGCAAATGCGAAACAAAACACGGTCGGCATATCCGCTTTCCGCTCGCGCAGTTCGCAAAGGCGCAGTCCGATCAGCACAAACGACGCGCGCAGCACCGACGGGCTGAACGATGTGATGCCGCACATAAACAGCAGCAACAGGATCAGCAGCGAAAACGACAGCGCTTTGTTTTCGGTACGGACAAGCTTTCCGAGCATGCCGACGAGAATCGTTATATGCAGACCGGATACCGCAAACAGATGCAGCAGTCCGCTTCTTTCATATTGCGCGTGCATCGCGCCGTCCATCAGACTTGTGTCGCCGAGCAGCATTCCCCTTGCCGCTGCCGCCTCGTCCCGAAACAGCGCGTCCGTGTTTTGCGCAAGAGATTCTCTGAGGTTTGCCAGAAACACGGAAACGCCGCTGCCGGCAGGAAGCGACTGCGGCAGAAGCACGATCCGAACGAGTACGCAGAATGCCGCTGCAGGCAGCAGGAAGAACGCGCTGCGTCTTTGAAAGAGAAAGACCGAAACCGGGATCAAAAGCGCGCACAGAACAAGCAGGACCCAATCCGGCGCAAGCGATCCGAGGATCGCCGCAAGGATTGCGCCCAGCGCCGCCCCTGCCATCGGGCGCGTGTGCATCCACGGTGTACGTTCTTTCATACCGAACAGTATAACAAAATTACACACATTTTTCAACGATATAAGGAGGATTGTCTGTATGAACACACTTCGGGACTGTATCGACAAAGCAAAGAAAATCGTCTTTCTCGGCGGCGCAGGGCTGAGCACCGAGAGCGGCATTCCGGATTTCCGTTCGAGCGACGGCGTTTTCAAAGCGATCCGGGCATACGGCGTTCCGCCGGAGACGCTGCTGTCGATCGATTTCTTCGAGGATTATCCGGAGATCTTCTATGATTATTATAAGAAGTTTCTGATCTATCCGGATGCAAAGCCGAACAAGGCGCACCAAGCGCTCGCGAAACTGGAAGAGATCGGCAAGCTCAACGCCGTCGTCACGCAGAACATCGACGGACTGCATCAGGCGGCGGGCAGCAGGCATGTTTGCGAGCTGCACGGAAGCGTCTACCGGAACCACTGCACAAAATGCCGCCGGTTCTATTCGCTCGATCAGATCATGCAGATGAAGGGCGTACCGACCTGCGAATGCGGCGGCATCATCAAACCCGACGTCGTTCTGTACGGCGAAGGGCTCGACAATTCGGTCGTGACCGACGCGATCCGCGCGATCCGGGAGGCGGACACGATGATCGTCGGCGGAACGTCGCTTGCGGTATATCCCGCCGCAGGGCTCATCGACTACTTCCGCGGCGACACGCTGATCGTCATCAATCTCTCCCCCACGCCGCGCGATCGCGAGGCGACCTTATGCGTGCACGAAAAAATCGGCGAAGCGCTGTCTTTCCTTTTGAATTGACTTTCCGGAAAAGTCGGTTATAATAAATCATTGGACGATACAAAACAGCGGTGTATGCAGCAATGCGAAAACACCGGAAAGGAATTTCAACCATGAGTGAATGTACCCATGACTGCAGCAGCTGCGCGCAGAACTGTTCCGACCGTACGGAAGAGAACGAATTCCGCGCAAAGCTCAACAACTACTCCTCCGTGAAAAAGGTCATTGCCGTGCTTTCCGGCAAGGGCGGCGTCGGCAAATCGCTGGTCACCTCCCTGCTCGCGGTCAACGCCATGCGCAACGGCGATCACGTCGCGATCCTTGACGCGGACATCACCGGTCCTTCGATTCCGAACGCATTCGGCGTGCATGAGAAGGCGACCGGCAGCGACATCGGCATCTTCCCCGTCACGTCGAAGCTCGGCGTCGATCTGATGTCGATCAACCTGCTGCTTGAAAACGAGACCGATCCGGTCGTGTGGCGCGGACCGATCATCGCCGGAACCGTCAAACAGTTCTGGACCGACGTCATCTGGAAGGACGTCGACATCATGTTCATCGACATGCCTCCGGGAACCGGCGACGTGCCGCTGACCGTGTTCCAGTCCCTGCCGATCGACGGCGTCGTCGTCGTCACGTCTCCGCAGGAGCTTGTCGGCATGGTCGTGCAGAAAGCGGTCAACATGGCGAACATGATGAACATCCCCGTTCTCGGCGTCGTCGAAAACTACAGCTATTTCGAGTGCCCCGACTGCGGAAAGCAGCATAAACTGTTCGGCGAAAGCCATATTGAAAAGGTTGCGAAAGAGAACGGCATCGAAACCGTCTGCCGCATCCCGATCAACCCGAAGCTTGCCGCTGCGTGCGACGCGGGTCTCATCGAGCTCTATGAAGGCGACTGGCTGAACGAACTCACCGCAAAGATCGAAACGTTATGACGCACGAAGAACAGGCATTGCAGTATTTCACGGACGGCGCGAACTGCGCGCAGGCGGTCGTGATGGCATACCATGACGCGCTCGGCATGGACGAAAAAACGGCGGCGCGTCTCGCATCCTCGTTCGGCGGCGGCATCGGCAGGCTCAGAGAGGTCTGCGGCGCGGTCTCCGGCATGATGATGGTCTACGGGCTTTTGAAAGGCTACGACAACCTTCACGATCCCGAGATCAAGAAAGCGCACTACGCCAACGTACAGGCGCTTGCAAACCGCTTCCGCGAAGAGAACGGTTCGATCATCTGCCGCGAGCTTCTTGCGCTGCATGAAAACGAGCAGAACGATCCCGCGCCCACCCCGCGCGACGCGAAGTTCTATCACTCGCGTCCGTGCATGGGCTTTGTGCAGAGCGCTGCAAGGCTTCTGGACGAAGCGCTGAAGAACTGAACACCCGCAATTCCATGAAAAGGACGGCGCGACCGTCCTTTTTTGCGTGCCGCCTCCGGTTATCCGGCAGGAACGGATTCGTAAAGGGTATATCGGTTGACTTTCTGTTTGTTCATGGTATAATCAAAGTATACGAATTCGAAAGGAGACGTTTATGATCCCGTATTCCAAACTGGATAAACCCGCCCTCGAGGCAGAACTCAAAGTTGTGACCGAAGCTTATGAAGCCATTAAGGCAAAGGGTCTGAAGCTCGACATGTCGCGCGGCAAGCCCGGAAAGGCGCAGCTCGATCTTTCGAACGACATGCTGAAGATCCTGTCCGATCGCGAAGACTGCTTTGACGACGCGCTCGACGTCTGCAACTACGGCAACCTTGCCGGCATTCCGTCCGCAAGAAAGCTCTTTGCGGAGCTCCTGGATGTAAAGCCCTCCGAAGTCATCGTCGGCGGCAGCGCGTCCCTGCAGCTCATGTATAATCTGATTTCCACGGCGTTCACGCACGGATTGCTTCACAGTCCCGAACCGTGGCACAAGCGCGGCAAACTGCGTTTCCTCTGCCCCGCACCCGGATATGACCGTCATTTCCGCATCACGGAGTTCTTCGGCATGGAGCTGATCCCGATCGCCATGACCGACGAAGGTCCCGATATGGACGCGGTGCTCCAATGGATCAAGGATCCGACCGTCGTCGGTATCTGGTGCGTACCGAAGTACTCGAACCCGGACGGAATCATTTACTCGAATCGCGTCATCCACGCGCTCGCTTCGATGAAGCCCGCTGCGCCGGACTTTGCGCTGATGTGGGACAACGCGTACTGCATCCACGAGTTCGACGGCGACTATGTCCCCTTCCCCGACATTCTCAAGCTCTGCGCCGAATACGGCAACGCCGACATGGTCTATGAATTTGCCTCCACCTCGAAGGTCACCTTCCCCGGCGCCGGCATCTCCTGCATGTGCGCAAGCGAAGCGAATATCGCGTATTTCCAGAAGACGCTCGGCGTACAGATCATCAGCTTTGACAAGGTAAATCAGCTTCGTCACGTTCGCTTCCTGAAGGACAAGCCGACGACGCTCGCGCTGATGAAGAAGCATGCCGCGATCCTGAAACCGCGTTTCGACGCCGTCTGCGACGCGCTCGACCGCGAGATCGTCTCCCGCGAGATCGGACGCTACAATCGTCCGAAGGGCGGCTATTTCGTCAGTCTCTACGCCATGCCGCAGACTGCAAAGCGTGCGCTGCAGCTTGTCAAGGAAGCCGGCGTGACGATGACGTCCGCAGGCGCAACCTATCCGTACGGACAGGATCCGTTCGACAGCAACATCCGCATCGCGCCGACGCTTCCGCCGGTGGAGGAACTGACCGTCGCAATCGACGTCTTCTGCCTCTGCCTCCGCATCGCCGCGCTGGAACAGTATCTGAAAACCGCTAAAAATTAAACGCAAAAATGCTCCCGAACTTCTTTACAGGCTCGGGAGCATTCGTTATAATAAGAGTATAATCATATATAAAAACGGGAGGAGCTTCCATGGAACTGAAAGACCAAATTCTGCAGACCAAAGAACGTAAAAAGGGGTTTTTGAAAGCCATGCCCGAGGACACGCGTACACAGATCGATACGTACACGAAGCTCGGCAAGATTTCCAAGAATTACTGGGTCATCATTGTTTGCGGCGCGATACTTGCCATGATTACCTATCTGATTGCCTGCCTTTCCGGCGGCAGCTGGGGCTTGAATCTCATCCCCGCCGCACTTCTGATCGGCGGCAGCATCGTTGCGGCGCTCTATATCAAATCACTGACCAAGAAAGCAACTAAGGCGATCTCGCTCGGCGCAACCGATTACGTCGCAGAGCTCAACGCGATCAATTCGCGCATTGAAGGTCTTGAACGCGCGGAGAAAGCGCGTCTCGAAGCGGAAAAGCAGGAAGCAAGAGCGAAGGCGCGTGCGGAAGCCGCGCAGCGTGACGCCGAACTTGCGCTCCAGCGTCAGCAGGAAGCCATGCAGCATGCAAACCAGGCGGCGCAGAATGCCGCGCAGCAGGTTGCGTCCGTCGTCGAAAACGCGCCCGCGCCGGAGCATCCGGAAGAGCAGTAATCAAACCTATCTTTCAGCAAAAAGCCCGTCGGAAATCCGGCGGGCTTTTTGATTGTCAGTCTTACAGCTGTGTCAGGCGTTTTGAGATCATGTGTCCCTGGTAATTGACATCCCCGGTGACCTCTTTGATCACGCGGATCTCCGGCGGAAGAGCGACTTCCTCATCCTTGTCGTTCAGCTGCACGTCGAGGATCGCGGTGTCGGCATTGGTCGGATAGGTGTCGACCGTGCAGTAATGTCCGTCATACCGGAAGCAGAACCGACGCTTGCTGACGGAACCGTACTCCGGATCGACCTCCTCGGTCTTGCGGATGTAATCCTTCTGCGACAGCAGACGTTCGTTTTCGATCCGTTCGATCGGAGAGATCGGACGCTTTTCGCAGTAGAAATAGGAGATCGCGTTGTTGGAGACGACCTTGCGGACGCGGCGCTCCGTGCCCTTTGCGCGCGCTTTCAGATAGGTCTGCGTGATGTTCTGCTCGACCGGATCGTACGGCGCGAGCACGCTTTCGTCCACATACTCGATCAGGAACTTGCGCTCGCTCTGTGCAGGCGGAATCTCGCCGAGGATCGTGTAGACCTCGTTCATTGCCTTGCGGATCTTGTTCTCGAAGTTGTAGGAATTGCCGATCACAACGCGGTGCTTGTGGCTGCGCCAGCAGAGCAGCGTCGCGTCCTCCTTCTCCCTCGCCTGTTCCAGGGTCTCATATCGCGCGGCATTGTCGTAATTATAGGCAAACTCCGCCCCCTTCGATGAGGATACCAGATGGATAACGGCGTCATAGGACGCAAGGATGTCCTTTTCCGTCAGATTGAACCGTGCGATGACCTGGCTGAATTCCTTCTGCGAAACGTATGCCCGGTCGTCCATCACGCCGCGGTCGCACAGGATCACGATCTTGTCCTCCGGGACAAGCTGCGCCGCCTCCCACGCCATCTTCTCCTTGTGCAGCTGAGAGGATACGACAAAGTACTGGAAATCAAACATGGAGAGGCAGTTTCCGAACGGCTTGATCCCGAATCCGCTGATGAGTTCCGTCGCCGCTTCCGGAACGATGAACACGCGGTAGCCGATGCTCGACAGCTCCTTCACAAGACGCGACGTCAGCGTCGTTTTGCCGCCGGCAGGTCCGCCCGTCAGGACGATCTTCTTGATAACCTTCATACTGAAATCCTTTCGATCGGTACTAAAACGGCACAAAACCGTCCGTATACAGTATACCACAGCATTCCTCCGATTTCCACCATTATTTTCGTCCGTTCCGCCTCTTTACAGATTCAAACCGATTTGGTATCATTCTGCTTTGGATGAACAGGAGGTTATTATGCTGAGCGACATTCAGATTGCACAGAGCGCATCGCTTCTTCCGATCTCGGAAATCGCCGCATCCGCCGGCATTCCCGAAGACGCCGTCGAACTATACGGCAGATATAAGGCAAAACTCGATCCGAGCCGCATCAACGGCGCGGACGGCAAATTGATCCTCGTTACCGCGATCACGCCGACGCCTGCGGGCGAAGGTAAGACGACCACCACGATCGGACTGGCAGACGCGCTTCACCGTTTGGGCAAATGCGCGGTCGCCGCCTTGCGTGAACCGAGTCTCGGTCCCGTATTCGGCATCAAGGGCGGCGCTGCGGGCGGCGGATATGCGCAGGTCGTTCCGATGGAGGATATCAACCTGCATTTTACCGGAGACTTTCACGCAATCGGCGCTGCGAACAACCTGCTTGCCGCCATGATCGACAACCATATCCATCAAGGCAACGAGCTCGGTTTCGCGCTTGACAAGATCGTCTGGAAGCGCTGTGTGGACATGAACGACCGCGTGCTCCGCAAGGTCATGGTAGGCTTGGGCGGCAAGGCGAACGGCATCCCGCGTGAAGACGGATACGACATCACCGTCGCGAGCGAGGTCATGGCAATCCTCTGCCTCGCGTCCGGTCTCGGCGATCTCAAGGAACGGCTCGGCCGCATCGTCGTCGGGTATACGGAGGACGATCGACCGATCACCGCAAAGGATCTTAAAGCGCACGGCGCAATGGCCGCGCTTCTCAAAGACGCGATCCGCCCGAACCTTGTGCAGACGCTTGAACACACGCCCGTGCTGATTCACGGCGGGCCGTTTGCAAACATCGCGCACGGCTGCAACAGCGTGCTTGCTACAAAGCTCGCGCAAAAACTCGGCGATTACGTCGTCACGGAAGCGGGGTTCGGCGCGGATCTCGGCGCGGAAAAGTTCTTCGACATCAAATGCCGCATGGCGGATCTTCGTCCTGCAGCGGCGGTGCTCGTCGCGACGGTACGCGCGCTGAAGTATCACGGAGGCGTGGAAAAGGACAATCTGACCGAGGAGAACGTCGCCGCACTGATCGCCGGTTTTCCGAATCTGCTGCGGCACGCGGACAATATCCGGGACGTGTTCGGTCTTCCCTGCGTCGTGGCAATCAACCGGTTCCCGTCCGACACCGACGCCGAATTGAACCTGCTGCACGAGCTTTGCGCTGCGCACAACCTCGACACCGTCGTATCCGAGGTCTGGGAAAAGGGCGGCGCCGGCGGCATCGCGCTTGCCGAACGGGTGATCGAGCTCTGTGAGCAGCCGAACCGTTTTCGCTTCTGCTACAGCGCGGATTCTCCGATTGAAGAAAAGCTCAATGCGATCGCGCGGCGCATCTACCACGCCGACGGCGTGATCTTTACCGAAAGCGCGCATGCGGAACTGAACCGCCTGAAAGCGCTCGGATTCGGTACGCTGCCCGTATGTGTCGCCAAAACACAGTACAGCTTTTCCGACGATCCGAAAAAGCGCGGTGTGCCGAGCGGCTTCCGCGTGACCGTCCGGAAGCTGCGCGTTGCGGCGGGCGCAGGCTTCGTGATCGCTTTGACCGGTTCCATCATGACGATGCCGGGACTGCCGAAACATCCTGCCGCCGAGCAGATCGACGTGGATGAGAACGGAACGATCGTCGGACTGTTTTGAAATCCCTTGGAAGGATCCAGAGTGCGATCCTTCCTTTTTTTCTATTGTTGAGAAAAGATCCGGACCTGCTGCCGGAAACGGGTTGCGCGGAAAAAGCCAGTAATCCCGGGGCTTGTAACATCCGGTTCATTTTTTCTTCACATTTCTTTCATAAGGGGCTTGCTATTTGACATTGTTTCAAGTATAATGTTTGCGTATAGAACTGTATACCTATATCTTTTGATATATGGATACGACAAGTTCAAATCAGTAAGGAGGAAGAAACGAAACATGAGAAAAACCATTTCTCTGGTCCTGGCAGTCCTGATGATGCTTGCCCTGCTTCCCGCGGTCAAGCTTTCGACGGCTTCCGCCGAAGACGCGGTTCCGACCTATGCAAAGGTCGAATCTGCCGAAGATCTGACTGACGGATCCTACCTGGTTGTTGTCGACAGCAAGAAGATCGACGGCGCCTATTATACCTTCAACGGTACAACGGCAACGTCGAACAATCTTGTTCGCGTCGAAAGCATCGTCGACAACACGATCGAAGGCGATTACACAGCCAACGAGATCGAAATCGCAGTTGTTGAGGGCGGGTATTCGCTCAAAAACAGCGCAGGCAAGTACCTCGGTGCCGGAAACGGCAGCAATACCGTTGTTTTCGGTGACGAAGCAGTTGTCAACGGCATTACGCTGGGCAGCGATCTCAAGGTTTCGATCACCATGACCACCGACACGGCCCGCGAATTCAAGCTGAACAATTCGAACGATCAGCCGTTCTTCCGGTACTACAAGGCCAGCACCACCGGATCGAACTACTATCTTCCCTCCCTCTATAAGAAGGTAGAAGCGGAAGAACCGGATCCCTCTCCGTCCACTGAGCCGGATCCCTCTCCGTCCACCGATCCCGAACCCTCTCCGTCCACCGAGCCGGATCCCGAGCCGGAAGGAACGAAGATGGAGCTTGTCGAGACGCTTGCTGACGGTGACGAAGTTGTCATCTTCTACCCCGCAGGCAGCAAGGTCATGACGGGTGAGGATTACCTCTACAACAACAAAAAGCATGAGCTCGTTGCGGCAGACGCAACGCTGACCGACGGTGTTCTCGACGTTCCGGATTCCGCAGTCGTTCTGACCGTCGAAGTCACGTACGTCCCGGCCGATGCAGAAATGCCCGAACTGAGCGTCAAGGCAGCCGAAGGCTATTACGCGTATGCGTTCAAAACCGCCGAAGGTCAGTATCTGCTTGCAGACGGAACCAATGTACAGCTCGTAGAGCGCACCGAAGAAAACACGGCAAACACGCTGTTCCAGCTCGAGCCCGTTGAAGGCGGCTACTACATCAAGTGCGACAGCGCACAGTACAACGGCAAGGCGCAGTACATCGAATTCTACGGCGGCTACTTCACCGTGTACGGCATGGGCAGCAACACCGCGGTCTACACCTTCCAGTTCTTTGCGGAACCCAAAGAAGCTCCCGTAGAACCGACGGGCGACACGATCATTCTGTTCACGAACGACGTGCACTGCGGCATCCGTGACGGTTGGGGCTATGCAGGTCTTGCAGACCTCA
>CAMORL010000027.1 GCA_946623765.1 uncultured Clostridia bacterium
GACGGCTATGTGCAGCAGATCGGCACGCCGCAGGATGTGTTCAACCATCCGGCGAACCTGTTTGTCGCGGGCTTCATCGGCATGCCTGTCATGAACTTCTTCGACGCGAAGCTCGTCAGAGAGGGCAGCAAGTACTTTGTCGAGATCGCAAACGAACGCGTTGAACTCGATCCCGAAAAGGAAGCGCGTCTTTTGAACAACGACGTGCAGTCGCAGGACGTGACGCTCGGCGTTCGTCCGGAGCACACCGATCTCAGCGAGAACGGCGGCATCACGGGAAAGGTTGACGTTGCCGAAATGATGGGTTCCTCCGTCCATCTGCACATCACCGCAGAGGGTCGCGACGTCATCATCATCGTTCCGACCGTCGATATGAAGGGCAACTTCTCGATGGGCGACGAAGTCCGCTTCACCTTCCGCGGCAACGTCGCGCATGTCTTCTCTAAAGAGACCGACAGGAATCTGGAATTCTGATTTCTTTCCATGTAAAAAGGAACCGTTAAAACCTCGAAAGAGGGACTTAACGGTTCCTTTTCTTACAGGAAAACGTTCGTTTCGGAAATTTGACCGCCTTAAGGTCGTCTGATCATCGTTCTATCGCGACGCCCGCGCTGCCAAAGCCTTGCCGGCTTCGAAGGCGTTTCGGCATTCCATCCCATGCGGGGTCCTGCGTTGACGACGATTCGTTTTTCCATAGGTTCTTCCTCCAAGGTAATCATATGATAAGAGCGGGACTGTTCGGAACGGCTCCGTCTCAATAACCGGTATAGTCGAATTCGAGGCAGCGCCGCTCGCCGTTTTCGTCCTCCCCGATCGCACAGACGACGGTGCGGGTCTCGCGGGAAAGCGACTCAAACGTCGTCTCCCACAGGGGACGAAAGTGATCGTCATCCGCAGCATAGTCGGGATGCGGATGATCGACGGAGTAGTTTGAAGCGAAGACGAAATCTTCTTTTGCGTAACCGGTCGTCTTTCGCTGTTCGTCGGTCATCATAACATATGACAGCGCGTACGGCTCGCAGATCACGAACGTCGGATCCACGTGATAATCGCGTCCGTTGATGCGGACACAGCTCCATTGATGACCGCCGCCGCTCACGGTCGCTGCATCCACGCCCGCCTGCATCAGCAGATAGGAGTAGGCGAAAGAGATCTGCTGACAAACGCCGGTGCCCGTGCGGAAGAAGCGCAGCGCGGTGACGTCCGGCACGTATTCCCGATACATGCGTTCGAACGTTTCGTAATCGTATGTATAGTGTTCGCAAAAATAGATATACAGCCGAAGCACCTTCTCAAAATCCGAGTCGCCGTCACCGAGCGCTTCGTTGAGGATGCCTTCGATCTGCGCGCCGAATGCCGCGATCTTCTCCGCGGCTTCCTCGGGAGGGACGAGATATGTGAAGCGCGCAACGCCGTCAACAACGGAATGCTCGCGGTCATAGGCATAGTCGATCAGCTCGGGCAGGATCGGCAGACACCGCTCGGGAAACTGCCCCATGACCCAATCGTATGTATGCTGATCCGGACAGGCAAAGGTATCCTTGCCCGCCAGGACCGCGTCGACGAGGCTGAACCACGCGTCGCACATCTCCCTGCCGAAGATTTCCTCCAAATAGACCGAGCAGACCTTCGGCTGAAACACATAATGCCCGTTCGGCCGTTCCTCTGCCTCGGACGGATCGATGCCGCCGTCGGATGCGCCGTCCAAAGGAGACGGTTCTTCCGTCGTCCGGACGAATCCCTCGAACGCTGTTCCCGCGGGAAGCGCCGCCCGCGTGCTTTCCTCCACCCGGAGCGTGTAGGTTTCGCCGTCCCGATAAAGCGACAGCGTCATCGAATTTTCAGCGTCGTCAACCGTATGAAAAACGAGACCGTCGCCGTTCGACATTCCCGCTGCGTCTTCGACAAACACCGCGCCGTCAAGGTTTGCGGACAGCATGCAATCGTCGCCGTACCATCGGATTACGGCGGTATTTCCTTTGCCGTCGGTATAGAAGCCTTCAAACGATTCCGCGCCGGTCCGGGCAGGCGCGGGCGAAGGGGTTTCCTGCGCTGCAATCACGTCTTCCCCGATCTTCGTATCGACCGGTTCGGACGTTTGCTGTTTTTCATTCGCGCATGCCGTCAAAAGCAGAAACGCAGCAAGCAGAAAGATTCGTATCTTTTTCATCACGCATTCTCCGAACAAATGATTTATCGCAGTACATACAGCAGGATCGCCGCCGCCTGCAAAATGCTGCCGAGCAGCACGAATAAATGAAAGACCGAGTGGAACCAGCGTTTTTTGCTGCCGATTCCATAGAGGATCGCACCGACCGTATAGGCGACGCCGCCCGCCAGCAGCCAGTAGAACCCCGCGCGCGACATGGCTTCGATCGTCTGCGGTACGGCAAAGATGATCAGCCATCCCATCGCGATATAGCAGGTCATCGACAGCCCCCGGTACTTCCTGAGATCGATCGCGGTGAGCGTCACGGTCAGCGCTAAAAGCCCCCATTCGAGACCGAAGCAGACCCACGCGAGCGCCGGATACAGCGGCCGGATTCCGACAAGCAGAATCGGTGTATAGGTTCCCGCGATCAGCGCATAGATCGTGCAATGGTCCAATACCTGCATGATCTTTTTGCCGCGTCCGGGACGAAGCCCGTGATAGATGCTGCTCATCGTGTACAGCCAGATCATTGCCGCGCCGTATACGGAAACGCTGACGATGCCCCACGCATCATGCCTTCGCGCGGAAAACAGAATGCCGAAAACAAGCACCGCGATTCCGATCGCGCCGCCCACGATATGGCTGACCATGTTCATGATTTCTTCGCCGCGCGTATACGCCGGGAGCTTCCGCTCGCCGATCGGCGTCCGTTTCATCCGAGCCACCTGCCTTTGCGCAACAGTATAGCACACTTTTCCGAAAAGGGGTATCCTGTTCCTGAGCTGTTTCAAACGCTTTGGAAAATTGCTTCGGCTTACGGATCGCGTCACGGGAGGACCACCCAGACAAGGCAGACTCAGCTGCGTCACGCGGACGAAACACCGGATTCGTCCCGCGCCGGCCGTTCCCTTACAGTCTTTGTTCCGCCTGTTCGCTGCGGAATGGATTTCCTTTGAAAAATGCGTGTATCCGTGCTATACTGACAGCATAAAGGAGAACGCGCGCGGTTCGGCAGCGTGCCCGGACGCGCCCCTAAGGGCGATCGCATTCGGAACAAATACCTTCCCGAAAAGCCGCATTTCGCAATTTGGGTCAAATAATCCGAACGGAAAGGAAAACAATATGAAAGCAATTCGAAAAACAGGCTGCATCCTTCTCGCCGCTCTGTCGGTCGTTCTTCTCTTTGCCGGCTGTAAAAAGGCGGCAGCGTCTTTTACCGTCGGAATTACGAAGATCAAGAAATCCGGAAACGTGACGCTGGATACGTCGTTTGATGAGATGAAAGCGAACGGCATCGAGGTCGGCGATATCATTACCGTTAAGGTTTCGGATCGGACATTCGAGCTTCCCGTCGGAACGTCCTACACCGACGTCGACGTCGGATGCATGATCTGCCGGTTCGACACGGAGGACAACGAGATCGCGCTTGCGATCAATATGGGATCCTTTGCGAGCGAAACGGGAATCGCCGAAAAGCAGACGATCGAGGCAGATCCCGGTTACCGATGGAATATGAACGTCGCCGAGGTCGGGATCGTCCTGAAGGAAAAGCAGGGCTATCGAGCGGAATACGACGCCCGCAATCTCACACGGACGAACGTGCGCACGGATTATGCCGATCTCTCCGATGCGGACTTTGCAAATTTCAGAGCCGTCAAGGTCACCGGCATCCGGGAGAACATTCTTTATCGCAGCAGCTCGCCGATCGATCCCGATCTCGGCAGAAACGAAACTGCTATGCAGGCGGCGGAAAACGCGGGGATCCGTTCCGTGATCAATCTCAGTGATTCCGAAGCGGCAATGACGGCGTTTGAAGCTTTTGCGGACAGTTACTACAGCGGGTGCAGCATTCTGAACGTCGAGATGGGCTATGATTTTTTAAGCGCGGATTTCGGTGAAAAGGTCAAAGCCTGCGTGCTGTTTCTGATCGAAAACGACGGGCCGTATCTTGTGCATTGCAAGGAGGGCAAGGACCGCACGGGAATGCTGTGTGCGATCCTCGAATGCTTTGCCGGCGCTTCCGTTGAAGAGGTCAAGGCGGATTATATGGCGACATACCGCAACTTCTATCATGTCGAACAAGGGAATGAAACCTACGACATCCTGTTGAGAAACAACCTTGTAAAGACCCTGTGCGCCTTGTTCGGCGTCGAGGATCTTGAAACGGCGAATCTTCGTGAGAAGGCCGGTTCCTATCTCAGCTCAATCGGGCTTACCGAAAAGCAGCTTGACGCGCTCAGGACAAAGCTCGGCGCATAACCCTCGCTTTGACCGCGTCGCAAAAAATAACGGGGAAGAAGGAATCCCAAAACACAGTCCGCCCGGAGAAAACTGTTCTCCGGGCGGATTATTTGCGGCAGACCCTCTGTTTTCGGACTACATCGCTGCATCTCTCAGAAAAGCGGCGATATGGTTGAGGAAATCTGGCGCTTCATCGTAGACGGCGTGCCCATACCCCTCGTAGATATAGGATTCGCAGCGCAGCGCTTCGATCAGATCGTAAGACGCCTGCACGCCCAGAACGCGATCCCCGTCTGCGCCCAGCACCAACACCGGGCAGACAATCTTTTGAATCTCGCTTGAGACGTCAAAGGACAAAACCGCCTTTGCGGAGATCAGAAAGTTTTTAAAATCTCGCGCGGTCGCGCCTTCGCCCGAAGCGATGATCGCATCCTTATACCGCGCATAAAACGCCGGCGTATAGACGCTTTCGCCGAACGCTTTCATCAGCGCAGGCGTATTTTGCGCGGCGGCAAGCGAAATCCAGTTTGCAAACGCTTCCCGGTTGCCGTGCGCTGTGTTCATTGCCGTGGAGCAAAGTATGAGGGACGAAACCCGTTCCGGCGCGCCGATCGCAATCCGCTGCGCAACCATGCCGCCCATGGAAACGCCCATCAGATGTACGCGGTCAATCCCCAGCGCATCGAACGCAGCAAGCGTATCCTGCGCCATATCCTTAACGGTGTAACCGTCCGGCTCCTCCTTGATGTGGTCGAACAGATACACGTCATAATCTTTTGCGAGAAGCGCATATGCGGAGATGATCCCTTCGGCGGATCCCATGACGCTTTTCAGCGCCAGCCCCGGCAGAATGACGAGCTTTTCGCCGTTTTCATTACCAAAGTGCAAATAGTCCATTTCCGTTTCCCCAATCGATACCGTTTTCACAAGCGTTTCCTTCGTCGGTTCCGGCTTTGCGCAGCCGCACACGCACAGCAGCACCGCCAGCGCCGCGAGGATCATTCGGTTTCTCATTGTGACTGTTCCCTTCTTTGCTTTTGTCTGCGCGTCCATAGGACGACAGCAGCGATCGGCAGTGCCGCGGCAAAGCCGTTCCCGCCGCACACCGGATGCCGCACGGTTTTGTCTCCTTCTGTCTATGCAATGGTCAGAATGTCCGAAAGACCTGTAACCTCAAAGATCTCCATGATCGCCTCATTGACATGCGTTATCGTCATTTTGCCCTGTTCGTTCATGGTCTTCTGCGCCGCAAGCAGCACGCGAAGTCCCGCGGATGAAATGTAATCGAGCTTTTCCATGTCGATAAAAAGCATGTTCACGCCCTCCAAAGAGGTGTTCAACGCCTTTTCAAGCTCCGGAGCGGTGTTCGTATCCAGCCGTCCGGAAAGCGCGACGGTCAGTTCTGCCGCGTTTCTTTTGCTCTCGATGTTCAGCATATCGGTTTCTCCTTTTGATATCGGTGTATATGTTCCGCACATTACCGCTTTTCGAAATCCGCACAGGGGCGATGTCGGCGTCTGTCTGCGCCGGATCAAAGCGACAGGTCGGCTTCTGTGCGCAGCGTGAGAGAATGCGATACGAAATCTCGTTTTCGCCTTCCCGGGGATCGAAGCGTTCACCGCCGCCCGCTCGGTTTCGGTTTCCTCTGCGGCTGCGCGGATCGGCATTCGTACAGCCGATCGGCAGAACACCGATCGGCAGGATGCGCATCAAAGGATCGCAATCCTTTTTTCTTCCGGAATACAAGGTCTCCCCTGTTATGCCGCCGGCGCAAGCGCTTCGTCGAGCACAAACGGTACATACTGTTCCTTTGCCCTCACGATGCCGTCCGGATAGATCACGGCAAAATCGCTCTTCATGGAGATCGGAATATAGCCCTTTGCGATATAGTCCGCAGACTTCGAATCCCAATCCTGCTTGCCCCATTCGCGGAATTTGTCATCCGCAACGACCATGTACGCTTCGGCACGGTACGGATTTCTTGCGTCGATCGTGTAATTCATCATGCTCGTATCGCTTCCGCTGTTGCCGAACGCCAGCACCGGACGCTTCCCGATCTCGCGCTCAATGTAGATCGTTTTGTTGGCGTGCAGGTTCTTTTGGATGAAGCCGCCGGTCAGAACAAGCTCGTCGCCGTTTTCATACTTGAAATCCATGTTGGACGGTTCGCCTTCATGTCCCTTTACCTTGACCTCGAAGTCCGTGCCGATCACATGCTCCGGCAAAACGTAATCCCGGATCGGGGAATTTGCCACGATCACGCGGGTCGTCGTGCGCTCGGTTCCGCTGATGACCCAGATCTCAAAATCGTTATTGTAGAGGTATTCCACAAGCTCGACCATCGGCAGATAAAAGTTGTCGATGTAGCGCATGTTTTCAAAGCTTTTGGTATGCTTCTTGCCGAATTCCGTCACATAATCGGAGAACTCCTCGACCGTCATGCCCGCATATGCCTTTGCAAAGTTCCGCGCAAGCGTCTCGTCGGCAAGATACCCCGGCTGGATCGCCGCCGCGGCCGCCTTAAGCTCGTCCGAAACGCGCTCCGGATGATCGACAAGGCAATATTCGATGAACATCATCGTGTCGTAATAGGTATAGTACGTCTCGCAGGTGAGCGTGCCGTCCATGTCAAACACGGCGATGCGATCTTCAACCGGAATAAAGTCCTTGCTGCCTTCCGTCGTCACAGCGGTGACATAGTCGATCAGCGCCTGTTTTGCGCCGAACCCCTCGTTCCAGCGTGAAAGCGGCGCGACTTTGTCCTTCGCTGCCGCGAACGTCTTCCAACCGACGCCGAAGGCATACAGAGCGCAGACGGCGATCAGCGCGCAGAGGGCTATAACGGCGACACAGCGCCAGAGTTTGAGTTGCTTAGTTGTGTTCATTTTCGTTATTCTCTCCTATGCTTTGTGATATAGAAATATATTGTATCAAGTTCTGTCCAACAAATGTCCAACAGGTTTTGACTCGCTTCGTTTCTTTGCTTCCAAAACCAAGCTTGAATCGGACGTGTCGCGGAAAAACGCCTTTTATCATTTATCGGCGTCATAAAAGAGTATTGCAAATACTGCAAGTTCATTTTGAAGCTGCATGCAGTATTTATGATCCGTATCATACATCGGATTCAAAGCATCTTTGTCCGTTCGCTCCATGAACGAACCGTCTCCGAAACAGCGTGCAGTTTCCGTGTTCCCTACCGGCACGGCGCGGCGGAAAAGAAGAACCGGCTCACGTCCTCCGCCGAATAACGGTCGTTTGCCATCCACCAGCGGACGGTTTCGGCAAAGTCGCAGACCGTACGATTCAGAAGATAGTCCTTGGGAACGTCTGCACGCTTTTCGACCTCGTTTTGGAACAGCGTCACAAGGTATGCCTTTAAATACTGCATGAACATCTCGCCGCTTTCGCAGGAAAGAATGCTCTTGAGATAGACCCGGTTATCGTCCAGGTGGTACAAAATATGTGTGACCTCTGCCTTGAGGTCCTTTTCACGCGCGGAAAAATCGTGTGTGCGCTCGCGCTCAAGATGCTCGGAAAAGACGTGATCGAAGATCTCCTTGCAAAGCTCTTTCAGCAGCTCGTCTTTCGTTTCAAAGTGCGCATAAAACGTGCTGCGCCCGATATTTGCCGTGTCGATGATTTCCTGCACCGAGATCTTCGAATACGGTTTCTTTTCAAGCAGCGCCGTAAACGCCTCGAATACCGCCTTTCGCGTCTTTTGCTGTCGTCTATCCATCGCTTTCCCCTGTACAATTTACATAAAATGTTCCGTATCGTACTTCTGACCGCGTTTGCTTCTTGTATTTGTGCAGAGCGATTCGTACAATCATAATCGAACAATATGTTCTGTATCATACAAATCATACGCCTTTGAAAGGCGTTTGTCAACGGAGAAACGATATGTTCAAAAAAATCAACGATTTTCTTGCGGGCTGGCCCATGACGATTGTCGGCGGCGTGTTTTTGCTCGCGTCTTTTATTCTGCCGCGTGTCGGCGTCGCTTGGGGCGAACAGCTTGCGTGGGTATGCGTGGTGATCTGCGGCATTCCGCTTCTGTATCTTGCGATATGGCGCATCATCCATAACAAAGGTGTCGCCAAGATCTCGTCTGCGCTTTTGATCTCAATGGCGATGATCGCGGCGATCCTGATCGGCGACCTGTTCGCCGCAGGCGAGGTGGCGTTCATCATGGAGATCGGCGCGCTGCTTGAGGATATGACGACCGCAAGGGCAAGAAAGGGGCTTAAAAAGCTGATCGCGCTTTCGCCCGAGACCGGACGCGTCATCCGCGACGGCAAAGAGATCGTTGTTCCCGCATCCGAGATCCGGATGGGCGACGTTCTGCGCATCCTGCCGGGCGAAACGATTCCGGCGGACGGTGTGATCACGGTCGGCGAAACATCCGTAGATCAGTCGGTCATGACCGGCGAAAGTCTGCCGGTCGACAAGACGGCGGGGGACGCGGTGTTTTCCGGCACGATCAACCGCTTCGGCTCGATCGACGTCGAAGCGACCGCGGTCGGCGCGGACAGCTCGCTTTCGAAACTCATCCGCATGGTCGAGGACGCGGACAAAAAGCAGGCGCCCACACAGCGCATCGCGGACAAATGGGCGAGCTGGCTCGTACCGGTTGCGCTGCTGATCGCGATCCTTGCATGGCTTTTGACCCGCGACGTCGTGCGCGGCGTGACCGTGCTCGTCGTGTTCTGCCCGTGCGCGCTGGTGCTTGCGACGCCTACGGCGATCATGGCGGCGATCGGGCAGGCAACCAAGCACGGCGTGATCGTCAAATCCGGCGAAGCGCTTGAAAAGATGGGGAAGGTCAAAACTGTCGCGTTCGACAAGACCGGCACGCTCACCTGCGGAAAGCTTACGGTCAGCGATCTCATTTCCCTTACGGATATGGATGAAGCAGCGCTTTTGCGCCTTGCCGCGTCCGCGGAGAGCCGCAGCGAGCATCCGCTGGGCCGCGCGATCGTCGAAAAAGCGAATACGGACGGCGCGGAGCTGTATGATGTTTCCGATTTCAAAATGGAAGCGGGCAAGGGCGTCAAAGCCGTCATCGACGGACAAACGTACTATCTCGGCAGCGAAGCGTACTTGAATGAACACGGCGTCGTGCTGTCCGACCGCGCAAGCGCCGCCCTGGATGAACTGCGGCAGGCGGGCAAGGCGTCGGTTTTGATCGGCGGTGACGGGACTGTGCTCGGCATTGCCGCGCTTTCCGACACCCTGCGTCCCGAGGCGAAGGACATGGTCGCGGAACTCAAATCCCTCGGCACGCAGGCGGTGCTTTTGACCGGCGACAACGAAAAAGCGGCGGCGTACTTTGCTTCGCGCGTCGGGATCGATGAGGTGCATGCCGATCTTTTGCCGGAAAACAAGGTCGAACAGCTGGAAGCGCTGAAGGCGCGGGGCGCAATCGCCATGATCGGCGACGGCGTGAACGATGCGCCTGCGCTGAAAATTGCGGACGTAGGCGTTGCGATGGGTGCGATGGGCAGCGACATCGCCGTGGAAGCGGCGGACGTTGCGCTCATGACCGACGATGTCGCGAACATCCCGTACCTGAAATGGCTTTCCAATGCGACCGTAAACACAATCAGGCTTGCGATCACGCTGTCGATGTGCATCAACTTCGTTGCGGTGACGCTGTCCGTGCTCGGCGTCCTCACGCCCACAACGGGCGCGCTCGTACACAACGCGGGCTCGTGCTTTGTGGTGCTGCTTGCCGCCCTGCTCTATGACCGCAAATACAGAAAAAAAGCCTCATAAAAGCAACAGGGTCGACCGATCGGTCGATCCTGTTTCGTTTTCAGAAGGCTATAATTGTTATTTTACTTTTGTTTTCCTATAACTAACGCACATAATAATTCCCGCTGCAGCGACTAACACCGATAAGAGTACAAGAGCAACTGTTTTTTCGCCAGTCGCAACAGCGTTGTCCTTTCCGGAAGACGGCGTTTCGTTTGTTGCAGACTTTGCGTCGGCTGCCGGCTGTGCGGGGAAAGAGGACCCGGGAGCTGTCGTAGGTTCAGCCAAAGCTTCGGTCGGCTCTGCTGCGGGCGTTTCCTCGCTGTCTGTTACATTGATCGTGCATATCGCTTCAAGGTTATTCAGCGTGACGGTTACGGTAGCTGTTCCGGGTGCGAATGCCCTGATTACGCCGTTATCAAGAACCTCTATCATATCGCTGTCATCGCCGGAATAACTGAAATATGTCTCACAGGGCTGCGGGGACGCATAGGCGACTACCTGAGCATATTCTCCGACCTTCATCATGATCGTGGGATGTTCCAGTATGATCGATTCCGGATTGTTCTGCTGTGTTACGTTTCCGTCATAGATGTGCAGCGTGTAGGTGTTTGAAAAGCCGGAGCTCAGTGTCGCGGTGATTGCGACATCGCCAACCTGCTTCATCGTCACAACGCCGTTCTGATTGATCTCAGCAATATTGCTATCGGACAAACTCCATGTCACTGCTTTATCATGCGCATCCTCGGGAGTAACCGTATAATTAGTAAAGTACATTTTATTCCCGATATCCGCCCAAGCATCATAGCCGGAAAAGAAGATCTTGTCAGCATGGATGACCTTGTCTTCGCTGAGGAAGCAGGCAGTGATGACCGCATCCCCCCAAATGTTGGGAAGATCGTACTGATTGATGGGCTCACCATTATATTCCCAACCGATAAACAGATATCCGTCCTTCTTGGGCGCATCAGCCAGACTGCTTAAGGGCAGTCCGGTGAGCACTTGTCTTTGTTCGAGCGTTTTTCCGTCAGATGTAAAGGTAACGGTGCTGTGTACCTTTCCAAGCAGATTGAGATTACCGTTGATCCACGCCTTCCGCTCCGTCATCCAAGTGCGCAGGCTTTCCATCTCATAATCAAATTCTGCATAGGAGTCCTCTGCAAACGGAGCATTAGCCTCCCATGAGTTTTTGATCTCGTTCATATAGCGATCCAATACACCGCCGTCCCTCACGATATCGGTGATGATATCGTCAAGAACTGCCCAACGATCAATTAAGAACTGACGAAAGTTCTCGTCATTTTCTCTGAGATAATCGAACCACGGTGTTTCTCGCACACCAAACCCTTCGGTTTGCGTGATTGTTTTCCCTAAAGAGAGGTCAAAATCCCACAGCGGCCCCCAGTACAGCTTATCGTTACGCGGCTTATACAGATACGTGCTGGGGGTAAAATATGCGTCATAATTATAGGAGAAGGTCTGCACCCACCAGTAGTCTGCGGCAGATTGCAGATCCATATATTTACCCGGGTCACCGTTATAGATTGCGTCTTCGACCTTTTGCAAATAATCGGTAATATATGTCAGTTGCGCGGGGGTGCCTACTTCGTCTGCCGGGTTGTCGGTTTCGAATTCAGGAGTATCGAACAGGAATCCCACACCCCTGTCGGTATAGAAGCGGTTCAGTTCCGGCTCGTCGCCATAAGGCTTCATCCCGATCAGATAACCACCGGTGATCTCGGGTTCGCTGTTATCCTCGTTCGTCAGCTCGTCAATATCGACGCGGTTATCACCTAACCTGACCTGCTCCGAGAGATAGTAGCTGCCGAGGTATTCGCCGTTCATCACAACATCAACCGGCAGCATTTTCGGTGTAAAACGCAGTCCCAGCTCACTGCCGATATAAGAGACAATCCGGTTTCTGAGCAGCGTTACGTCCATATAGTTTGCAAGAAGAACCCAGTGTTTGTTCTTGCCCATGCCGAGAAGACCGGCCGCCTTTTCGAGCTTGAATTTATAGGGCTTCTTGTCGTGCATCCATGTCGTATTGCCTCTGCCTCGTATGTAATCGAGCTTCAGAACCGCTGTATCGCTCAGCGCGGTGTCGCTGTAGTCGCCGGTAAAGCCATCGGGAACGGTGATCTTGATCGTACCGGTACATTTGACAGAATGATCGGGGCTGTCGTTCATCTCCTTGATTGTACCGTATCCTTCGGCACTTTCGTCGATCGTGATGTTCACGACCGGCAAACCGTTGTCAGGCAAAATATCCGGGACACTTTCCGCAGGCGCAGACATCATAGGAACCACCGCCATCAAGACAATCAGTATTGCGAACAAAACAGCAAATGATTTTTTCATGTCTCCACCTCCTTTTACGTTCATACGAGTTAATTATTTTCCGCTTATTGTATTGAACAACATTCTGCGGCTGCCGCCCCTCTCGTCTGTAGCGCCGCTGCGTGCCATGGCTACTAAGATCATGAACAGGAGATCAAGATTCTTCTCACGCGTGTGAACGCGGTAGAAGCCTTGTACGGGGATCTTGCTTGCAACCTTATGTTCTTCGGCGTCCTCTTCATGCGCATACTGACTGGTGTTCTCTGCATAGGCGAGCTCCTCGCCATCCTTGCGAATCGTATAGCTCGGCATAAGGCCTTCTGCCTTGCCGAAACGGGAATCGATGGTAACGCCAATCTTTCTGAGGTGCTTCCATACATCCTGGCCGTCAATGGTGAAGGTGTAGTTATTATCGATCAGGAGCGAATTCCAGTCCATCTCCTCGGTATGACCGACGAGGTGCTTGGTTGTCTTATTGTTTTCGTGGTCGATAAAGTCGAATTCAAAGGCGCTCAGCGGAGAGAACTTTGTCATCTTTGCTTCGTATAATACACTGTGGTTCTTATCCTCAAGGCGATGACCGCCTTTTATTGTGCCGATATCAGTCAGGAAGTACAGTTCGCGTTCCTCGCCCTTGACAGAAGGCGCGTAAGTGATATCTCCGTTTGTCTCTCTGAGCTTCTTAACAGATAGATTTTTCTTAACGGTCAGGAAGATGACCACAGCCAAAAGAACGATACCGATGACCATGACGGCGATACCGATGCCAAAGCCCGACGTCATCTTTTCGGGATTCTTGGGATCGTACTTGATCGCGACCTCGCCCCCTACCTTGTAAGCAGGATCATAGGAATTCAGTGTTGCGGTATATTCTTTGCCATCGACCGTGTAGGTTGCCTTTACAATGTACTTCACATCATTCGGGTTATCAGCGTCCGGTATATAACCGGGATCTTCCTCGATAGAAACAATGGTCGCGGTTCCGTCAACAAACCCCGCCGGTCGGATGAAGGTCGAATAGATGCCAAATCCAAGTGCTATGACGGCGAGAACCGCCGCAAAGATCTTCAGTCCGGGTCCTTTTAATGAAAACATAATCGTCAACTCCTTTTGATTGATATTTTATTGTTTTTATGTATATAATTAAAAGTATGAATGCCAACAGCCTTTGATATTTGATCATTCGTTCACGGGAGCATGTTCAACCGTTTATCCTTCCGCCCCGTTTTTTTGCAGCACATTGCCGCGGTTACTCTGCCGGCATTCCCTTAATCATTCGCTTTCTTTTCCGATCGTTTCCGGCAGCGGCTCGATATAGAGCGGCTGCTTTTTTGCCTTTCGTGCAAACCCAATCAGGAGGAACACCAGTACAATGTCCATCACGGCTAAAAGGAGCGCTACTATCATAAGATTATCATTGATTGCAATAAACTCCTGACTCAGCGAAAAATCGTAAAGACCATGCATCAGCCATGAAAGCAAAAAGCCAATCCACTTTACGGCAGGCTTGCCGGTTTTACTTCCCTTGCCGTAGAAATAACCGGTCAGGAAACCATACCCGGCATGAGGAACACAGATGCCGCGGATCAGCACAACCGGCACGCTGGCGCCGATTGCATAGACGACGCTTTCCAGCATACCGAAGCCAAGTCCGACAATCGTCATCAAAACCGCTGTGTCCAGCCATGAATACGCATACTTCGTCTTTTTCAGGATGCGCCGGAAGACCCAATATTTTGCTGCTTCCTCCATCAGCGCCAATACAATGATAGTATATAGTGCCTGATATAAAAGCGGATTTATATTATGAAGCCCAGTCAATCGAAGAATGATATAGCTGCTTCCGGACAGCAGAAGCACCGGCAATATACACATGGCGCCGTGCAGCAGCGTTCGAGTACATAGTTTTTTATACGTTTCTTCCTTCTTCAAGCGATTCCGGAGCCACAGAAATAGGGAAACCGACGGAATAAAGCTTGCTGCACTGGCCAATAAAAACAGAATCATAAGCAGCATCCCCTCTTTATGATTTCACAACTGAATATGCACAGGTGCTTTGGTTTACAATTACTCTTCGACGACGATGAGAATCAATATTCCAAAAGTCTGCCATAGTCGTTCCATTCTCCATACATTTTACCTTTTTTCGTTTCGGTAATCAAGTGAAAAAGTGCTTTCTCATACATAGCCGGATTTCGTTTCTTATAAAAAGCAATGTTTCCGGCTCGCACTCGCCGGTAAAGCGATGGGAACGATTTGAACCTTGACCAAACTCGCGCCTTTATAAGTGCAGCCTCAATATCCGGATCGATTATAAAACTCCGTACGCCCATGGCAGGAAGAACTGCTCTTCCCGCCTCTGTCATCAGCCCCAACTTTTCCAATCGCCGTACACGCTCTTTATTCAGCTCCGTCCACGGGCTGTTCTTTTTTCTCGGCGTAAATCTCTGCATTCGCTTCCCGTTAATCAGCTTATACGTGCTGTCGATCCAGCCGAAGCAAAGCGCTTCTTCCACCGCGTCAAGATCATAAAACCTGTCGTCTGCGGCAGGTCTGCCGCGTTTCAGCTCGACCCAACATTCATTCTCATTGTCAGCATGAAGTGCAAGCCATCTGCGAAAAGCTTTTCGATTATCAATTTGCAGTATATTGTT
>CAMORL010000028.1 GCA_946623765.1 uncultured Clostridia bacterium
GCATCCGTGTGGAGACCGACCTCCGGAACGAAAAGATCGGCTTCAAGATCCGCGAAGCGCAGATGATGAAGATCCCGTACATGCTCGTCATCGGCGACAAGGAAGCGGAAAGCGGAACCGTTGCGGTCCGTTCGAGAAAGGACGGCGATCTCGGCGCGATGCCGGTCGACGCGTTCATCGAAAGGATCACCGAGGAAATCAGAACAAAAGCCAAATAAGAACCACGCGCCGGGACGGACTTCGGACCTCCCGGCGTTTCTTTACGGTTTCGCTTGACGCGTGGACGGAAAACGCGTAAAATGGAAACATGGAAACTTATATCCGATCCAAACCGAATGATTTCCGATGGCTGATAACGCTCGGCGCGGCGGCGGGAACCCTGCTGCTTGTGCTGGTTTCGGCATGGAATCCGCGTCCGGAACTGCCCGGGGCGACACTGATGTTTCTGATGATCAAAGCGCTGCTGACGCTCGTCGTTCTGACGGTCGTGCCGTCGCTGTGGGCAAGGAGCGCGGCGGTCGTTTCGCCGTGGATCCTTCTGGGACTTGCGGCGCTGTCGTTCGGCTGCGGCATGCTTGTGTTCCGCGATGCGAAAACAGCGGGGTATGCGGCGCTGCTGTGCACGCTGCCCGGCGTCGGACTGTTTGCGCTGCAGAAGCTCGGAATCTCCAATTTCCGCACGGTGCTGTACGGATCGTTTGTGATCCTTGCTGCATTGTACTGCCGGTTCTGTCTGCCGGGGCTTCTCGAAACCGGCGACGGATACGCATGGTTCCGAAACGCCGTCACGCTGCTCGGCAAGTCGATCGAGCCTACGGGCTTGCTCGAAGCGTCGTTTGCGGGCATGAAGCTGTCGGACGTCATCGAGCTCTATCGGGACAGCGCGGAAGCGATCTGCATATCGGTGATGCTCGCCGGCGCGATGGCGGCGTCGCTTTCGAACACGCTGCTGTCGCATCTTTATAACCGGAACGGCGGTGCGGCGCTTACGCCGCTTCCGCGGTTTGCACAATGGCGGTGCGAGCGCTGGTATGTGATCCTTTCGGCGGTGCTTGCGATCGGTACGTATTTGCTCGGCATGTTCGGCTGGGAGACGGCGAGCGCGCTTTTCTCGGCGGCGGACGTGCTGTGGCGACTGCCCTGCATGCTTGCGGGACTCTGTGCGGTTCGGGATATCGGGCTGCACATGGGACGCGGATGGATCGTCTGGATCGCGCTCGGCATGCTCGTGATGCTGCCGAGCGTCGGCGGAATCCTGCTGGTGGTGATCGGCATGCTTGCGTCGCTGCGAAAACCTTTGAACACCGGAAAGAACGGGGGACAGATATGAAACAGTACAGCGGAATCCTCATTGCATTCGGGTCGATCGTTCTGGTCGGCGCCGCCGCAACCGCGCTTGTTGCGAAGCAGTATATCGTTGCATTGTCGATCCTCGGTGCGGGGCTTTTGTGGCTCGTAATCATGACGCTGCTTCTCCGGGGCATCGCAAAAAAGCAGCAGGCGAAGATGGATCGCGTGTTCCGTGAGAACGACGGAGCGGTCGTCTCGCTGTCGAACAACATCTCCGTCCCGTTTGCGGTGATGGACCTTTCCGGCAGAATCACCTGGCGCAACAACGCGTTTGCCTCCCTGTTCGACGGATCGAATATCCGCGAAGCGATTCCCGAGTTCGACGGCGAACAGCCGATGCGCACGCTGCAGATCGACTATAACGGCAGCAACTATCAGGTCATGAACATGCTCGTCTCACGCGAAAGCGACCGGGATCTTGTGTTTCAGTACTGGATCGACCGCACGGAGGCGGCACACTATCAGCGCCTCTATACCGAACAGCGGCCGTACGTCGCGCTGATCTTCGTGGACAACTATGAAGAGCTTCTGAGCGACACGGAGATCCACAGCACGGCGGTGCTCGCGGAGGTTGAGCGGCTGATCGCGGACCTGTCCAAACGTCTCGGCGGCATCTACCGCAGATACGACAACGGGCGGTTTTTGCTGGTGCTTGAAGCAAAGCAGATGCAGCAGCTCGAACAGGAAAAATTCACGCTGCTCGAATCGGCGCACCGGATCGAAACGGGCACGTCTTCGGCGGTTTCGCTCTCCGTCGGCTTCGGCATCGCGCCGCGGCTTTCGCAGTCCGAGCAGGACGCGCGCCGCGCGATGGAGCTTGCGCTGGGACGCGGCGGCGATCAGGTCGTCGTCAAGGACGGAACGGATTACCGCTTCTACGGCGGAAAACGGCAGAGCGACCCGCGTCAATCGCGCGTGAAGGCAAGACTGTTTTCAAAAGCGCTGTTCCAGCTTCTGGAAACCAGCGGCGACGTTTTCATCATGGGACACCGCAATTCCGATATGGACTGCATCGGCGCGGCGCTCGGCGTCATGACCTGCGCGAATCACGTCGGAACACACGCCTATATCGTACTCGACCGCGTCAATTCGACGATCGAGGATGCGATCAAAACGCTCGAGCAATCCGGCGCCGGCTCGCTGATTATTTCGCCGGAGCAGGCTGCCGAGATGATGAAGGAGGATTCCGTGCTTGTCGTGGTCGACACGCAGCGCGCTTCCAACACGGTCGCGCCGCAGCTGCTGGATCGGTCGGAGCACATCGTACTCATCGACCATCACCGGCGCAACGCGGACTATATCGACAACGCGACGCTGCACTATCTCGAAACGCGCGCATCGAGCGCAAGCGAAATGGTCACCGAGGTCATGCAGTATTTTGCCGACAACGTCAAGCCGTCGGCGTTCACCTGCAGCGCGCTGCTCGCGGGCATTACGGTCGATACGAAGCAGTTTGCGTTCAACGTCGGATCGCGCACGTTTGACGCCGCAGGGTATCTGAGACGGAACGGCGCGGACCTGAGCTCGGTCAAGCAGATGTTCCAGAACGACTATCAGAGCTACGTGCGCTGCGCAAACGTGGTCGAACATGCGAAGATCCGCAGCAGCGGCATCGCGATCTCGGTCGTGCCGAAGAATGCGCCGGACGCGCAGCTTGTGGCGGCGCAGGCGGCGGATGAGCTTCTCGGCATTCGCGGCATCAACGCGGCGTTTGTTCTGGCGGAGACGGACGAACAGGTTGCGATCTCCGGCAGAAGCTACGGACAGATCAACGTACAGGTCATCCTTGAACGGCTCGGCGGCGGCGGTCACCTCACCATGGCAGGCGCACAGCTCAAAGGCGCAACCGAACAAGAGGCGATCGCAACGCTTGAGGAAGCGATCGACTGGTACGAACAGGAGAGCACGCAAAAATAAGAAAGGACGGAACAGACGATGAAGGTATTGCTTTTGGAAGATGTAAAGGGCAGCGGCAAGAAAGGCGAAGTGGTCAATGTCAGCGACGGTTATGCGCGCAATTTCCTGCTTCCCCGCAAGATGGCGGAGCCCGCGGACGCGCAGGCGATCAACGCGGCGAACATTCAGAAGAGCGCTGCACAGCACAGAAAGTTTACAGCCGGCGTCAAAGCGCGTGAGGTCGCGCAGTCGCTGGACGGACATACGATTCATGTCAAAGCGCGCGTCGGCGAGAACGGCAAGCTGTTCGGCACCGTTTCGGGCAAGGAGATCTCCGCGGCGCTGAAGGAGCAGAAGGGCGTGGATGTGGATAAGAAAAAGATCTCGATCGACCCGATCCGCGCGCTCGGCGAGTATACCGCAAAGCTCTCGCTCTTTGAAGGCGTTGCCGTGACGGTCAAGGTGATCGTCGAGGAATGAGCGTTTTGCGCGCCGCCGGATCGCGCCGGGCATTTCGGTCCCGGTCCGGTGCATGCCGATCCTATTACCGGAAGGATAAGAAAACAGTATGGAACAATCAACGATAGAATCCCTGCCCCACAGCATCGAGGCGGAACGCTCGGTTCTCGGCGCAATGCTGCTGGACGTCGGCGCGCTCGATTCAATGCTGGAGCAGCTGAAGCCGGACGATTTTTATCAGGATGCGCACGCGAGCATCTTCGAAGCCATGCGGAATATCCGTCAGGCAGGCAACGCGGTCGACGTCGTGACACTCTCCAACGCGCTTGAAAAATCGGGTAAACTCGAAAGCGCGGGCGGGCTCGTGTATCTCACCGAGCTCATGAACTTTGTGCCGACGGCGGCGAACGTCTCGCACTACGGCAAGATCGTGGAGGAGCACAGCATTCAGCGCGCGCTGATCCGCGTCGGCAACGAAATGATCCGCGACGGCATGAACGACCGGCGCGACGTCGAAGATTCCTTAAACGACGCCGAGCGCAAGATCTACGACATTTCCATGCGCAAGACGGACGAAACGCTGACGCCTGCGGTGGAGATCGTTCCGGATACGATCAATCAGATCGGCGAGATCGTCAACCGCAAGGGCAAACTCACCGGCATCGCAACCGGGTTCTCGAAGCTCGACCGGCTGACGAACGGTCTGCAGAAGAGCGACCTCATCATCCTCGCCGCGCGTCCCGCAATGGGCAAATCCGCGTTCGCCATGAATATCGCGCAGTATGCCGCGCTGCATGACAACCGGTCCGTCGCGGTGTTCGAGCTCGAGATGAGCAAGGAACAGCTGATGATGCGCATCATGTGTACGGAAGCGTCGGTGGATTCCCAGCGAATCAAGGACGGTTCTCTGTCCAACGAGGAGATGCAGCGGCTGATGGAGGTGTCCGGACCGCTGCAGGCGAGCAAGCTCTTTATCGACGATTCCGCCGGAGCGACGGTTGCAAGCATCCGCTCGAAGTGCAGAAGACTCAAGGCACAGCAGGGACTCGATCTTCTGATTATCGACTATATGCAGCTCATGCAGGGCACCGGCACGGGCGGACGCAAGAGCGACAACCGCCAGCAGGAGATTTCCGACATGACGCGTGCCATGAAGCTTTTGGCGCGTGAACTGAACATCCCGATCATCCTTTTGAGCCAGCTGAACCGCGGACCCGAAATGCGTCAGGACCACCGACCGATGATCTCCGACCTTCGCGAATCCGGCTCAATCGAGCAGGACGCGGATATGGTCATCCTGCTGTACCGCGCAGCCGTCTATGACGACACCGCGGGCAATGAAAGCGAAGCGATCGTGGCGAAAAACCGTCACGGTCCGATCGAAACCTGCAAGCTCGCCTTCCAGGGCGAGTACACCCGCTTCCGCACCCTTGCGGAGGAGGAATGAAAAGAGAAGAAAACGGATCGCATCTGCGGTCCGTTTTTTCGTGCTCCGATATGCTTCGCTTATTTCAGCGGAGGCAGCGCATGAATATCGTAGTTGTCGTAATAGATTTCGAATGCGGTCTCGACGTCGCCGGACAGCTCGATCAGCGCACCTGCCTGAAACATCGTCGAAAGCGATCCGGAGGGCGCCTTCCACGCGGCGTTTGAAACGACTTCAAGCTTCTCGTTTCCCGGTACGCTTGCGCGGAGGATCGATTCTGCCCGAAACAGAAGCTCCCCGGTTGCGATGTGGTAATCGCTCGATACGATTGCGAGCTTCTTCACCGAGGGATACAGGGACGTCAGGATGTCATAGGTGAAGATCGCGTTCTGCGCGGTCGTGATCGAGTTGTCCTCCACGATCACGCGATGCTTCTCAACGCCGTGCTCCGTGAGCCATTTTGCCATTTCACCCGCTTCGGACGCGGATTCGTTCTGCGCGGCGGTGCCGCCGCCCGTACAAACGATGTAGGCGTTGGGATATTTTTCTGCGCTTGCGAGCGCGACGTTGAGACGCCGGATCAGTTCTTCCCGCATGGTTCCGTCGGGGTTCAGCTGAAATCCCAGAACCACGATGCACAGTTCGTCCGTATCCGGCAATTTGTCCGGAAGAATGTCATAATGCAGCGGCTGACCGAGATCGTTTGACATCCAGATATTCATGATCGATCTCCAGCGCGCCGCAATGCCCGCGTCGGCTTTTTCCAGTTCCTTCAGCAGACGCTCGATTTTCTCTTCGGCGTCTGTGCCGTATGCGCCGTAATCAACCGCCATTTCTTCGATCAGATCAGAGACGCCTTGCGGATCGTACGAAATTGCCGCCTTTCTGCCGCACCCCCCAAAAGATACCATGACCGCAAAGATGATCGTCATGCAGACGATCCGGATCGATGCACGCTGTTTCATATGAATCTCCTCCTGTATCGGAATATCGGTTTCCCGCGTTTCGAATGGAACTGATTTCGTGAAAACGCAATAAACGGCTTCTGTTCCGTCCGGCTGCGTTATGCCTGTTCGGGAAGCTGCTCCGTATCGGGCTCGACCGACGCGGGCGCGGGCTCCGGTTCCGGCTTTTTGTCGCGGCGGAAGATGTCATAGAGCACCGGAATGATGAAGGCGGTCATCAGCGTCGCGTAGGTGAGCCCGCCGATGCAAACGATGGCAACCGGCTGAACGATCTCCGCGCCGGTGCCGAGCCCGATCGCAAGCGGCAGCAGACCGAGGATCGTGGTGAGCGCGGTCATGAGAACCGGCCGCAGACGGATGACGGTCGCCTGAACGATTGCGTCACGCTTTTTCATGCCCTCATCGCGGAACCGGTTTGCGGTGTCGACGAGCACGATGCCGTTGTTGACCGCGATGCCGACCAGCATGATGAAGCCGATCATCGGAACGACGCCGATCTCGGTTCCGGTGATCCACAGCGCAAGGAATCCGCCCGCGAACGCCAGCGGCACGGTGCCGATGACGATGAACGGCGAAAGCAGCGACTGGAACTGCGCGACCATGATGAGGTAGATGATGAGCACGCCGAGCGCGAGCATCCAGATAAGGTCCTTCAGCGCGCTGTTGATCGCCTCGTTTTGCCCGTCGTAGGTCAGCGTGCAGCCTGCGGGAAGCGGGATCGCGTTGACCGCTTTCTCGACGTCGCGGCTCACAAGCGTGACGTTTTTGCCCTCCGCGAGCGTTGCGGTAACGGTCAGGCAGCGCCGCTGATCGATGCGGTTGATCGAGGCAAGCGTGGTCGTTTCGGTTACGGTCGCGATCTCTTTGAGCTTCACGGTTTCGACCGATTTGTCAAGCCGTGTGACGGAGAAGGTAAGGTTTTCAAGCGCTTCGCGGGAATGCGGCACGCCGGAGTCGGCGATGACGGAGACGTCGAGCGAAGTCGCGTTCGCGGAAACGGAGGTGGAGGACGCGGTGTTCTTCAGCACCTCGGCGAGCTTCATGTAGGTTTCCGCAACGGTCAGCCCGTGCGCCGCCGCCTTTGCTTTGTCCACGGAAACGTGCAGGGTCGGCATGGTTTCGTCCGCGCCGCTGTCGACCTCCTTGATTCCGTCGACCGAGGAAAGCGCGTCCGCGATCGTGCGCGCCGTGTCGCTGAGCACCGCAAGGTCGTTCGCGTAGACCTTGATCGAAACGTCGTCGCCGGACATGGAGGAGGAGAAGCTCATTGTGCTCATGCCCGCGATCGTATAGGGATGTTCGGCTTTCAGCGGAGAGAGTGCTTCGTCAAGCGTGTTGTGAATCGTGATGCTCGAAAGCTCGCTCTTCTCGTCAATCAGACCGTAGATCGTCAGTTCGGAAACGTTTGTGCCCTGTCCGTCGCCCATACCGAGAATCGACGTGACTCCGCCGCCGAGCATGCCGCCTGCGTCGGTGAGCCCGGGCACGGTGTACATGATCTCCATGAACTCGTCGGCGATCTTCGTCGCGTCCTCAAACGACGTGCCCTTTTCGAGCGGCACCGTGACCGAAATCTGCTTGCCGCCGCTTTCCGGGAACATGACAAAGCCTCTGCGGACGACCGCCCACGCGGATCCCAAAAGGATGACGAGCGCAAGCAGCAGCGCGAGCGCGCGGTGCTTCAGCGTAAAGCGGAGTGCGGATTCAAACGCCGCCATCAGCTTTTTGCGGGTCTTTCCCTGCGGCTTGACGGGACGGCGCATCACGCCGGTAACCATTGCGGGGATGACCGTCATGGCGACGATCAGACTTGCAAGCAGGGAATAGGTGACGGTCAGCACCATATCCATGAAGATCTGCCGCGTCAGACCCTGCACAAAGAGAATCGGTACAAATACGCAGATCGTGGTGAGCGTCGACGCCGTGATCGCGCCGGCGACCTCCTTGACGCCGCGCACCGCAGCGTCCCTGACGGGAACGCCTTCGCTTCTGAGCCGGTAAATGTTTTCAATGACGACGATCGAGTTGTCGACGAGCATGCCGATGCCGATCGCGAGACCTGACATCGAAATGACGTTCATCGTGACGCCGGAGAAATACATGAGCACGAGCGCGAACAGCACCGAGACCGGGATCGAAATGCCGACGATCAGCGTCGGACGGAGGTCCCGGAGGAAGAGGAAGAGGATCAGAATCGCCAGCGCCGCGCCGATCAGAAGATTCTCCACGACGGACGAGATCGCCATGTGAATGAAATCGCCCTGGCTCATCAGAGAGGTGAACGAAAGACCGGGATAGGTTTCTTCAAGCTCGCGGAACCGTTTTTCGATGCTGTCGGAAACGGTTGCCGTCGCATAGCTCGACTGCTTCGAGAAGGAGAGCAGAACGCCGTTTTCGCCGTTGATTTTCGCGTAGGTGCTGTTCGTGTTGTCCGTGATGCGGATGTCGGCGATGTCGCCGAGCGTGATGGTATCGAGCGAGTCGATCCCGGCGGAGAACAGCGGGATCTGTTCGAGAATGTCGACGCTTTCGATCTCGTCGCCGACGGAAACGAGCCATTGCGTTCCCTCTTCCCTGAGATATCCCGCGGGCATGGAGAAGTTTTGCGCGGAAAGAAGCTTTGCGATCATGTCCTTGCTCAGAATGGTGTGCAGATTCGCGGCTTCCTTGGCAGCGGCAAGCTGATCCGCCGCCGCTTTTTCCGCCTGTTCAAGCTGCGCCTTTCCGGCTTCCAGTTCCTTTTCGCCGAGCGCGAGCGCCTGCTTGCCCTCGTCAATTGCATTCTGCGCCGCGCCGATCTGACCGTACACGTTGCGCTTCTGCTTTTCCAGTTCTTCGCGTCCCTTTTCGAGATCGAGCTTTCCGCTGTTTGCCTGTTCGAGCAGTTCGTCGAGCTTCTGAAGACCTTCCTCCATCTGCGGGATCGCCGCGTCCAGTTCGCCGATCGTGTCGTCGAGCGAACCGCGGTCAAGCCCGTTTGCGGCAAGCTGCGCGTCCACCTGCGAAAGCCCTTCCAGAATGGCGGTGTATTCCTCGCTGGAGCGGATCGCGTCGATATAATTCTGCTTCTGCTCGTCGGTCAGCGTCGGGTCGTTTTCGATCGCGGCGATCGACTGATCGAGCATGGATTTTCCGGTTTCCAGCGTCCGGATCGTGTATTTGAGGCTCAGCAGCTGCGCGCGCATCGAATTTGCGGCGTCCAGCTGCGCGGCGAGCGCGGCGCGCTGGCTGGTAAGCTCGCTGATCGTGTCGTTCAGTTCCCGGTCCGCATCGTCCAGTTTCTGTTCCGCTTCGCGGATCGTGCGTCCCGCGACGACTCTTCCCCTGTCGAGCGCGTCCTGTCCCTCGGTGAGCTTGTCGCGATTTTCTTCGATTTCCTGCTCGCCGTCTTTGACCTTCTGCCGCGCCTCGTCGAGCTCCTTCGTCGCTTCTTCAAATTCCTCGTCGATTGCGGAATACACCTTTTCGTTCAGCGCGTCGATCTTGTCGTCGTCGATCGTGATCTCCACCTGACGTTCGATGAGTCCGGAGGTCGTGACGGACGCCACGCCCGAAACGCCTTCGAGCCGCGGAAGCAGCGTGTCGCTGACGAATGCGGAGAGCTCGAGCGGATCCTTGTCCTTTGCATAGACCGCGGCAACGGTGACGGGAATGAGGTCGGAGCTCAGCTCCATCATAACCGGCGTGCCGACGGTTTCATCCCACGATACGGTCAGCATGCCGATCGCCTTCTGTACGTCGATCGACGCCATATCGACGTCGGTGCCGTCCTCAAAGGTGAGGTAGACGACGGAGACGTTTTCGCTGCTCTTCGATGTGACCGATTTGATATGGTCGAGCGCGGACATCGCCTGCTCCATGGGCTTGGTCACCTTTGCCTCGATCTCCTCGGGCGAGGAGCCGGGGCAGGTCGTGAACAGAACGATGTACGGAAAGCTCATATCCGGCAGCAGATCCGGCGTCATTTTGCTGACGGAAACATAGCCGAGCACGAGGACGAGCAGAACGACCACAAGCACGGTAAACGGTTTTTTAACGCTGAATTTCGCAAACATGGCGGTATCTCCGATCAAAGGAACCCGGTATTCCGGTATAATAGACTATTGTATCACACTTTGACCTGCATGAATGTAGCAAAGATGTGAAACTTTACGATTGTAAAATTACAGCCGGGGGTTGAGCGAACACGCGCGGTTATGCTATACTGATCGAAAGAAAGGAAGCGTCAATGGAACAGGCACCCGTGAAACATCATCATAACAGGATTGCGGCATCGATCATTTCCGGCGCAGGGATTCTTGTGCTGCTGGCTGCGTTCGTATACTGGATTGTGAAGGAACACCCGGCGGCGTCCGGCATCGCGGCGGCGGCATGCTCGATCGCGCTGTTTACGATCGGCTGCCTTCGCTTTGTCCCCGTATGGATGACTTTTTGGACGGACCGGACCGAAGCGCGCCTTGACGGAGACGAACCGAAGCATGCCGTACTGCTGATCGCGCTGCTGGCGTTTGCGGTCGAAGCGCTGCTGTTCGGCGCGGTCACGCTTGCGCTGTCCGTGCGCAGCGGGGAAGGCTTCACGTTCCGCGGCGCGATCGAATTCTGGCGCTGTCTCGACAGCGGACACTATCTCGACATCACGCGCGAGTGGTATGTGCCGAAGCTGTTTTTCGAAACGACGGAGGAATGGTTTCAGACCGGCGACGACGTCGGACGCGTCGTGCAGCTTGTGTTCCTGCCGGGCTATCCGCTCGCCGTCTATCCGTTCTACCGGATCATCGGAGACGACGCCGTCGCGGGGCTGCTCGTGTCCATGCTCGCGTTTCCCGGGGCGTGCAGCGTGCTGTACCGGCTGCTGCGGCTCGATTACGATCACAGGCACGCGTTCCGTACGGTGCTGATGCTTCTGCTGCTGCCGGGCGGATTCTTCTTCGTTGCGCCGATGAGCGAGTCGCTCTATCTGCTGCTTGCGCTGTCCGCGCTCCTGTGCTTCCGCAAAAAGCGGTATCTGCTCGCCGGGCTGTTCGGCGCATACTGCGCGTTCACACGCACGGTCGGGCTGCTGCTCGTTGCGCCGATGGTCCTTGAATGGATCCGCGCGTTTCCGAAGAAGGGCGGAGAACGGAGAACGTGGACGCTCGGACTGCTGTCCGTGCTGCTCGTGCCGGCGGGTTTTCTTGCGTATCTTTGGATCAACAAGACCGTTTCCGATTATCCGCTGCAGTTTCTGACCTATCAGCATCGGTGGTGGAGTCAGCACCTCGGATGGTTTTTCAACACCGCGTCGTATCAGACAAACTACCTGCTCGACTGCATCCGGGAGGGCAGCCGTGAGAACTTCTTCGGGCTTTGGCTGCCGAACCTTCTGTGGCATTTCGGTACGCTCGGACTCTTTGCGCTGACGGCGAAGAAGCTGCGTCCGAGCTATTCCGCCTGGTTCATCGCCTATTTCGGGATCGCGATCGGCGCGACATGGCTGCTTTCGGGTCCGCGCTATCTTCTTTCCATGCCGGTCGTCGCAATGATGCTTGCGGCCTGCACCGAAAAGACGTGGCAGAAGATCCTCGCCGCGCTTATACTCGTGCCGCTGTCCGTACTGTATCTGCTCGCCTTCGTCTGGCGCTGGCAGGTGTGGTGAAAAAGCAGGACAATCGTCCGGCTTTTTCAATGATGTTTGCGCTTCGCGCAAGTGATGTATGCCCTGTGGGCATATGAAGGAGGGTTCTCCGGTCGGAGAACCTTTTTTATATTTGAAAATAATGCTTGACAAACGGGGCAAAACCGGTATAATGGAACGAGTGTAAAGGAAAAAGACTTTACACCACGGAGAACGTATGGAACGATTGTTTGAGCTCGGCATGCTGCTGGACCGCTACGAGCAGATGCTCACGGAGCGGCAGAGAAGCATTCTGCGGCAGTATACCGACGAAAACTGCTCGCTTGCGGAGATCGCGGAGCGCGAGGGCATTTCGCGGCAGGGCGTCAGAGACATCATTGCGCGCGGATCGAATCAGCTGCACGGGATCGAAGCGGCGGCGGGACTCATCCGGAAGGAAGCAAGACAGACCGCGCTTTTGCGGGCGTTTCGGAACCGATTCAAGGACGTGCCCCTGCGGGACGCGGACCGTGCGGCGTTCGAGGGATATCTTGCGGAGCTTGCGGGCATTTGGGAGGACGAAGATGGCATTTGAAGGCATCGCATCCAAACTGCAGAACGTATTTAAGAAACTGACCGGAAAGGGCAGGCTTTCCGAGCGCGACGTCAAGGACGCCATGCGCGAGATCAAGCTTGCGCTTCTGGAAGCGGACGTCAACTTCCTGGTCGTCAAGGATTTCGTGAAGCGCGTGGAAGCGCGCGCCGTCGGCACCGACGTGCTCGAAAGTCTCACGCCGGGGCAGATGGTCATTAAAATCGTCAACGAAGAGCTGACCGCGCTCATGGGCAGCACGAACGCCAAGCTGGAGTTCGGTCCGAAAAAGCCCGCCGTCATCCTGATGTCGGGTCTGCAGGGCGCCGGTAAAACGACGATGTGCGGAAAGCTCGCGGTGCTCCTCAAAAAGCAGTACGGCAAGTCTCCGCTGCTTTGCGCGTGCGACATCTACCGTCCCGCGGCGATCGATCAGCTGAAGGTCGTCGGCGGAAAGGCCGAGGTTCCGGTCTACGAACACGGTACGCAGGATCCGGTCAAGACCGCGCAGGAAGCGGTCGAGGAAGCGCGCCGCACGTTCAAGGACGTCGTGATCGTCGATACCGCAGGTCGACTGCACATCGACGCGGATATGATGGATGAGCTGAAGCGCATCCGCAACGCTCTGGAACCCGCCGAGATTCTCCTCGTGGTCGACGCAATGACCGGTCAGGACGCGGTCAACGTTGCAAAGGCGTTCAACGAAGCGGTTCCGCTGACCGGCGTGGTGCTCACCAAGCTCGACGGCGACACGCGCGGCGGCGCTGCGCTGTCGGTCCGTGCGGTCACGGGAAAGCCGATCAAGTTTGCCGGCACGGGCGAAAAGCTCACCGACCTCGAGCCGTTCCATCCGGACCGCATGGCAAGCCGCATCCTCGGCATGGGCGACATGCTCACGCTGATCGAAAAAGCGGAGCAGGCGTTCGATCAGAAAAAGGCGGCAGAGCTCGAAAAGAAGATGCGGACCGACACCTTCACGCTCGACGACTTCCTCGAGCAGATGGAGCAGATGAAGGACATGGGCTCCATGGAGGACATTCTGAAGATGATCCCGGGCATGGGCGGCAAGCTCAACGGGCTTCAGATCGACGAGAAGGCGATGGGTCACACGAAAGCGATCATTCAGGCGATGACGCCGAAGGAACGCGCCAATCCCGACATTCTGAACGCATCGCGGCGGCGGCGCATCGCGCGCGGCAGCGGCACGTCGATTCAGGACGTGAACAAGCTGATGAACCAGTTTGAAGCTTCGCGCAAGATGATGAAGCAGATGACCGGCGGCATGTTCAAGAAGGGCAAGAAGGGCAAGAAGCTGCGCGGCTTCCCGTTCGGCTTTTAGAGGACGAAAACGGATTCCCGTATTCGAAATAAATCAAAAAAAGAAAAAAGGATAAGGAGAAACAAAAACCATGTTGAAGATCAGACTGAGAAGAATGGGCGCAAAGAAGCAGCCTTTCTACCGTATCATCGTTGCGGATTCCCGCGCACCGCGTGACGGCGCATTCGTTGAGGAACTCGGTTACTACAATCCCGCAAGCGAACCCGTTGAGCTCAAGGTAGACAACGAGCGTGCACAGGAATGGATGAAGAACGGCGCACAGCCCACCGACACCGTTCGCGGCCTTCTGAAGAAGGCAGGCGCGATCGACTGATCGAGGCGGCTATGGACAAGCTGGTTGAATTCATCGCAAAGAGCCTCGTCGATCATCCCGAGAACGTCAAGGTGACGACGCGCGAAGAGGACGACAGCGTCATCATCGAGCTCGTCGTCGATCCCGAGGATACCGGCAAGGTCATCGGCAAGCAGGGACGCATCGCAAAGGCGATCCGCGCGATCGTCAAGGCAGCGTCCATCAACGACGAAAAGAAAGTCGTCGTCGACATTCTGTGAGCGCAGCGTTTTACCGGATCGGCGTGATCGTACGTCCGCACGGCGTACACGGCGCGGTCAAGGTCGAGCCGCTGACCGATTCGAGCAAGCGCTTCCGCAATCTCACGGACGCATATCTGGAGATGCACGGGGAACACCGCCCCGTGCAGCTTTGCGTTACGTCCGTTGCGCCGGACAGCGTCATTCTCACCGTCAAGGGCACGGAAACGCCGGAGCAGGCGAACGCCTATCGCGGCGCATATCTCTGCGTGGACAGGGAACACCGCGTCAAACTCCCGAAGGACAGCTATTTCGTGACGGATCTGATCGGCTGCGACACGTTCGACACCGACGGGAACGCCTTCGGAAAACTGACCGACGTATACGAAACCGGCGCAAACGACGTCTATGAAATCGAGCACGGCAAGCTGATGGTTCCGGCGCTGAAGCGCGTCCTTTTTGAGGTCGATACCGAGAACGGCAGGATCGTGTTCGACGCGGCAGTATTGAAGGAGGTCGGGCTCTTTGAGAATTGACATTCTGACCCTGTTTCCCGAAATGTTCGACGTGCTGAACGCGTCGATCCTCGGAAGAGCGCAGGCATCCGGCGTCCTTTCGATCCAAACGCACGACATCCGCGCGTATGCCGACAACAAGCACAGAAAGACCGACGACTATCCGTTCGGCGGGGGAGCCGGACTTGTGATGATGGCGCAGCCGATCTTCGACTGCATGGCGGCGGTCTGCGGCGACGAGCGTCCGCATCGGATTCTTCTGACCCCGCGCGGCAAGCTTCTCACAAGCGAGCGCGCAAAGGAGCTTTCAA
>CAMORL010000029.1 GCA_946623765.1 uncultured Clostridia bacterium
GCACTTACACCCTCGTAGAGGGATCGGAAACGCTTTTGGTTGCAAAAAGAACACGGTTTTTGCCGTGTTCTTTCAGTATAACGTATGGGATAAAAAGGATCAACCCGCCGGTTTGCATAAGCCGTTGTTGTCGACGGTGCGTTCGCCGTCCGGCAGAAGCTCCGGAATCGTGACAAAGCGGTAGCCCTCGTTTTGTGCGTACTCGATGAGCTGCGGAAGGTAGGTTTCTATGCCGAAGCCGTTGTTGTGCGAGAGGATGATGCTCCCCGCAGAAAGCTTCGGCAGCACGGCGTTGAGGATCGTTTCGGGGCTTCTGCCCTCCTTCCAGTCGACCGTGTCGATGTTCCACTGCACGACCTCATATCCCATGTCGCGCACGGTGGAAACGACGGTATCGTTGTACTCGCCGAACGGCGCGCGGAAGAGTTTTGTGCGGCTGCCCGTCAGCCGTTCGATCTCATCGTCAAGGCTCGAAAGTTCGCTGCGGATCGCCTCCGCCGAGATACGGTTCATGTGCGGATGCGTCATCGAATGATTGCCGATCGTATGTCCGCGCTGCGCGATCTCCTTCACCATGTCCGGGTACGCCTTTACCCAGACGCCGCAGAGAAAGAACGTCGCTTTGATCTCATAACGATCGAGAATATCAAGGATCTCCTTTGTTTTGTCCGCGCTCCACGCCGCGTCGATCGTCAGAGCGATCGCCTTGTCCTCGCGCGAGACGCGGTACACCGGTACCTGCCTCGACATCACAGGAATGGCGTTCAGTTCATAGCTGTCAATCGTCGCCATCGTCGGCGACGCCGGTTCCTCCTCCCGCTCCTGTGTCATAAACCACACCGCAATCCCGATTCCGAGCAGCAGCAGGCAAACGAGCGCGCCGATCCAGACGCGTTTGCTGATTACGATCACCTTCATATGCATTCCCTCCGATACCGAATGATACGCGGGAATGCCGTGCGATATGACGAAAAAAGCCGGGAATGAATCCCGGCGGTCTTGTAAAAAAGAGTTCAGTAAGCCAGTCGGCAGAAGCCGTTTTTCAGCGGAAGGGAAAAGGCGTTGTCAAAGACGAGATACTGCATGCTGTAATGCCGTTCCCCCGCGATGCCGCAGTCGGTCGGCACGATCGCTTTCAGCGTCTTTCCCGCGCGTTTTGCCGCTTCGTCGAGCAGAAACGCATAGGCGGACGGCGACAGCGCGAACAGCTCGAATACGGTCCCGGCGTCGGCATAAAAGATGTATCCCATGGGTTCGTTCTCCCGATACGCGATCAGGGTTTTGGCATGATCCGTTTCGTAGTCGCAAAACACCGTGACAAGCTCTTTTTCATCGCGCATCTGCAGACCGTCGTGCGTCCTTTGCACCGCACGGTAGACGGAAAGCAGATCGGCAGTATCGAACCGCTCGGAAAGGTCAAACGGCTCATGTGTCCGCGTTTCGTCGGAACGGACAATCAGCGCGTCCGTGCCGTTTCTAAAACCGAGCTTAGCGTACAATGTTTCGGTGACCGGATGCAGATAGCAGCAGGAAAAGCCGCTGTCTTTTGCGTGATCGATCAGCAGCGTCATCAGTTTGTGCATCAGCCCCTGCCTGCGGTATTCCGGAAGTGTGCAGACCCCCGCAACGAGCAGCGCGGAATGCACGTTTCCTTCCGCGCGGATCTCCGTGGGACGTCCGTGCGCCATCGCGACAAGCCGATCCCCTTCGAACGCGCCGAACGCATGCTCCGGACAAAACCGGCGCGCAAAGTAATACGCCGCAAATGCCGGCGTTTCTTCGAACACGTCGCGCCACATGGCTTCCGCCTGAGGCATGTCTTTCGTTTCCATTCTTCGCAGAATCACAGTGTCCTCCTTCCTGTCGCGCGGGCGTAGACGCTCATGGCGATCCCGACGCATGCAAACGACGCAAGGATGTTCGATCCGCCGTAGCTGATAAACGGCAGCGGAATTCCGGTGACGGGCATTGCGCCGAGGTTCATCGCGATGTTTTCAAAGACGTGCGACACGATCATGACCGCACAGCCGACGACGAGACAGCGTCCGAACGTATCGCGCGCGTTGAGGCCCGTATGCAGCCAGTGAAACACCAGCAGAAAGAATACGATGATCAGCAGCATCGCGCCGAAGAAGCCGACGCCTTCGCCGATGCCGGAAAAAATGAAGTCCGAATGGCGGATCGGAACATAGCCCGTCTGCGTCAGCGTACCCTTGGTGAAGTATCCCTTGCCCCAAAAGCCACCGCTGCCGATGATCTGCTTTGCATGCAGCACGTTCATGCCGGAGCCCTCGGGATTTCGCGACGGATCGAGGAACACGCGGATACGCTCCTTCTGCACCTCGGTCAGCACGAACCGCCAGCTCAATACGCCGCCGACGCCCATGGCGAACAGCCCCAGAACGACGTAGCGCCAGTGCACGCGTACGCAGAACAGAATCCCGCCGAAGATGATCAGCATGACCATCGCGGTGCCGAAGTCGTTCTGGAGAATAACGAGGATGAACGGAACAAAGAAATACAGGAACAGGCGCAGAAAATCCTTAAACTGCCGGATCGGTCCTCGGCGGTCATAGATGTCGGACGCCGCTTTGGACAGCACGACGATCAGAACGACCTTTGTGATTTCCGACGGCTGAAACGCGCGCGAGCCGACCTCGTACCAGCCGAGCGCGCCGCGCGTGTTTTTGCCCGCAATGACCAGAAGAAAGAGCAGGATCAGGCAGATCAGATACGCGACCTTGGTGAAGGGCTTGTATTTTTCGTAATCGATCAGCGCGAGCGGAACAAGCACCGCAAGCGAGATCAGAATGTTGCCGACCTGTCTCGAAAAGAACTCGAAATTCAGCCGGTCATAGAACGCGGCGAACGTCGTTTCCGTGCCGTCAAACGGATCCGACAGCGTGTTCAGAAGCGAAACGAGGCCGAACAGAACCAAGGCCGTTACCAATACGATCGTAATGACATCGACCTTAAAGGGCGCCTTGGTTCCGACGGCTCTTTTTTTCATTTCACGATGTACTTCGCAAGCTTTGCGGGCGCTGCGTCAAGCTCCGCTTTCTTTTCGGCAAAGCCGGGCTTGCCGAGCAGCGCATAGGTCGCCTTTTTGCCCTCTTCCACGCCGGGCTGATCGAATGCGTTGATTGCGAGAAGCTCGCCTGCAAACGCGGTCTGAATTTCGAACAGATAGAGCAGTTCGCCGACGGTGAACGCGTTGACTTCGGGCAGGCGGATCGCGTAGTTCATGTGTCCGCTCTTCATGACCGCATATTCGGTTGCCGTCTCCTCCGCCGCGATAAGCTCGTTCTGCGTGTGACCGCACAGGAACGAAACGTCCGGAATGTCGAGATACCCGTCCGGAATCGGCATGGTCTTGCGATAGTTGTCGACCGAGAGGAACGTCACGACCTTGTCGAACGGTCCTTCGGTGTAGAGCTGAACCTGCGAGTGCTGATCGGTGACGCCGAGCGATTTCACAGGCGTCTGACCGGCATGGATCACACTGCCGTCAAGACCTACGCGCTTGCCGAGCGATTCCGCCCACAGCTGCGCATACCAGTCCGAAATGTACTTCAGAGAATCCGCGTACGGCATAAGCACGTGGATGTTCGCGCCGCGCTTCATCGCCGCTACCTGCAGCGCCGCCATGAGGTACGCCGGGTTTTCGAACGCGTTGTCGTTCTGTGTGATCTCGTCCATGTACGCTGCGCCTGCAAGCAGCATGCGGATGTCGATGCCGCAGACCGCCGCCGCGACCAGTCCCACCGGGCAGAGTTCGGAGAAACGGCCGCCGACGCCGTCCGGCACGTAGAACGTGGTGAGGTTTTCACGCTTTGCGATCTTGATGAGGTTGCCTTTCTCGCGGTCGGTCGTCGCAATGAGATGCGTGGAGATATCGTCGCCGAGCAGCTTGTGCAGCAGATCGGTGACGATCAAAAGCTGCGACATCGTCTCCGACGTGCTGCCGGATTTGGTGATGACGTTGAAGCAGGTTTTGTTCACGTCGATCACGTCCAGAAGCGCATTCATGCGCTCGGGGTCGACATTGTCCTCGACGAAGAGACGCGGACCGCCCCGCTTTTCCTTCGGAAGATCGTTATAGTGCAGATGCGAAAGCGCCTGCTGCACCGCGATCGGGCCCAGCGCGCTGCCGCCGATGCCGAGGACGACAAAGTTGTCGAACTTCGCACGGACATCCGCCGCAACCGCTTCGATCTCCCTGACGATCTCCTCCTGATTGTGCGGAAGCTCGCGCCATTTCATGGCAGAACGCTTTTCGCGCATCGCCTTTGCCGCCGCTTCGAGCGGAAGCGCTTTGAGTTCTTCTTCCGTGAGCCCGTGCGCGCCGAGCGTTTCCTGCATCATGTTGTTGTAATCCACCCGGATCCGCATCGCTTCCCGGTCAAACGTCTTTTGTTCCATATATTGCCTCCTTATGCATTGATCAGTTGGGTTAACGCGTCATACGCGTCCTTGAGTTCCGATTTATCGCGATACATATCGCTGTATGCTTCCAAAAGAAACGAGCCTTCAAAGCCTTTGCTTTTGAGCGCACGGGCAAGGCGCGCGAAATCGTATCCGCCGTGCGGCGGCAGGCAGTACCGGGGACGTTCGCCGGAAAAATCGCAGTCGCACGCGTGCACCGCAAGAATGAATTCTCCGAACGCATCGACAAACGCCATCGGATCGACGCCGGCGCGGATCGCCTGTTTGATGTCCAGCGTGTGATAGAGCGGACGCGTGATCAGCGAATGGATCTCCGTTCCGATCTGGGGCGTCGGCATAATGCTGTAGCTGACGTTTTCGAGCGTCAGGTGCAGTCCGTGATCCTCCGCCATGTCCGAAAGCGTATCGAAGATCGGCGCGAGACGCTCGAGCTGCAGATTCTTCGCAACGCCGTTCAGCACGACCGGTCCGTGCATGACGTAATGATCCGCATGCAGGCGTTCCCCTGCGCGCAAAACGAGCTCGTATGATTTCATCGCGTCCGATCTCTGCCGCGGATGCGGCGTAAACAGCAGCGGTTCATACTGCAGGCTCATCGGGTGCACGCCGACGACACGAATCCCCGCGTCCTCCGTCTCCTTCGCGAGCCGGTCGACAAAAGCGAGGTCGTATTCGCAGTAGCTGTTCAGATAATACTCGGCGTTTTTCACACCCCACTGCCGGAAAAGCGCGGGTGCGTCCTCCAGCATCAGGGTATCGAAGAAGCTCGCCGTTGAGATTCCGGTCGTAACCATTCTGCCCTCCATACCGATTGTACCATCTTTTTGTCAAGATAGGAAGATAAAAATGTATTTGTACATCAAAAAAATATTTTTATCCGGACCGGATTGTCTGTTTACAAACGGCGGAATTCATTGTATTATATAAAAGACAAGATGTGCGGCGCTGCCGCTTCCGAAGATTTCATCAAAAAAGGAGATTTTTTATGATCGATCTTACCATGAACCGCGAGAACCTCGCCCGCTCGATCGAGCGCGCCAAGGAAAAGAACATCATCATCCCGACCTTTGCACAGATGGAAGACCCGGCGAAGATTCCCGAAAAGATCCAGGACAAGCTCACCGAAGTCGGTCTCTGGGACGTGAACCCCCTGAACCTCTTCCGCATCACGTGGAAGAACAACCCTGTTGAAAAGGGCGGCGACGGCAAGTTCGGCGGCGTCAACTTCATCGAGCTTCCCTCCTCGCTCACCGGCGTCAAGGCGCGCATCGTGCTTCTGACCGGCAAATGGTTTCCCACCGGCTGCCACAAAGTCGGCGCATCGTTCGGCTGCCTCGTGCCGCGTCTCGTGACCGGTCAGTTCGACCCGACCTATCACCATGCGGTCTGGCCCTCCACCGGCAATTACTGCCGCGGCGGCGCGTTCAACTCCAAGCTGCTTGCCTGCGATTCCGTTGCGATTCTGCCCGCAGAGATGTCCAAGGAACGCTTTGACTGGCTCTCGAAGATTGCCGGTCAGGTCATTGCGACCCCGGGCTGCGAATCCAACGTCAAGGAGATCTTCGACAAGACGTGGGAACTCAGAAAAGATCCGTCCATGATGATCTTCAACCAGTTCGAAGAGATGGGCAATCCGCTCTGGCATTACAACGTCACCGGCCGCGCGATCTATGAGGCGGTTGAAAGCGTTATGGGCGAGGGCGACCGTTTTGCAGGCGCAGCCTTTACCAGCGGTTCCGCAGGCACGATGAGCGCAGGCGACTTCCTGAAGGAGAAATACCCGGATTCCAAGCTCGCGGTCGGCGAAGCGCTGCAGTGCCCGACGCTGCTCAACAACGGCTTCGGCGGTCACCGCATCGAAGGCATCGGCGACAAGCACGTGCCGTGGATCCACAACGTCAGGAACACCGATATGGTCATTGATATCGACGACGAAGACAGTCAGAAGCTCCTCCGCCTTTTCAACGATCCGGAAGGTCTCAAGTACCTCCGCGACGTCGTCGGCGTTCCGCAGGAGACCGTCGAACAGCTTTCGCTTCTCGGAATCTCCGGTATCGCGAACATGCTCTGCTGCATCAAGATGGCGAAATACTACGAGCTCGACGAGCACGACATTCTCGCCACCGTCGGCACCGACTCCGCAGTCATGTATCAGAGCCGCATCCGCGAACTCGAAGAGCAGGACGGCGTCTACACCGAGGCGAAGGCCGCTGCGGATTACGCAGAGCATCTCCACGGCGTCCGCACCGACACAATGGAAGAGCTCACGTACGAGACGCGCAAACGCGTGCACAACCTCAAGTACTACACCTGGGTGGAACAGCAGGGCAAGGACGTCAAGGAGCTCAACGCGCAGTGGTACGACAAGCACTACTGGACCGACATGCACGCGCAGGTCGACGAGATCGACGCGCTGATCAATGAGTTTAACGAAGCGACCGGCCTTCTGAAGAATCTGTAAGCATCGGAATATATGACAGGGCAGCCTTTCACGGCTGCCCTGTTTTTCTGCTTTCGCGATTATGCGTTCTTCTGTGTTTCGAGGCGCATGCGCTCCTTTTCAAACTGGAGCGTGTAGAGCGCGTAATATCTCCCCTGCTTGCTCAGCAGTTCCTGATGCGTGCCCTGTTCGACGATCTCGCCTTTGCTCAGCACGATGATGTTGTCCGCGTGCTGAATCGTGGAAAGACGGTGCGCGACGATCAGCATGGTGCCGATGTTCATCATCTTCTCGAGCGAATCCTGAATGAGGACTTCCGTTTCGGTGTCGATGTTCGCCGTCGCCTCGTCGAGGATCATGACCGCAGGCTTATGGATGATGGTTCTGGCAAAGCTCAGAAGCTGCCGCTGACCCGCCGAGAAGTTGTTGCCGCGCTCGCGAACGATCTCGTCGAGTCCGCCGTCGAGCCGGTTGATAAAATGATCCGCGTTGACGTAGCGGCAAGCCTCGTTGATGCGATCGTCGTCGATGCCCTCGAGCCCCAAAAGGATGTTGCTGCGGATCGTGCCGGAGAACAGGAACACGTCCTGCAGCATCTGCCCGAAGTGTTTTCTGAGAGACGCCGTTTTGATCCTGCGGATGTCGATGCCGTCGATCAGGATCTCGCCCCTCTGAAACTCGTAGTTCCGGCAGATCAGAGACAGGATCGTCGTCTTGCCGGAGCCGGTCGCGCCGACGAACGCCACCGTGTCGTTCGGGTTCACGTGGAAGGAAACGTCCTTCAAAACCCATTCGTCCGGGATATAGCTGAACCATACGTGCCGGAATTCGATTTCACCGCGCACGTCGGTCAGTTCGATCGCGTCCGGCGCGTCCTTGAGCTTCGGTTCGATGTCCATGATCGTAAAGACCTTTTCGGCGCTCGCGAACGCGGACTGCAGCCAGTTGAACTGCTCCGCAAGGTTCTGGATCGGATTATAGAACTTGTTGATATACATGTAGAAGCTGACGATCGTGCCGACTTCGAGCGTTTGTCCGAGGAACACGACGCCGTCGAGATAGCCCTTGCCGCCGAGGAAGAACAAACACAGCACCGAGCTGATATAGAGCATGTACACGAGCGGACGGAAGATGCCGAACACCAGAATCTGTTCGCGCTTCGCCTTGCCGAGTCCTTTGCTCTTGTCCGTAAAGTCGCGCAGCTTTTCGCTTTCACGGTTGAAGATCTGCGTGATCTTGATGCCGGACAGGTTTTCGGAAAGATAGGTGTTGATGTCCGTCGTGCGGTCCTTGACGCGGCGGTAGGCTCTCCGCGCAAACTTCCGGAAGATCACCGTAAACAGCACGATGAACGGCACGAAGCACAGCACCATCAGCGTCAGTTCGTAGTTCAGCGCGATCATTGCGGCAAACACGCCGACGATCACGAACATGTTCTTCACAAGATTGACGAGCAGCGACGTGAACATCAGCGAGATCGCGTTGGTGTCGTTGGTCACGCGGGTCACGAGCTTGCCGACCGGCATGCTGTTCATCTGCTCATGCGAAAGCGATTCGATGTGGGTAAAGAGGTCCTCGCGCATGACGGAGATGATCCTCTGCCCCACCTTCTGCAGCACGATCGCCTGCACATAGGTGCAGACCATCGATACGATCAGAATGCTTGCGTAGACCGCGACGAGCACAAAGAGACGTTTCAGTTCGAAATCGGCGCGGATGAGGTCTGTGATTTTGCCGATCAGCATCGGCGAGATGACGTCGTAGGCGATGCCGACGATCACGATCAGCCCGACAAAGATGAATTTGCCGGTATGCGGCTTCGCGTACCGCATGAGGCGTCTGACGATCTCTCCGTCCTTCATGTGACGGTCAAAGCCGATCGCCTGTTTCTTGTCCTTAATCATGGCGAACGCAACGATGAGGATCACGGAGATGAGACCGATGATGCCGCCGACCAGCAGCAGCGGATAGTATTCATGCATGCCCGTCACCTCCTCACGCGTTTGCGGCTTCTTCAAGCCGCTGCAGTTCCACCATGCGCGCATATGCGGGACAGGTCCGCACGAGCTCGTCGTGGCTGCCGACCGCAATCACCTTGCCGTCCTCCACGAAGATCAGCTTGTCGAGCCTGCGGACCGTCGAGATGCGGTGCGCGATCAGGATCGTCGTTTTGCCTTTGCGGCTCTCCCTGAGATTGTTCAGGATGACCTTTTCGGTGTCGGTGTCGACTGCGGAGACGGAATCGTCCAGGATCAGGATCGGCGCGTTCTTCATCAGCGCGCGCGCAATCGAGATGCGCTGCTTCTGTCCGCCGGAAACCGTGACGCCGCGCTCGCCGAGAACCGTATGATACCCGTCGCGGAACTCCGCGATGTTGTCGTGCACGTCGGAAAGTTCGGCGGCATGCTCCACCGCCTCTTCGTTGAGCTCGTCATAGGCGAAGTTGATGTTGTTTGCGATCGTGTCCGAAAACAGGAAATTGTCCTGCGGCACGTACGCGCACGCGTCGCGCACCGAGCGGATCGAAACGTCCGTGACGTCCTGTCCGTCGACAAACAGCGTCCCTTTCGGCACGTTGTAAGTTCTTAAAATGAGGTCGACAATCGTCGTCTTTCCTGCGCCGGTCTTGCCGATCAGACCCACGCTTTCGCCGGGCTCGATCCGGAACGACACATGCTCCAGCGCGTCGAACTCGCCGTCCGGATAGCGGAACGAAAGGTCCCGGAATTCAATGCCGCCCTTGACGTCGGTAAGGGTCTTTACATTCGGCGCGTCGTGCACCGTGATCTCCGCTTCCAGCAGTTCGGAAACGCGCTTCATGGACGCGCGTCCGCGCGCGCTCTTTTCAATCAGCATGGACACCGCCATAACCGGCCAGACAACCGACTGGAAATAGGCGATGTATTCGACGAGCTGACCGGCGTTGAACGTCTTTTCATGGACGAGGTAGCCGCCGTAGCCGAGGATGACGCAGATTACCGTCTCGACGAGCAGCACGATAAAGACGTGCATCAGCGTCGAAACACGCGTATAGTCGACGTTCGTGTTTTCATTTTCCACGTTGAGCTTTTTGAACGACATCAGCTCATGCAGTTCCTTGACAAACGCCTTGATAACCGCATAGCCCGAAAAGCTCTCCTGCGCGAAGTCCGACAGATTCGAGAACGCGCGCTGACGGACCTCCCACTTTTTCATCATGGTCTTTCCCATGAACACGCCGATCAGCAGGATCAGCCCGAGCGGGATCAGTGTGAGAAGCGTCAGCCCGATATCCATGCTCCACATCTTGATGAAGGCGAGAATGCCCAGGAACACGGCGTCGAAGAACATCAGAAGACCGTCGCCGAAGCATTCCTGGATCGTGTCGAGGTCGTTCGTAAAGAGGCTCATCAGATTGCCGACCTTGTTGACCTGATAATACTCGCGCGACAGGTCCTTGCAATGATCGAACATTTTGATGCGGATGTCCGTTTCGACACGGATTGCCGAACCGAAGAAGCAAACACGCCAAAGGAACCGCCCGATGACCATCACAATGACGACGAACACGACCGGCAGACAGATCCGGTCCAGAAGGAACGCCGTATTGAACGGTGTCATTGTCCCGCGGAACAGCACCTGTCCGTCGTTCAGACCGTTGATCAACATCCGGTACAGTTCCGGTATAATCAGCTGCACATAGTCCACAAGGATCAGCGCAATTGCGCCGAGGATGAGCTGCGGCGCGTATTTCAGATAGTATTTGTTGATGTGTTTTCCGAAGATCAAAGCTGCTTCCTCCCGTCGGTTTCGAACCGATACGCCTCTGTCTTTTATCATAACGGTTCCGCTGCAAAAAATCAAGCCGTTTTTGTGTCCTGTGGAAACATTTTCGGTATAAAACGATACCGCATCCGATCAATAAAAAAGCAAATCCAAGGCGGGCGGTTTCTCTGTCTGCCGTGCTTTTCGGATGAAATTCCCGGAAAAGCTTTTCGGTACGGGAATTGACGAAAGTCGTCGAAGAGATTATAATATCGAATATGAACGGGAATTTGCACGAGGGGCATCGGGAAAGAGTCCGGGAACAATTTCAAAAGCAGGGAATGAACGGCATGCCGGATCATGCCGTGCTCGAAATGATGCTGATGTACGCAATCCCGAGGCGGGACGTCAACGAGCTTGCGCACCGGCTTCTGAACACGTTCGGTTCGCTTTCCGCCGTGTTTGAGGCCGATCCTCTGCGTCTGGCACAGGTCGACGGCGTCGGTGAAAAGACGGCTCTGTTTCTGCACGCGCTTTACGATCTGCATCGCCGCCTGACGCTCGATTCCGCGGCGGACGGCACCGGTACGGTACGGCTTGAAAATCCGGAAAGCGCCTGCCGTTACGCGCTTGCGCTTTCCATGGGCGACCGGTATGAAACGCTTCGCGTGATCTGCCTTGATGCAAACATGAAGGTTCTGCATACCGAAGCGCTGCAGATCGGTTCGCTTTCGCACGTCAGCTTCGAACCGCGCCGCGTCATCGAAACCGCGCTGACGCATAAAGCGAGGTATCTGATTCTCACGCACAACCATCCGTCCGGCGTCATCATTCCGTCCGCGTCCGATATCGAGACCGCAAAGATGATCGCCGAGATCGGCACGAAGCTCGAGATCGACGTGCGCGATCAGCTCATCCTGTCAAAGAACGCCGCGTACAGCTATCAGTATGAGCGCGTGTTCCTGTACAGCACGCCTGCCGTGTGCAATGTGATGTCGCTCGAGGAATACAACCGTTCCCTCTACCCCATTTCCGACAGAAACAAACGTTCGTGAGGATACTTTCCATGACGTACAAATGCAGATGTCCTTCTCCGAATGCAGAAAACTGGACCCGGATCAGGATTTCCGGAAGGGATTCCATCGTCCGCTGCAATTTATGCGGACAGGTCTGGCACACAACCGCCTCCTATGCCGCGTCGCTTCCCGAACAGCAGATCACGCAGTTTGAGTGGAAACAGATCATCAAAAGCGAACGGTATCACAAGGGCGAGGATGCCGTCGCCGGAGAACCCGACGGATATCTCGACCCGAACTTTGAAAGCGTCTTTATCGAGGAAAAGAAATGAAGCATAAGGAATTTCTGCGCACCGTCAAATACGTGCTGATCGCCGCTTCCGCGGGTCTCGTCGAGATCGGCAGCTTTACGCTGATGAACGAGCTTTTGCACTGGAACTACTGGGTAAGCTATCTCATTGCGCTCGTGCTGTCCGTACTCTGGAACTTCACGATCAACCGCCGCTATACGTTCAAAAGCGCGTCGAACGTGCCGAAGGCAATGCTGCTCGTCTTTGCGTACTATTGCGTCTTTACGCCGCTCTCAACGCTTCTGGAGCACTATCTGACGGTAAAGCTCGGTTGGAACGAATATCTGGTCACCGCGATCAACATGATTCTGAACCTTGCGACCGAGTTTCCCTATCAGCGCTTCATCGTCTTCCGCAATTCGATCGATACGAACGACCTTGCGAAAAAGGAAGCGAAAGAACCGTCCGATTCTCCGTCCGATCCCGATCCCGAACCGTAAAACGAAACGCCCTTTCCGATCACCGAAAGGGCGTTTTTTTATTTCCGGATTTCCTGCAGTATGTCCGCTTGACGTCGGTATTTCCGATTCACAAACAAGAAGCACACAAGGCACATGACGACCTGCAGCACGGTGGAACAAGGTGTTGCCAGTCCGATATGAAACATGGAGACCGGTATCTCGCGGCTCATCCAAAACGCGACCGGAATGCGGACGAGAAACGCGCCGATGACGCCTTGAATCATGACAAACCGCGTCATGCCGAGCCCGTTGAAAAAGCCGATGAAGCAGAACAGGAAGCACGTCAGAAGACAGTCGATCGCGTAGGCTTTCAGGTACTCTGCGCTCTCTGTTATGACGGCGGCGTCCTTTGAAAAGATGCCCGACAGCAGATCGCCGCGCCAGAACGTGACGGCAAACATTACGACCGCAAGCGCGGCGGAAACGCCGACGGCATACCACAGCGCACGCCTTGCGCGCTCGTACTTCCCCGCGCCGATGTTTTGCGCGGCAAACGCAGCCATCGCCTGCATGAATGCCGCGGGAATCAGCATGATAAAGCCGCAGACGCGCTCCGCAACGCCGATGCCCGCAGACTGCGTAAGCCCGAGATTATTGACAATGGCAAGCAGAACGAGGAACGAGATCCCGACCAGCAGATCCTGCAGCGCAATCGGCAGACCGAGCTTCGTCACACAGCGAATGATATCGCCTCGAAAACGAATGTCCTTCCTTGTGAACGCAAACGGCAGCGTGCGTTTGCGCAGGATCAGCAGCGAGATCAGAACGCTGATCGCCTGCGCCGCGACCGTTGCGATCGCCGCGCCGGCAGCCCCCATATGAAATACGGCGACCAGCAGCAGATCCCCCGCAATGTTAAACACGCTTGCGATCAGAACGGTCAGAAGCGGCGTTTTCGAATCGCCGATGCCGCGGAAGATGCTGCCGATCAGATTGTACGCAATGATGAACAGCGAGCCGAATCCGCAGATACGAATGTAGGCTGCCGTTGCGTCGAACGCTTCCTCCGGCGCGTTCATCAGGCTGCTCAAAGGTCCCGCCAGCAGCGGCACGAGCGCCGTTAATACAAGCGCGATCGCGCCGAACAGACAAATGCCGGTACCGACGACCTCCCCGCCTTCCCTGCCGCGGCCTTCTCCGATGCGCTGCGCAAGCAGGATCGTCGTGCCCATGGCAAAGCTTGTGACGAGGTTTGTGATCGTCATCATCATCTGTGCCCCTGTCGAAACCGCCGATACGTCCGTGGATTCGGCAAACTGACCGACGATCAGAAGATCGACCGCGCCGTACATCGCCTGCAGAAGCATTGCAAAGAACACCGGCAGCATAAACTTCAGCAGCGGCGTCAGAATCCTGCCCTTTGTAAAATTGATTTCTCTTCCCATAGTCTGCTCCGAAAAACAACCGGACAAGACCCGGGCGTCTCAGCCCGACATCTTATCCGGTCGATCATTTCTTCTGAATCATCCACCCTCCGATGAACGGTTTGATTGTATCACATTTTTCGAAAATGTCAAACCCCGTGCCGATCCGGCGGTGCATTCGGAGTCTGTGCATGGCGGCGGATGTAGTCGCGCTTCTTCCGTTCGTCCTCGGCTTCGAGCGAATCGGAATTATGAATGCCGGCCAAAAACTCCAGATGATGACGGAACTCATGACGGATGATCCCCCGCAGACGTTTTTTCGCTTCATCGGCGTCCGCATTCGGATAGACGCGGTCGAAAGAGCCTTTATACAGGACGATCTGCCGGACGCCGCAATAGATCTTGTAATGCCCCAGGGTATAGAGATCGTTCACCTTTGCGTAATCCGGAATTTCACAGGCTTCGGACACGACGACGCCGCCGGACAACTCCCGGAAGAATTCCTCCGGCAGCTCGTCCAAAAGCTCCGATACGATTTGTTTGTATTCTGCGAGAGTAAGCATGCCGGACCGAACCCTGTTTCAAGTATTCTGTCATTCATTATATTGCAAAGGCAGGGAACCGTCAATCGCACAGTCAAACATCACCTGCGAAGGCAGCATCTTTTTCCGGTCCTCGCAAACTGCGCGCAGCGCAATATCACGCTTTCAAAGGACGACTATAATGTTGCTCCACTTCATTTCGCAATGATGCGATGTTTGCCATAAAATGTGGCGAAGTCACACATCATTCGCAAAGCGAACATCATTAGGCGAAGCTGTCATCATTTGCCGCAGGCAAACATCATTCAAAAAAACGCACCTTTGTCAGTAGACAAAAGTGCGTTTTTTGTTGGTGCGGGAAACAGGACTTGAACCTGCATGAAATTGCTTTCACACGGACCTGAA
>CAMORL010000030.1 GCA_946623765.1 uncultured Clostridia bacterium
GGAACGAACTGCTTTTCACGCGGTTCAGCACCACCGCGCCGACCGCAACCTGTCCTTTATACGGCTCGCCGCGCGATTCGCTGTAGATGCACTGCGCCAGCAGATATACGTCGCCGGACGCAGGCTTTGTCGAAGCCGAGACCGCGCTTGTGAGGTTCAGCCCCATCGCCGCCGCAGTCTTTTCGCCGACGACGCCGTCGACCGTCAGCCCGTTTTTCTGCTGAAACCACCGCACCGCGCGCTCGGTCGCGTAGCCGAAGATGCCGTCGACCGCACCGTCGTAATATCCCCACTGCTTCAGACGCTTCTGCACCGCGCGCACGTCGTCGCCGCTCGATCCGCGGCGCAAAGCAGCTTTCGCCGAGAGCAGCGGAAAGAGCGTTCCCGTAATCAGCAGCGCAACCAGCAGAAGCTTTCCGATTCGAACGAGTTTTCTCATGCCGCCTCCTCAGAACAGGGATTTGATCCAGTTCCAAAGCGCGCTTTCCGGCTCGATGTCGTCGAGATCGACCGGCTCGCCCGTTTCGCTGACGATGCACAGCGGCGGAAACAGCACGCACCACCAGTTGTGACCCTGCGCCGCGCCGAGGCGCACGCACAGCGCGTCATATTCGCCCGCGGGAAACAGCGTGTCCCCGTAGGTACGGTCCGGAAACGTCTCCGTTCCGAGAGACAGCTGCACGCCGTATTCGAGTCCGCGCGCTTCCAGCGCCGACTCGGCGGTCCGCTGGATCTCGCGTCCGTGCGTGAGCAGAAACGCCCGCGCGTCCGCATAGCTTTCCGCCTCGGAAAACAGCGGCAGGATCGCGTCGCGCACGGCGAGCTTCGCGCTTTGATCCGCGTCCGAATCGCTTGCCGCGATCACATGCAGACGCAGGATTTCCCCGCCCGGCGCGACCGTCGTTTTTGCGGGAAGCGGAAGCCCCGAAACGGCAAATGCGCAGAGCGCCGTCAGAATCAGACCGGTAAAAAATCGTTTCAGCATTGTTGTTCACCTCGAAAGGAGTATTTCCCGCCGAATACAATTCCATACCGGTTGACTTTTTTCGAAAAATCCGATACGATCATTTTATGATTTTGTGGAGCGAAGCAATCAAAACCGCGCTTGCGGATCTGGTCGAACGGGAAACCGGCGTACGCCCGGTTCTGAAGCCGTCGAAAAAAGCGCATCTGGCGTCCCCGAGCTTTTTCGGCGCGGACGCGTCCGCCGCGGCGGACGCGCTCAACGCGCATGCTCCCGAATGCCTGCTTTTCGGCGTTCCGCTTCTCTCGCGCGTGACCGCCGAAAACGGCTGGCTGCTGTTCTTCCTGACGGCGGACGCGATCGACGCGTACGCGAATACGCTGCCGCCTCCAAAAGAGCCGGACGATTCGTATTTTTTGCGGCGGCTCTGGGCAATGGCGCGGCACGCGGACGCAGCGACGCCAAACGACCCGGCGCTGCTGGACGGATTCTATGCCGCCCTGTTTTCCGCGCCGGACGGCGAACGCCGCTTCCTTGCCGCCCCGCGCGCGCACGACGGAAACGAGCGCGTCGCGCTCGAACAGCGGCTTTCCCGCATGGCAAAGATTTTATTATGGGAACGGAGGTACCCCTTATGCAATGGACAAGACTCGGACACTCGACCTTTCTGATCACAAACGACGCGGGCAGCCGGCTTGTCACCGACCCCGTGGACGAAAGAAGCTACCCCGGTCTTCCGAAGGTATGCGCGGACGTCGTCACCGTTTCGCACCGTCACCATGACCATTGCGCCGTGGACCGCATCGCAGGCGATCCGATCGTAAAGGAATCCCCTGCGCAGGAAACGATCGCGGGGTTTTCGATCCGCGGCTTTTCGGCGTTCCACGACGAGGTCAAAGGCGCGAAACGCGGCGCGAACACGATCTTTCTGATCGAAGCGGACGGACAGCGCTTCGTGCACTGCGGCGACCTCGGACACATGCCGGACGACGAAACGCTCGCGGCGATGAAGGGCTGCGACGTGCTGATGATTCCGGTCGGCAGCGTCTACACCGTCGACGGCAAAACCGCGTGGGCGATCGCAAAGCGCGTCGCGCCGAAAACCGTCGTGCCGATGCACTTCGCCGCGCCGGGACTGACCTTTTTCCTCGAGCCGGTCGACGGTTTTCTCGCCGCGGCAAAGGCGGACCCCGCTCCGATCGAAATCCGTCTCGACTGAGCGCGGATCACGTCGGTCCGAAACAAGATCATCCGACCGCTGCAGCAAAACCCGGAAACGAAATCCGGTTTACCTTCCCTTTGAACTGCAAAAGCCCGATCCGGTACGATACCGGATCGGGCTTTTTGGCGCAGTTTGTATATGCGTTCAGGAGAGGATCTCCCGGATCTCGTCGAGGGAATCGGCAAATGAGATGCCGGAGAGCTTTTGCGGCGTGGAAAGCTCGGTTTCGAGCATGCGGTTCAGCAGGATCTTCATGCCGGTGTAATAGCCGTTCAGGTTATAGAGGATGCACGGCGCGTCCAGATGCCGCAGCGCGACCTTGCTCATGATCTCCGCAATCTCTTCCAGCGTGCCCGTACCCCCCGGAAACGCGATGAACGCGTCGCCGAGCTCGATCATCTTTGCCTTGCGTTCGGACATGTCCTGCGTGATATACAGCTTGGTGATCGCATCGTAAACAAAACCCGCATCGACAAAAAACTGCGGCTCCACGCCGTAAACCTTGCCGCCGGACGCCAGCACGCTTTCCGCGAGCATGCCCATGAGCCCGCATCGGGAACCGCCGTATACGAGGTTGTGTCCGTTTTCGCCGATCCACGTTCCGAGCGCGCGCACCGCCTGTTCCAGCGCCGGATCGTTGCCCGGCGTCGATCCCAGATATACCGTAATATTCATACTTCCTCCCTTGCACTGCGCAAGACGCCGACTCCGGCGTCTTTCAGGCGCAGTTTATCCCCGCCGTGCTTCCTTTAAGGGCTTGTCCCAGTACACCGTTCCGCCTGCCTGCATGCAGAGCGCGTCGATGTCCTCGCGCAGCGTTTCCAGCATGGCCGCTTCACGCTTCTTCGAGCGCCTGCCCGGCGCTTCGTACAGCACGTCGGAATAGTACGCGTCGTAGGTCACCGCGTAATCGGTCTCGTCGATGTGCGGAAAGAACGTGACCGCCGCCTCATAGCGCACCGTACCGTTTTCCGACGTTGCGATCAGCATGACCAGCGCGCCGTGCCGCATGATGCTGTTTGCCACGCAGTCCGCTTCAAAATACTGTTCATAAACGTTTATCGTCATGTTCGTTTCCTCACTTTCCTACGGCTCCGCCGAAATTCCTGTCCCCGGATCGCTCCCTTGAAACCAGACCGTCTTCAGACGACGACCTCATACGCGCTGCCTGCGCCGTAATCCGAAAGCCTGTACGGGCTTAACACGCCGCGATCGGTGACCACTCCGGTCACAAGTTCCGGCGGCGTGACGTCGAACGCCGGATAATAGCCCTTCACGCCGTCCCGCGCGGTTTTGACGCCCATCGCCTCCAGCACGAACGCGGGATCGCGGAACTCGATCTTTACGTCGTCGACCGACCGGTGCACCGTGTCCGGCACGCCGGTCACATAGTACGGCACGCCGAGGTACTTTGCGGCGATCGCAATCTGGAACGTGCCGACCTTGTTGATTACATAGCCGTCCGGCGTGATCGCATCCGCGGCAGAGGTGAACACGTCCACGTGCTCGCGCTGCATCACGAACGCCGGCATATTGTCCGTGATGACGGTCACGTCAAAGCCCATCTCGCAGCAGACGGTCGCCGTGAGTCTCGCGCCCTGAAAATACGGACGCGTTTCCGGACAGAAGATCCGCAGCCGCTTTCCTCTCGCTTTCGCTTCCTTCAGCATCATGCCGACGATCGTTTCCGCAAAGCACTGCGTCAGGATCGTACCGTCGTCCGGGAAGCGGTCGACAAGGTGCGTCGCGATCGCGCCGACTCTGCGATAGCGGCTGTTGTTCGCTTCGATCGCACGGGCTTTGACGGCGAGATCGACCGGCTCGCCGCGCTTCCACGCGTCTTCCGCCGCCTCCAGCATCGTTTCACAGACGTGCGCCATGCGTTTTGCCGTCGTGGGACGCGCATTTGCAAGCCGCTGCGCCGCCGCGTGCAAAAAGGCGCGCTGGTCCGCTTCGCTCCTGCCGCGGCATTCGTACGCCGCAAGCGCCATGCCCATCGCCGCCGCGGAATACGGACCTGCGCTCTGCGTCACCATATCCGTAACCGCCTGCGCCACCTCCCCGTGCGTGCGGCACGTGACAAACGATACCGTGCGCGGATAGCAGCGCCGGTCCAGGATGCGGACCGCGCCGTCCTCGTACCACGCGATGTTCTCGTACTGCAGCATGAACGCCAGATCTTTGTCGGGTCTTTCCGTCATGATTCCTTTCTCCTTGTCGCAAGATACAGCCGCATGCCGATCACGGGGAACGCGCGGCGGATCAGCAGCTTCACGCGCTCCTTCCGGGGCAGGTCCTTTGCGCGAAGAAGTACGCGAATCTTTCTGTCGACCTCCTGCTTCATTGCGGCGGCAAACTGCGGATCGTGCCGCTCCTTTGCCGCGGCAAGCAGATTCAATGCGGATTTCGCGTGCGAAAGCTGTGCGGTATGCAGCACCGTTTCGTCGAACGACGCGGCGATCTCCTCCACCTGATCCCTTGCCCGAAACTCGCTGAGCCGCCCCTCGCCGAACGTATTGAGCGCGCCGGTTTTTCGGTAATGATACCGGTACAGCGGCGTCGGATCGAAATATGCGCGCTGCCCTGCGGCAAAGATCTTTGCGCACAGCAGCAGGTCCTCGCAGACCGAAATCTCCGGATCAAGCCGGAACCGGAATCCGCCGTTCTCCGTTTCACGGAAAAGCTTTGCAGCGAAGAGCTTGTTCCAGAGATACCCTTCGAAGCTCCTCCCGAGCGACACCGCACAGAGCATCGCGTCCCGTGCGGAAAGCACCGTGCCCGCGCCTTCGGTTCCGCCCGTCGTCCGTCCGTTCGGGTGTCCGAGGATTGTGCGGCCGCAGATTGAGACGCCGATCTCCGGATGCTCCGCAAAGCCGCGCAAAAGCGTTTCACAATAGGTTGGCTCGACCGTGTCGTCCGAATCGACAAAGCCGATGTACGCTCCCGTCGCCGCGTCGATCCCGGCGTTGCGCGCGGAAGAAACGCCGCCGTTTTTCTGCCGGATCACGCGAATGCGGGGATCGCGCTTTGCATAGGCTTCGAGGATCGCAGCGCTGCCGTCCGTCGATCCGTCGTCGACCGTCAGCAGTTCAAGATTGCGGTACGTTTGCCCGAGAAGGCTTTCCAGGCACGCAGGAAGATACGCTTCCGTGTTGTACACGGGAACGATGATGCTGATTTTTGCACCGTTTTGTTCTTCCATTTTGCGCTCCTTTTCCTCGATGCAATCAGTATATCAGCGTTTCTCCGCTTTTGCAAGGCGGCGAACCCCATTTCGTTCGATTCCTCAGATTGTGTTTTACATCGTTAATTACACATTGTATTATCATATATTCGTTCATTCTACCGTGGGTAGAGACGTTTTTCGGGATTCTATCGCGCGGAACCCGTTTGGTAGGGCGAAAAAAGCGCGGCGTAGATTGAGGTTTCGGAGAAAAACGGGTATAATAACGGTGACGATGCGGCGGGGGAAACGATCTTTCCTGCCGCAAATGCTTTCATACGGAGGAACAAAAATGCAGTTTGTCGCAGTTACCGACACATCCGGCAATCTTCCGAGCAGCCTTGCACGGGAGCACGATCTGAAAATGATTCCGTTCGCTTACTTCGTCAACGGCGAACGTTTTACCTGCCTTGACACCGCGTCCTTTGACGGAGACGCGTTTTATTCGATGCTGAAGACCACCGAGGTCAAGACGACGCAGATCAATCCGCAGGAGTATGCGGACTTCTTCGAGCCGTTTCTGAAAGACGGCAGGGACGTCGTTTACGTCGCCATGTCCTCCGGCATCTCCGGTTCCTGCCAGTCGGCGACGATCGGCGCGGAGATGCTCCGCGAAACCTATCCCGACCGCGTGATCGAGATCGTCGACACGCGCGGCGCTTCGCTCGGCGAAGGACTTGTGGCGGTTGAAGCGGCGCGTCTGCGTGATCGCGGTCTTTGCGCGGCGGAAGCGGCAAAGCGTCTGCGCCTGCTGTCCGAGCGCATGTTCAACGTCTTTACGGTCAACGATCTGATGTTCCTGCGCCGCGGCGGAAGGCTCAGCAACCTTTCCGCGATCGTCGGAACCGTGCTCGGGATCAAGCCGATTCTGAAGGGCGGCGAGGACGGACAGATCTCCGCGTTCGACACGGTGAGAAGCCGCAAGCGCTCGGTGAAAGCGCTCGCGTCGCAGTACGAAAAATACGTCGTCAATGCCGAGTCCCAGACGATCGGCATTGCGCACGCCGCGTGCCGCGAGGACGCCGACATGCTGATCGATCTCATCAAAAACGGCGAGCATCCTCCGAAGGACATTCTGCTCGTCGACTACGAGCCGGTCACCGGTTCCCACGTCGGACCCGGCGCGCTCGCGCTGTTCTTTGAAAGCTGCGAGGGCGTCCGCGCCGTCAAGGGGCTGGACAGCATTCCGGACAAGGCAAAGGCGTTTCTGGAAGCCGCCCGCGCCCGGATCGCCTCGAAGCAGAAGCATTCCTGCGATCCCGCGCACGTCTGAGTTTTTCCAAACCGGAGCTGCAGAACATGCAGCTCTTTTTTTGTTTCGGCGACGTTCCGTCCGGTTCGCCGACGCGTTCCCTTCGTTCGACAAAAATAAAACGGACGGGGCTGCCCGTCCGGTGTGCGGCGTTTTATCGCGCGCCTTCCTTTTGCAGAAGCTCCAGCACGCGGGCTTCGCGCTCCGCCATGCTTGCGTGGATATAGGGAAGTCCGGTCCGCCGGTTTGCGGAAATCGCGTCGGACGGCGTTACGTAAGCGAGCGTAAAGCCTTCCTCGCGCTCCGCGGCGTCCGGCTGCGCTTCCCCGCCGCCGCACGCCGAGCACAGGTAATAGAAATTCTCCTGGTCGAAGATACGGCAGCCGTCCGTGCTTAACAGAATGCGGCGCACCGACCCGTACGGACGGATGGAAGCCGGATCGACGATGAGCCCGGTTTCCTCGCGCACTTCCCGCACAAGGGTCTGCTCCTGCGTTTCGTTTCCTTCCATCCCGCCGCCGGGAAACTTGTAATATCCGTATTTTGCGACGTATGCCATGGCGATCCGGTCTCCGCAAAACAGTACCGCGCGCACCGAGGGGCGGTACACGCGCGGCAAAGCGGGATCGTAATTCTGTTGATCCATGGTAAACAGCGTACGCATCAGTCCATAAACAGCGCGCGGATGGCTTCCGAAATGTCCGAGACGCGGACAAGACGGCATGCATGCTCGCTCACCTTGCTGCGCGCGGGAACGAGCACGGTCGTATAGCCGAGGCGTACCGCTTCCCTGACGCGCGTATCGATCTGCGCCGTCGGACGGATCTCGCCGGTCAGACCTACCTCTCCGATCAGCACCGTCTTTTCGGGCAGAGGTTTTTCCAGGATCGAGGACGCGACGCACATCGCGGTCGCAAGATCCGCGCCGCGGTCGACGATGCGCAGGCTCCCCGCTACGTCGCAGTAGACGTCCTTATCCGACACGCGAAGCCGCGCCTTGCGTTCCAGCACGGCAAGAATCACATTGAGCCGGTTCACATCGAGCCCGACGGCGGTGCGGCGCGGGCTTTGGAATGCGGAGGGGCACAGCAGCGACTGGATCTCGCAGAGCAGCGGACGCGAGCCTTCGAGCACGCAGGTGATCGCCGTCCCCGCGACGTTCCGTCCCGAAACGAACAGCGCGGCAGGATCCTTCACCTCGCGCATGCCGGTTCCGCACATCTCAAACACGCCGAGCTCGTCGGTCGAGCCGAAGCGGTTTTTGACCGCACGCAGCAGCCGGAGTCCCTCGTGCCGATCGCCTTCGAAGTACAGCACCGTATCGACAATGTGCTCGAGCACGCGCGGACCCGCAATCGCGCCGTCCTTGGTGACGTGCCCGACGATCCATACGACCGTGCCGGTGTCCTTGGCAAACCGCGTAAACAGCGCCGTCGCCGCCCGCACCTGTGAAATGCTGCCCGCCGCGCTTTCGGCGGCTTCGGATTCCATCGTCTGGATCGAGTCGACGATCATCATCTGCGCCTTCGTTTCCTTCGCGCGCTCGATCGCCTCCTCCGCGGAGGTTTCGGTGTACAGAAAGAGGTTCTCGCCCTTAACGTTCAGCCGGTCGGCACGGAGCTTGATCTGCGAATTGCTCTCCTCGCCGGAGACATAGAGCACCGGACCGGCGGCGGAAAGGTTGTCCGCCGCTTCGAGCAGAAGCGTCGATTTGCCGATGCCGGGGTCGCCGCCCAAAAGCACGACCATGCCCTTCACAAGCCCGCCGCCGAGCACGCGATCGAGCTCGCCGATGCCGGTGGAGATGCGCGTCTGCGCCTCCGCGCGGACGTTCTGCAGCGGAACCGCCCGCGTCCCGCCTGCGCCCGCAGGTCGCGCAAGCACGCGCTCCTGTTCGACGAGCGTGTTCCAGCTTCCGCAGCCCGGGCATTTTCCCATCCAGCGCGGCGTTTCGTAACCGCATTCTCCGCAGACGTACAGGGTCTTTTCTTTCATATTATTCTCCGACCGTCATGATTTCCATAATGTCCTTGTCGCGCCAGGTCACGTCCATCCATACGATTGCGTCGCCGCCCGCCGCCAGAAGCATGGCGGTCTCGTCGCTGCGCGTCGTGCAGAACGTGGTGCCGTCGGCATAGAAATACACGTAGTTTTTATCGAACCGCGAATACGCGATAAAGCCGCTGCCGAGCGAAAAGTCGACCGCGCCGGTCACGACTTCGACGGTTTTTTCGCCGTCGTACCACAGGATATGCCCGTCCTTTGCGTGATCCGAATCGAGGAACGCGATCCCGTCCGCGTTCATCTGCGGGTCGTGCACGTAGGCTGCGTCGACGGGAACCGCTTCGCTCCTGCCGGTCGAAAGATCCAGCTTCAAGAGCGCGCCGTCCGGCGAAACGTACAGCAGCGTGTTTTCAAAGGCAAAGGGGCGGGACAGCGCATAGGGCGAGGCGTCGAAGATCGCAAGGGTCGCGCTTTCCCCGGTATTGAGGTCGACTGCGAAGAGCTTGTCGCGCGTTGCGCCGGTGCGCTCGATCCAGAACGCCGTGTCGCCGGAAATCACCGGCTTCGGCAGTCCGGTATGCACGGTTTTCAGCGCGCGTACCTCGCCGGTCGCGCGGTTGTACGCCGCCATGCGTCCGCCGCCGTTTGCCGCCGCGTCGAGATAGACGATCCAGCGGTCGTTTACCGCCGGGAAGCGGATGCTCTTGTATTCCAGCGGAAGCGGCAGATAGGTGTGCGTGTTCGTCTTGATGTCATAGAACAGCATCCGCACAAACGCCGCGGTGCCGTCCTGCGTGTAGTTGCCGACGACGGCGATCATCTTGCCGTCCGATACGGAAACGTCCGCCGTGTACTGATACTCCGGGATGACGATCTCGGTCTGCATCGACTTGAGATCGGCGCGGTACAGCGCGTGATCGGGGTACGGATCGTGCGTCGGCTCCGGCGTCGGGTCGGGCGTAGGCAAAGGCGTGGCTTCCGGTTTCTGACAGGAGTACGCGCCGTTGCCGAGGTTTTTGTAAAACGGAACGGCGAATTTCCAGACCGCCCAGCCAAGCACGGCAAAAAAGCCCAGAACGAGCAGCAGCTCAAGCCAGGGCAAAACGCGGAACCGCATCAGATGCTTTCCGAGCTTGGTTGTGGACCGGTACCGTTTTTCATGCTTCATACCGCTATTTTACACGGTTTTGGGCTGACGGTCAATCGGTCGGCAAAAGTATTGCCGTTGCTTTTATGAAATTCTTTTTTCAAAATTCAACCGTTTTATAAAACCAAACCGTGCGGGCGCTTGTCCTATTGTACGAAAAAAACAAACGGAGGCAGCAGTCATGAATCAAACAGGCTTTATCATCTTCGGAGCGTTCGTCCTATTGATATGGGGGGTCGCGCTCGTATTTCGCCTCTGCGCAGGCTCTAAAAGCGAATCCGCCGTGTCCGATGCGAAAACGTGTCTGCAAAGCTATGAAACGTACACCGCCCGCGTTCAAGCGCTGAACGGGATCTTCCGCAGCATTCTGAACGGCACCGCGTCCCCGCAGGACAGACGCAAACTCCGTGCGTACGCCGACGAATACGTCGCGCTGTCCCGGGAATACGGGAAGCGACGCGAAGAACTGCGCAAGCAGCTCAGCAACGCGGATAAAGCGCTGGAGGACCTGCGGCTCGCGCAGAACGTCACCGGCGGCGCGAACGATCTCGGCGCGATCCCGTACTATGTACGCGCGCATTCCTTCAACAATCTGGTCCACCGGATCAACAGCGAACCGGCCGACGGTCCCTTTGACGCCGAGCTGTTCCGGAGCATCTGCCAATACATGAAACATCAATCCGCTGCCGCATAAACAGAAGGAGTAAATCATTATGAAACACCGAATCTTTTCCGCTTCCGTCGTCCTCCTGATCACCGTCCTTCTTCTCGGCGCGATCGGATGCTCGAACGCTTTGCCGCTGTCCGTCCAAAGATCATTTGAAACCATGCGCGAACATGCCGACGAACAAACGATCCTGATCACAGAACCGTCCTTTGACGACAATCCGGTCTTTGAGGAACCTGCCGAGGTTCCGGTCTATGAACCGCAGCACGTCGTCTGTCCGCAGTGCGGAGGAACCGGCATGTTTTATAATCCGTGTCTGTACTTCGACGGCACGACCATGCAGGGCGGCTATACCGCCTGCCCGCAATGCGGCGGGTCCGGATGGCTGCATTGAATTCCCTTTGACTTTATCCCCCGCAGCATGTCCGTTTTTTCGGACGCTCGTTTCCTTATGATGGATTCAGAAAAAACAAAGTTGCCCCTTTCCGCGGTCTGAAGCCGGAAAACGGGCAGAATCGAAAGGAGTCGTTATGAAAAAAACTGTTGCATGGATCCTCTGTATCCTGATGATACTCGCATTTGTTCCCGAAGCGTTTGCGGACGGGACCGTCCTTCCCGCGCCGGACGCGCTCGCCGACGATACCGTTCTTGTCGGCATTCAGGGCACGTTTTCCGAAAACTGCGAGGAAATCCTGAAAGAACTCAACCGCATCCGCTATCAGGCTTGCTACTACGGTGATCCCGACCCTCGCAACCGGGAGCGCAATCTCGCTCTCGCCGATCTGTCCGGCGGCGAAAATCCCTCCGACGAAGTGCTGATGCAGGCGAACGGCGACTACGTCCCTGCGCAGTGGGATTCCGATCTCCAGCGCATCGCGGAAATCCGTGCGGTGGAAATGAGCGTCAGCTTCAGCCACACGCGTCCGAACGGCAAAAGCTGCTTCTCCCTGCAGATCAACGGAACCGGCAGCTATAACGAATGTCTCGCCTACACGAACGACGCGATCAATTCGCTGTATATGTATCTCGGCGAACGGCAGCGCTGGGTGGAAGGCAGCGAGGGCGTAACCGGTCACTATACCGCAATGATCTCACCCTCCATTCTGTATTACGGCATCGCGGGATTCCGCGACCTGTCCGGATACGGCGGCGGCGCAGCCCTTGAGGCAAGTTCCCGGCTCGGCGGCAGCACGACGCCGATCGCGCGCAGCGGAAACTATACGCAGATCGTTGAGCTTAAGACCGAATTTATCGACGGCGCAAAGATCAACGGCGAAGAAGCAATGCAGGTGAACGATACGCAGACGCTTCAGATGCTTCTGCAGTACGGAAGCTACCGTACCTATCTCCCGTACGAACCCGTCACGTGGGAGAGTTCCGATCCCGGCGTCCTCACGGTTGACGGAAACGGCACGGTTACCGCGCTGAAAAGCGGCACGGCCACGATCTCTGCGACCTTTGCCGAACAGACCGCGGCGCTGGAGATTACGGTGACCTCCTCGGGCGGCGAAGAACCGTCCGAAGAACGCGCCGGTCAATGCGGCGACAACGTTTTCTGGAAGCTCGACGGCGGCGTCCTGACCATCTACGGCGAAGGTCCGACGTGGGCTTACGCGGAAAAAGATCCCGCTTTCTATCGTTTTGAAAGCGAGATCCGGGAAATCGTATTCGAGGACGGCGTCACCTCCGTCAACGCATACCTCCTGTACGGTCTGAACCATGCGAAACGGCTGCATCTTTCCGCGACGGTCGGATCCTATGAAACCGGAAACGGAGGGCTGATCGGTCTCGAAACGATCACCGTCGCCCCGGAGAACACGCATTTCATCGTGATCGACAACGTCCTGTATTCCGAGAACATGCAGTTCCTGTTTCTGTACGCGTCTCAGAAGACCGATGTCGAATTCCGCGTACCGGACGGCGTCGTACGGATTCTTGAGGCAGCGGTCTCAAGCAACAGCCTCCGTACGGTCGTTCTGCCCCAAAGCCTGAAGGTGCTGGAGCAGACCGCGTTTCAGGGCGAAAACCTGACGGACGTGTATGCTCGCGGGCTTTCCCCCGAATGCAACGTAGGAAGCTATGTATTCGGTCCTTCGGAGACGATCACGGTCCATTATCCCGAATGGCTGAAGGATTCCTGGGCGCCGAACGGCGAAACGACGTGGGATATTTACCGTCTTGTGCCGTATTTCTCCCCGGTATACAGCGCAGTTCCGGACGACCGCGACGTGATGTTCAAGGGCGAAACGCCGTACGTGGTCTATAACGGCAAGGCGCAGACCCCGCGCGTTGTCGTACACGGCGCCGACGGCAGCATCACCGCGGAAGATCTCTATACCGTGACTTACCGCGACAACAAAAACCCCGGCACCGGCTACATCGACGTTCAGTGGAAGGAAGGCGGTCCGACCCTTACCGTATTCTTCAAGATCTACCTGCCCGGAACGTCGGAAATGTATGTCGAAAACCGTGCGGACGGCGTCAGGATCACCTGGCAGCCGGTCGAAGGTGCAAAGGGCTACGTCATCTATCGGCGCGCGTGGAACCTGACGAGCAGCGGCTGGACCGGATTCAAGCGCTGGAACAACACAACCGACACCGCCTGGACGGATACCAAGGTCTATGCCGGCACACGCTATCAGTACGGCATCAAGGCGTATTTCACCGATCCGACGGACAGCTATAACCTCGGCTTTGTCGGCCCCCTCAAGACGACCGTGCGCATCACCAGCCGCACGCTCCTCGGCGTCGATCCCGGAGACAAGGAGATGACGGTCCGCTGGTCCGGTTCCAGATACTTCACCGGCTATCAGATCCGTTATTCGACCGATCCGAGTTTCAAACCCGTCGCCGTCAGTTTCAAGGTAGCGCGCCCCGACGCCTACCGGAGCACGATCAAAAACCTCGTTTCCGGCACAACCTACTACGTGCAGATCCGTTCGTATCACGAATTCGAAGGCATGACGTACTACGGCGAATGGTCCGACGCGCTCTCCTGCAAAATCAAGTAAGGCGGGAAATCCCTCGCCCGCCCGACTCTGTGCGACAGCTGCCGCGCACACCTTCCCGACCTTTTCCCTGCGGCGGCTCCGCAAAACAAGACCTTCGGTTCCCCCGATCCGGAGGTCTTTTTTCTTCCACCATATCCCATTTTCGGTACATCCTTCTTGGACAGAGCGAGCGCATATACGAAAACAGCCTGTCCCGATTTTAGGACAGGCTTTCCTGTTTTCGATTCTGATTGCCGAGCGTCCTCAGCCCTGCAGTCCGCGGGACTGGCGATCCATGTCCTCCACGACGATGTCGTAGATCTCGCCCAAGGACGCGCAGTAGGCGAGCACTTCCCACGGCTTGTTGGTGTGGAAGTGGATCTTGATCGTTTCGGGTCCGCCGACGGCTAAAAGGCAGTCGCCCTCAAAGTTCTTGAGGAAATATTCCTGGATCGCGTCCTCGTCGAGATCGGTTCCGTCGATCAGCATCTGTGTGTCATACCGGAATTCCAGCATTGTTTTTTTCTCCTTTTCTTTTCGATATGGTTCATGCCCCGCAGGGCGGTTTGTGACATCGTTTTATAATCCGCGAAAAGCGTTCGCTTTTCTGCGTCCCACCTCATCCGTCGCCTGTCGGCGCTGCCTTCCACATCATGGGGAAGGCTCTCAGCAATCAAACGATTCCGGCACGCTTCAGTTTTTTCATATTGTCGCGGTAAACCGTTTCGCGAAGATAGCCGATCAGCCCTTCACACCCGCCGGATTCATACGCAGTCAGCAATTCCTGATCCCAAGGATCTGCATTGCATCCCAAAGCTATGATACGATCGACTCTTGCCTTTTCATGTTCATACCAATGCTGCGCTTCCGCTTCGTCGCCGTCCAAAGTTGCTTCGATCCAAACCCTCGTTTTCGGCGTATTTTCATGGAGCACACGCTCCCTTTTTCGTGGGGTAAGACAG
>CAMORL010000031.1 GCA_946623765.1 uncultured Clostridia bacterium
TATGCTGCTGTTTACATTTCGAGGTTCGCTGCGGTTCTGGGGAACGGCAGGACGTCGCGGATGTTCTGCATGCCGGTGAGGTACATGACCATGCGCTCGAAGCCGAGACCGAAGCCCGCGTGCTTGACGCCGCCGTATTTTCTCAGATCGAGGAACCACTGGTATTCCGACATATCCATGCCGAGCTCCTTGCAGCGCGCGTCGAGCACGTCGTAGCGTTCCTCGCGCTGGCTGCCGCCGACGATCTCGCCGACGCCGGGAACCAGCAGGTCCGCCGCCGCGACGGTCTTGCCGTCGTCGTTCTGCCGCATATAGAAGCTCTTGATCTCCTTCGGGTAATCGGTGAGGAACACCGGCTTGCCGAAGACCTTCTCGGTGATGTAGCGCTCGTGCTCGCTCTGCAGATCGACGCCCCATTCGACCGGGTACTCGAACTGCTCGCCGGAGTTTTTGAGGATTTCGATCGCTTCGGTGTAGCTGAGACGCTTGAACTCGTTGCTGAGAACGTTGTCGAGCCGCTCAAGAAGTCCCTTGTCCACGAACTTGTTGAAGAACTCCATCTCGGCGGGGCAGCGATCGAGCACCGTCCTGATGATGTACTTGACCATCGCTTCGGCGACGTCCATATCGCCTTCGAGGTCGCAGAACGCCATCTCCGGCTCGATCATCCAGAACTCGCTCGCGTGGCGCGCGGTGAAGGAATATTCGGCGCGGAACGTCGGTCCGAAGGTATAGATGTCGCGGAACGCCAGCGCGAACGCTTCGCCGTAGAGCTGACCGGAACCGGAAAGATGTACGGGCTTTTTGAAGAAGTCCTGCGAATAGTCGACCTTGCCGTCCTCGGTACGCGGGAGGTTTTCCAGATCCAGCGTCGTGACCTGGAACATTTCGCCTCTGCCCTCGCAGTCGGCGTTCGTCAGAATCGGCGTGTGGACGTAGACGAATCCGCGATCCTGGAAGAACTCGTGGATTGCCGCCGCCGTCACCGAGCGCACGCGGAACGTCGCAAGGAACGTGTTCGTACGCGGACGGAGCGTCTGCATGGTGCGAAGGTATTCGAGCGTATGACGCTTCTTCTGCATCGGATAATCCGGCGGGCACTCGCCCTCGATCATGATCGCGTCCGCATGAATCTCAAAGGGCTGCGGCGCATCCGGCGTGAGCTTGAGCTCGCCTTCGACGACGATTGCGCAGCCGGTGGTCAGTCCCTTGCCGAGCTTGCGTTCATCGTTTGCATAGACGATCTGCACGGGACGGAAGGACGTGCCGTCGTTCAGTTCGATAAACCCGAACGCTTTGCCCTCGCGGACGGTGCGGACCCAGCCGCAAACGGTGATCGCGCCGACGAACGATTCCGGCGCTTTCTGGATGTCTTTCAGTTTCAAATATTGCATAACCCTGCCTCCTATGGGGAATAAGTCGCTTTATTTTGCATTGCGTACAGAGAATTATAACATATTTTTCACGTTTTGCAATGGTAATTCGGCGGAAGATGCGCTATAATACAAGCATGGAAGGTTACATGTATTATTTTCTGGCAATCGCCGTCATGATTCTGTCTCTGATCGCGCAGTCGCGTGTGTCGAGCGTATTCCGGCAATACGCGCAGGTCCCCGCAAAAAGCGGTGTGACCGGCGCGGGTCTTGCGCAGCAGCTTCTGTATCAGAACGGGCTGGACCTGCCGATTCAGCAGGTTTCCGGCGCTCTGACGGACCACTTCGATCCGCGCAATCAGGTGGTCGGGCTGTCCGAGGCGGTGTACGGATCGAGCTCCGTTTCCGCGCTCGCCGTCGCCGCGCACGAGATCGGGCACGTGCTGCAATATAATGAAGATTACCGTCCCATGAAGCTGCGCAGCGTGATCCTGCCGATGGCGAGCATCGGCAGCCGCATCGGACCGTTTCTTGTCATCGGCGGTCTTCTGCTCTCGCTGCTCGTACAGAGCATCGGCAACACCGGATACTATATCGCGCTGGTCGGCGTCGGGCTTTATGTGATGATGCTGCTCTTCCAGCTCATCACGCTGCCGGTCGAATTCAACGCGTCCAAACGCGGACTTCAGATGCTCACCGGCGGCGGGTATCTGACCGAAGACGAGCTGCCCGGCGCAAAGAAGATGCTCCGCGCAGCGGCAATGACCTATGTGCTCGCCGCGCTCGGCTCGTTCGTGACCGTTCTCCGGCTGCTGTCCCTCGCAAGAGGCGCGCGCCGCAGATAACCCCTTTTCCGTCAGAAAAAGCATCCGGATCGCCCGGATGCTTTTTTCATAATACGTGATTATTCGTCGCTTCTGTATGCCGAGACCACGTCGTCGTCGAGGATGACCGCAAGCAGCATTTCGCCCTTCGACGCTTTCGGTTCGATGTGAATGCTTTCGGTGCTGATCGGGGTTTTGGCGCCGTGGCGCTGTTCGATCACGAGCGTGTACGGCTGCTGCACGGTCGCGGCGTACGCAAGCCGCGTGCCGTTGCTGCCGTTTTTGCGGAAGTCGAACGTCTTGACGCCCTTGCCGTTTCTGCCCTGCTGTTCATAATCGAAGAGGAAGCTGCGCTTGCCGAAGCCCCGGTCGGAAAGCACAATGAGCTCTCCCTCGTCGCCGACCGGCATGCACGCCATCACGCGATCTTTGGGCTCCAGCTTGATGCCGATGACGCCCGCCGCGCTTCTGCCGGTCTCCGGCACGGAATCCGCGGCAAAGCGGATGCACATGCCCTGTTCCGTGACGAGCAGAATGTCCATCGTGGGCATCGGGTACGCGCCCAAAAGCGTATCCTTATCCTTCAGATTCAGCGCTGCGGTGCGCTTGCCGCGCACGCGGTAGTCCGCGGCGTTCGACCGCTTCACCATGCCGCCGGTCGTGCAGAACAGATAGCTGCCCTCGTCGCGGTCCGGGAACGCGCCGACGATCGTTTCGCCCTTTTCAAGCTCCACGATGCTGACGAGGTTCGCCGCCCTTGCGGAGGGACGCGTTTCGGGAATGTCGGAAACCTTCAGGTTCAGCATCGCGCCGCGGTTGGTGAACAGGCGGATGCTCTCGTTGCTGTTGACCTCCAGGATGCGCTCCGGCTTGTCGGCGCGGATCTGCGAAAGATTGAACTGCTTTTTCGGACACTTCCGGATCTTGAGATCGGCACATACCGCAACGATCACTTCCTCGACCGCCTCGGGCTCGTTCGAAGGCTCTTCGATTTTTTCATCGGCGGAAATGATCTGCGTTCTGCGCTTGCCGTCGAACAGCTTGCGAATTTCCGTCAGTTCCTTCTTGATGAGGTGGACGAGCTTCGTATCGGAGCTGAGGATCGCCTCGAGCTCCGCAATGAGCTTTTTGACTTCCTTATACTCCTTTTCGATCGAGAGGAGTTCGAGGTTTGTCAGTTTCTGAAGACGGAGATCGAGAATCGCCTGCGCCTGGATCTCGGTGAGGCTGAACGTCTTCATGAGTCCTTCGCGCGCTTCCTTCGGAGACTTGCTTGCGCGGATCAGCTTGATGACGCGATCGAGGTTGTTGACCGCAACCATCAGACCTTCCAAAATGTGGCAGCGCTTTTTTGCGATCTCCAGTTCGGTCTTGGTGCGGCGCGTCACGACAGCGCGCTGATGGCGCACATAGTATTCGATGATCTGCTTGAGGTTCAGCTGCTGCGGCTTGCCGTCCGCGATCGCGACGTAATTCGCGCCGAACGTGCACTGCAGATCGGAGTATTTGAACAGAAGCTGCAGGATCCGCTCCGGATCTCCGTCCTTCTTGATCTCGATGACGGCGCGGGTGCCCATGCGGTCGCTTTCGTCGCGGATATCGGAAATCGCCGCGAACATTGCCTTCTTTTCCTGCGTGATCTCGAGAATCTTCGAAAGGCACGCCGCCTTGTTGATCTGATACGGGAACTCGTCGATAACGATGCGCGTCTTGCCGTTCTTGACTTCTTCGAAATGCGTGCGCGCGCGCATGGTGAGTTTTCCGCGTCCGGTCTCGTAGCTTTGCGCGATCTCGGGCGAATCGAGCAGGAACCCGCCGGTCGGAAAGTCCGGCGCGGGCATGATCTTCAGAAGATCCGCGATCTTGATGCGCGGGTTGTCGAGCACGGCTATGACCGCGTCGATCGCCTCGACCGGGTTGTGCGGCGGGATCGAGGTTGCAAGACCGACCGCAATGCCGTTCGCGCCGTTGACCAGAAGGTTCGGAAAACGTCCCGGCAGAAGCTCCGGCTCCTTTAAGGTGTCGTCAAAGTTCCATGTGAAATCGACCGTGTCCTTGTCGATGTCGCGAAGCAGCAGCAGCGCGGCGTCGGTCATGCGGGCTTCGGTGTAGCGCATTGCCGCGGCGGAGTCGCCGTCGACCGAACCGAAGTTGCCGTGCCCGTCGACGAGCGTGACGCCCATATTGAACGGCTGCGCCATGCGCACCATCGCATCGTATACGGAACTGTCGCCGTGCGGATGGTATTTACCGAGGCAGTCGCCGACGATACGCGCGCTCTTTCTGTGCGGCTTGTCGGGGGAAAGTCCCAGTTCCATCATGGTATAGAGAATGCGCCGCTGTACGGGCTTCAGTCCGTCCTCGACGCGCGGCAGGGCGCGTTCCAGAATGACGTGCTCCGCATAGGGCATCATGGAATCGTGCATGACCTCGTCCATGCTCTTTAAGAGGATGGTTTCGGTTTGCGTTGGGATCGTATTCTTTGCCATAGCTTACTCCTTGATCTTCTCGAACGCCGTATTCGAGCGGTTGAAGTCCGCGTACTCGAAGATGTATTCCTTGCGGGACTGCACCTTGTCGCCCATCAGTACGGTGACGAGGTGTTCAACCTCCGCCGCGTCCTCGATGGTCACGCGCGTGAGCCTTCTGCGCTCCGGGTTCATCGTCGTTTCCCAAAGCTGTTCGGGATTCATTTCGCCGAGACCCTTATAGCGCTGCAGGGTGTAATTCTTGCCGGAAATCCCGCGCATCGCGGCTTTCAGCGCAGGATCGTCGTAGCAGTAGACCGGCTGCTGATTCGTTTTCTGCACGCGGTAGAGCGGCGCCATGCCGATATACACGTGCCCCTCGGTGATGAGCGGACGCATGTAGCGGTAAAAGAACGTCAGAAGGATCGCGCGGATGTGCGCGCCGTCCTGGTCCGCGTCGGCGAGGATGATGATCTTGTTGTATTTCAGAGAGGAGATGTCGAAGTCGTCGCCGATGCCGGTACCGAGCGCGGTGATGATCGAACGGAACTCGTCGTTCTGCAGCACCTGTTCAAGCCGCTTCTTTTCGACGTTCAGCGGCTTGCCGCGCAAGGGCAGAATCGCCTGAAATCTCCGGTCGCGTCCCTGCTTTGCGGAACCGCCTGCGGAATCGCCCTCCACGATGAACAGCTCGTTGACCGAATAGTCGCGTCCGGTGCAGCTACTAAGCTTTCCGACGAGCGGCGCGTTTTCGAGCTTGCTCTTTTCGCGCGCGTTTTCCTTTGCCTTTCGCGCCGCGCTTCTTGCCTTTGCGGCTTTGACCGCCTTTTCCGCGATCAGGTTTGCGGTGTTCGCGTTCTTGAGATTTTCGAGCCACGGAATCAGCGTCTGATTCAGAACCGCTTCGACGGCGGGACGCGCTTCGGTGTTGCCGAGCTTGGTCTTCGTCTGCCCCTCGAACTGAACGCTGTGCATCTTGAGAGAAAGCACGGCGGTCATGCCCTCGCGGAAATCCTCCCCCGCGAGCGACGGGTCCTTCTCCTTCAGAACGCCGTTCTTGCGGCAGTAATCGTTGAAGATCTTCGTAATCGCCGCCTTGAAGCCGGTCTCGTGCGTGCCGCCCTCGGTGGTCGGGATGTTGTTGACGTAGGACGCGATCGTCTCCGCGTATTCGTCGTTGTGCAGGATCGCGGCTTCGACCACGATGCCGTTCGATTCGCCCTTGATGTGAATCGGCGGATCGTAGAGCGCGTTCTTGTCCTCCTGAATGTAGCGCACGAAATCCGAAAGCCCGCCGTCGTACTTGAACTCGGCGTGCTTCTGCTTTTCGCGGTTGTCGTCCAGAACAAGTTTGACGCCGCGGTTCAGATACGCAAGCTCGCGGAGCCGCTTCATGACGACCGAATACTGCATATCGATCGTTTCGAACACGCGGTCGTCCGGCAGGAACGTCACGACCGTGCCCTGCTTGCGGGTCCTGCCGATCTCGGTGAGCGGGTACTTCGGCTTTCCGGAAACGATCTTGCCCTCCTCGTTTTCGACGCTCTCGAACTCCATCTTATAGGCGCGGTTTTCGTGGTAGACCTCGACGGAAAGCCACCGGGACAGCGCGTTCACGACCGAAGCGCCGACGCCGTGCAGACCGCCGGAATAGGAATACGCCGTGTTGCCGAACTTGCCGCCGGCGTGCAGCTGCGTAAAGACGACCTCGACGCCGGAAACGCCGAGCTTTTCATGGATGCCGGTGGGGATGCCTCTGCCGTTGTCGGTGACTGTGACGGAATGATCGCGGTGCAGCGTGACCGTAATCTCGTCCGCGTAGCCGTTCGCCGCCTCGTCGATCGCGTTGTCCACGATCTCCCAGAGAAGGTGATGAAGGCCGGGCAGCCCGGTGGAACCGATATACATGCCGGGACGCATTCTGACTGCGTCCAGCCCTTCCATGACGGTTATATTTTTGACGGAATACTCTTCCATATATATCCTCCGAAATCAAGTTCCAGACATTATACCACAAGATATTGTGTTTGCGGGGATTTTTGCCCGCAGTTTTACGTTTTATTCATATTTCATGGAAAATTTGCTTTTCAGACGCATTTATGGGGGTGACAAGAACAGTCGATTGGTGTATAATGCACAATGTATTTATATGTGGAAGTGTACCGTTACGGAGAAAGGAGCCGCATGGAAACCGAATTTCATCATGTACCGATCATGGTTTCGGAAGTTCTCGCGCTCCTGGAACCCTCGCGCGGGGGGATTTTCGTGGACGGCACGCTCGGCGGCGGCGGTCACGCGGAGGCGGTGCTCTCTGCGCTTCCGCAAGACGGACGGCTCTTCGGCATCGACCGCGACGACGAGGCGCTCAGAGCGGCAAGCGCGAGGCTGTCGCGCTTCGGCGACCGCTTCACCGCGATCAAGGGCAACTTTTTCGACATGAAAGCGCTGCTTTCGGCGCGCGGAATCGACCGGGTCGACGGGATTCTTTTGGATCTCGGCGTCTCCTCGCATCAGCTTGACGCAGCCGAACGCGGCTTTTCCTACAAGGCGGAAGCGCCGCTCGATATGCGCATGGATCAAAGCGCGCCGCTCACGGCAAGGACCGTCGTGAACACGTGGAGCGAGGCGGAGCTTCGGAATATCTTTTATGAATACGGCGAGGAAAAATTCTCCGCGAAGATTGCCTCCCGCATCGTCGAACGGCGCGAATTGCAGCCGATCGAAACGACGACGGAGCTTGCCGAGCTCATCCGAAGCGCGATCCCCGCGAAGTTCAGAAACGAGCCGCAGCATCCCGCGCGGCGGTGTTTTCAGGCGATCCGCATCGCGGTCAACGGCGAACTGGACGGGCTGCATGACGCGATCGTTTCCGCGCACGATCTTCTGAATCCCGGCGGACGGCTGGCGATTCTGACCTTCCACTCCCTCGAGGACCGGATTGTGAAGAACACATTCCGCAGTTTTGAAAACCCGTGCACCTGCCCGAAGTCCGCGCCGGTGTGCATCTGCGGCAAAAAGCCCACCGCAAAGGTTCTGACGCGCCACCCGCTTGTCGCCTCGGAACAGGAACAAACCGAAAATTCCCGCGCGACGAGCGCAAAGCTTCGCGCGATCGTACGCATGGATCCGCTCACCGGATCATATTGATGAAGAAAGGAGATGCGGCATGGACGTTCAGTTCAACGACGATCTGCCGAAACCCGGCAGCGCAAAAACAAGAATCTATTCGCCGAACAAGTCGGGCTCCCCGACGCCGGTGCTGGAAGACGCGTCGATGCCGATCCGTCCTCAGCCGACCCGAGAGCCGGTCAAAAAGAAGGCGAACGTACGCACAGAGGTGCGGCTGACCTCGGCGAGCAAGGTCCTGATCCTGCTTTCCGTATTCGTGATCGCGGCGACCGCGCTGTTTGCGCTGTTCGGCGCGGCAGACTATGCCCGCATCGTCAGCGATACCGCCGCCGTAAACAAGGAGATCGATTCCTATAACGAACAGATCTCGCAGATCAAAAAATCGCAGAGCTCGATGAACGACTTCGCAACCATCAACGAAGTCTGCCGGAGGCTCGGCATGACGATGAACTGGTACAAGGCGAACCTCGACACGGCGATCGGCGTACCGTCGAATGCTCCGACGCAAGCGCCGTCGACCCCCGCGCCTACCCCTGCACCGGACGGAGAACAACCATGAAACTTCCGAAACTTGTGAACCGCCGAAAACCGAGGCGCGCCGGAACAAAGTCCGGACGCGGTTCGGGACGCGTGCGGATCGCGCCGCAAAAGAGAAAACTGCTGATCGCAATGCTGATTGCCGGCGTCGCGTTTCTTTTGGTCATCGGCAAGCTGTTTGAGGCTTCGGTCATCAAAGGAAAATACTGGACGGATCTGGCAATGCGGCAGTGGACGCGCGTGTCGAGCCTGAAGGCGGAGCGCGGCCGCATCCTCGACCGCAACGGCACGGTGCTCGCAAGCTCCTATACGACGTATCAGGTCTGTCTCAACCCGCAGAACATTCAGGAGTCCGATCGCGAGCGTATCGCGTACATCCTGTCGACCTACCTCCAGATGGACTACGACAGGGTCATGACGAAGATGACCAAAACGCGCGAAAAAAATAAGGAAACGCACGAGCGCGTGCTGCTGTCGCAGGTCAAGCTCAAGGACCAGGTCGACAAAGAAGTCATCAGTAAGCTCAACTCCATGCAGCTCGGCAGCGGCGTGAGCTACTATTCCGACGTCAAGCGCGACTATCCCGAATCGGGCTACTACGCGCAGCTCATCGGCTTTACAAACATCGACGGCGACGGACAGACCGGCGTCGAACTGACCTACAACAAATACCTCGCGGGCGAGGACGGCTACCAGAAGACGGACACCGACCGCGACAACAACCCCGTCCCCGGCGGCGAGGAGGAATACATCGAATCGATTCCCGGCGCCGACGTGATCCTGACGACGGACACCGGTTTTCAGGGCATTCTCGAAAATGCGCTGCAGGAAGCATGCACCGTCAACAACGCGAAGAGCGTCACGGGAATCCTGATGGACCCGATGAGCGGCGAGATCCTTGCGATCGGCACGTATCCGACGTTCGATTCCTCGAACCCGCCGAGAAGCGATGCAAAGACGCTTCTGGAACTTTCCAAAAACCGCATCGTGACCGACACCTATGAACCGGGTTCGACGTTCAAGGTCGTTACGCTCGCGAGCGCGCTGGAATCCGGCTCCGTCACGACGGCAACCCGGTTCCGGTGCGACGGCTCCTTAACCGTCAAGGGCGAAAAGATCAAGTGCTGGAAGAGCGGCGGGCATAAAGAGGAAAGCCTTGCGGAGGCGGTGCAGAACAGCTGCAATCCGGCATTCATGTCGATGGCGCTCAAAATGGGCGTCGACACGTTCTACGACTACATCTTTCAGTTCGGTTTCGGCGAACCGACCGGCTCCGGCGTCATGGGCGAAACGAGCGGTACCGTCACGCACAAGAAGTACATCCGCGACGCGGACCTTGCGCGCATCGGCTTCGGGCAGAGCATCAGCTGCACCGGTATGCAGCTGATCTCCGCGTTCAACGCATGCATCAACGGCGGCGATCTCTTAAAGCCGTACATCGTCTCCGAGATCGTCGACAAGTCCGGAAACGTCCTGATGAAGAACGAGCGCACGGTCGTGCGACGCGTGATCTCGCCGGGTACGTCGGAAACGATCCGCACGCTTCTGCGCGGGGTCGTGGAAAAAGGCAGCGGCAAAAACGCGCAGGTCCCCGGCTACTCGGTCGGCGGCAAAACGGGCACGTCGCAGAAATACGACGACGACGGACAGGTGTCGAGTTCGAAGCTCATCGCGTCGTTCGTCGGTTTCGCGCCGGTGAACAATCCGCAGTTTTCCTGCCTGATCATCGTCGACGAACCGCAGGTGCCGCAGGTATACGGCAGCACGGTCGCCGCGCCGTTCGTACAGCAGGTGCTTGCCGCGTCTCTGTCCTATTCGGGCGTCGCGCCGGACATCGACAGTTCGATCGCAACGGTCCCGAACGTCCGCGGACTCACCGTCGAACAGGCGGATCGGGCGTTGAGGGATGCCGGGCTCACTTCGATCTATATCGAAGCGGAGCTGCAGTCGACCGTCGCGAACCAGTCGCCGGCGGCGAACACGCAGGTCGTTCGCGGAAGCACGGTCATGCTGTACTCGACGGGCTACAATTTCTTCACCGAGCTGTCCGAAGAAGCGGAGACCGTCGAAGTGCCGGACCTCACCGGCAAGGATCGCATCGACGCGCTCGACGCGCTGAAAAAGGTCGGGCTGATCATCGACTACGACCGACACCAGTGTGCCGGCGAAGTCTATTACCAGGATATCATGGCAGGCTATCGGGTTCCGGTCGGTACGGTTATTCATGTACAGTTCCGGTTAAAGAACGCCGACATCGAAGAATAATCGGGGGATACAACATGCTGTTATCAGTAATTGCCGCAGATCTCGGGATGAATATCACGGGAGGCGACGCGGAAATCACGTCTGTGGAATACGATTCCCGCAAGGTGAAGGAAGGAAGCCTGTTCTGCTGCATGCAGGGGCTCGTTTCCGACGGACATAACTTTGCCGCGCAGGCGGTGGAAAAGGGCGCGAAAGCGCTGTTGGTCGAACGGCTGCTGCCGATCGACGTACCGCAGATCGTAACGCAGAACGGACGCGTCGCCATGGCGCACGCAGCCGCCGCGTTTTACGGACATCCCGAGCGCGAGATGATCATGCTCGGCGTGACCGGCACGAACGGCAAGACGAGCACGACCTATATGGTCAAGTCCATCGCCGAAGCCGCGGGAAAAAAGGTGGGGCTCATCGGCACGATCCGCAATATGATCGGCGACACGATGCTTGAAACCGGACGCACCACGCCGGAATCGGCGGACCTCTTCGCGCTGCTGCGCCGCATGGCTGACGAGGGTGTGGAGCTTGTCGTCATGGAGGTTTCGAGCCACGCGCTCGCGCAGGATCGCGTTGCGGGCATTCCGTTCCGCGTCGGGCTCTTTACGAACCTCACGCAGGACCATCTCGATTATCACAAGACCTTCGACCACTATCTCGAAGCAAAAAAACTGCTCTTCCGGCAGAGCGATCTTGCCGTCATCAACATCGACGACGCATATGCGGACCGCATAACGGACGGGCTTACCCTGCCGATCAGAACGATGGGCATTCAGCACCGTGCGGATTACACCGCGCTGAACATCGATATCCGCACCGACGGCGTCCGCTTCCATCTGCGCACACCGAACGGCGAAGGTCCCGTGCGCATGCACATTTCCGGACTGTTCTCGGTTTACAACGCGATGGGCGCGGCGGCGATGACGCAGGCGATCGGCATTTCCTTTGCCGACATTCTGAAGGGGCTTGAATCCCTGTCCGGCGTTTCGGGACGGCTGCAGTCCATCGACACGAACGGCCGTCCGTTCTCGGTCTATGTGGACTATGCGCATACGCCCGACGCGCTTGAAAACGTTCTGACGTCGGTACGCGCGTTTGCAAAAGCGCGCATCGTTTCCCTGTTCGGCTGCGGCGGCGACCGCGACCGCACGAAGCGTCCTCTGATGGGCGAGATCGGCGGCAGGCACTCGGATTTCGTCGTCGTCACGAGCGACAACCCGCGCACCGAGAACCCGGAGGACATCGTCCGCGCCGTGGAACTCGGCGTGCAGAAGAGCGGCACGCCGTACATTTCGATCGTGAACCGCAGGGATGCGATCGCGTACGCGCTTTCGATCCTTGCGCCGGACGACATTCTTGTCATCGCAGGCAAGGGACATGAGAATTATCAGGAGATCAACGGTGTGAAGCATCATTTTGACGACCGCGAGATCGTCGAGGAACTCCTGAACGGGGCGGAAACCAAAACGGAAACCGAAGAACGGATCCTTTGATCCGGTCTTCATTGATCAAAAGGGGATGGAGCAATGAATACTATCGTTGTCAACTCGCTGCTTGCGCTGCTGGTCGCGTTCGGCGTCGCGGCGCTTCTGGGACCGTTGGTGATCCCGGTTCTGCACAGGCTGAAATTCGGTCAGCAGGTGCGCGACGACGGACCGAAAACGCATCTGAAGAAACAAAACACGCCTACGATGGGCGGCATCATGATTCTCATCGCGGTGCTCGTCGCGACGCTGCTCTTTTCGGACCGGAAATATTCCCTGACCGTCTGGGCGCTTTTGATGACTGCGCTTTTCGGGCTCGTGGGATTTTTGGACGATTTCATCAAGATCGTGAAAAAGCGTTCGCTGGGACTTCGCGCGTGGCAGAAGATCGTCGCGCAGTTCGTGCTGTCGCTCGGCTTTGCGATCGCGCTGTATTATAACAAAAACGTCGGCTCCACGCTCTGGCTCGACCGGATCGATCTCGGCGTATTCTATATTCCGTTTGCCATGTTCGTCATCATCGCAACGGTCAACTCCGTCAACCTGATCGACGGGCTGGACGGGCTGAGCTCCTCCGTCACCTCGGTCTATTCGCTCGCAACGGGCGTGATGCTCGTGCTGTTCGTTCTGAGCTTTCCGAAGACTGCGGCGGGGACCGGCGTGCAGGGCGATCCCGCCGGCATGCTGGACGGGCTTTCGGGACTTGCGGCGTTTGCGTTCGCCGTCGCCGGCGGGTGCATGGGCTTCCTCGTGCACAACACCTACCCCGCAAAGGTCTTTATGGGCGATCTCGGCGCGTTCACGCTCGGCGGTGCAGTCGCGGCGATGGCGCTGCTCTCAAGAACCACGCTGCTGCTGCCGCTGATGGGCATTCTGTACGTTGCAACGTCCGTTTCGGTCATTCTGCAGGTCGGTTCCTATAAGCTCCGCAAAAAACGCATCTTCCGCATGGCGCCGCTGCATCACCATTTCGAGCTCGGCGGCACGCCGGAAACGAAGATCGTTTCGATGTATACCGTCGTTACCGCAATCGCAAGCGCATGCGCGCTTCTGATCTTCTGGTTCTGCAAGTAAGGAGGCATTATGGCAAAACAGAAAACAGCCCTGATCGTCGGCATGGCAAAGAGCGGCATCGCCGCGGCACGTCTTCTGTATCAGGACAATTACCGCATTATCGTCAACGACATGAAGCCCGAAATCAAGGGGCTTTTCGAGCAGCTTTCGGGCATTGCGTACGAGGTTAAGCTCGGCGCAAATCCGATGGACCTTCTGGACGGCGTGGACCTTCTGATCCCGAGCCCTATCATTCCGATGACGCGCAACTTCATCGTCGAAGCAAAGCGCCGCGGCATCGAGGTCATCTCCGAAATCGAGCTCGGCTACCGCTATTCGAAGGCGGACTTCGTCTGCATCACCGGCACCAACGGCAAAACGACGTGCACGGCGCTGACCGGCGAGCTCTTTAAGGCGGCGGGAAGACGCACCTTCGTGCTCGGCAACATCGGCGTCGCAATCTCGGCGCACGCGCTCGAAACACAGCCGGGCGACGTCGTCGTGGCGGAAACCGCCGCGCTGCAGCTCGAGGGCAACGTCCGCTTCCACGCAAAGGCTGCGGGCGTGTGCAACATTACGCCGGACCACCTCGACCACTTCGGCACGATGGAAAACTACATCGCCGCAAAGGCGAAGATTTTGGACAATCAGACCGCGGACGACTACGCGGTGCTGAACTGGGACGACGAAACGGTGCGCGGCTTTGCAAAGCTGACCCCGGCGCATGTGCTGTACTTCTCCCGAAAGGAAGAGGTCGAAAACGGCATGTTCCTGCGCAACGGCATGCTCGTTTACCGCATGAACGGCGAGGAGCGCGAGCTCATGCCCGCCGACGAGATCCGCATCCCCGGCAACCACAACCTCGAAAACGCCATGCTCTGCGCGCTTCTGGGGCTTTCGCAGGGGATCGCGCCGGAAACGATCCGCGAGGTGTTCAAGACCTTTGCGGGCGTCGAGCATCGCATCGAGTACGTCTGCACCAAGTCCGGCGTCGATTACATCAACGACAGCAAGGGCACGAACCCGGCAAGCACGATCCGTGCGATCGAAGCAATGAAAAAGCCGACGGTTCTGCTGCTCGGCGGCTACGA
>CAMORL010000032.1 GCA_946623765.1 uncultured Clostridia bacterium
CTCGCCGGTATGGACGAGGTCGGAAGAGGTCCGCTGGCGGGACCCGTGGTCGTCGCCTGCGTGGTCATGCCGCCGGAGCCGCTTTTGGAATACGTCAACGATTCGAAAAAGGTCAGCGAGAAGCGCAGAGAAGCGCTGTACGAGCGCATCCTTTCCACCTGTGTCGAGGCGCAGACCGCGTGGGTGGATCAGACGGTCATCGACGAGATCAACATCCTCGAGGCGACGAAGTGCGCGTTCAACGAAGCGTTTGCCAGGATGAAAACGCCGGTCACCGACGTGCTCATTGACGCGCTCACCGGGCTCGACATCCCCGCGCGGCAGCACGCGCTGATCCACGGCGACGCTTTGAGCTATTCGATCGCGGCGGCGTCGATCGTCGCGAAGGTCGAGCGAGACCGCTACATGCGCGAGCAGGACGCGATCTATCCGATGTACGGGTTTGCGCAGAACAAGGGCTACGGAACCAGGCAGCATATGGATGCAATCCGCGCATACGGTCCGTGTCCGCTGCACCGGCGGTCGTTCCTCAAAAATCTGCTATGACGGCGGCGGAAACGGGGAAGCGCGGCGAGAAGCTTGCCGCGCGGTTTCTGAGACGAAACGGGTATCGCATCCTTGCGTGCAACTGGCGCGCGCACCGCTATGAGATCGACATCGTCGCGCGGGAGAAGCGCACGGGGACGGTCGTGTTTGTCGAGGTCAAAACGCGCACGGCGGGAAGCTACGGGCGTCCGGCGGACGCGGTGGACCGGAACAAGCAGCGCTTTCTGCGGCTTGCCGCCGAAAACTGGCTTCTGCGCAACGGCGGATTGGAACAGCCCGCGCGCTTCGACGTGATCGAGGTTCTGCTGCCGGAACAGACAATCAACCAGATCGTGAACGCCTTTTAGCGGTTGCCTCACGGTCGGAAAGATGATATACTGATTAGACACATATAGATCGGAGGATCGGATTTTGCGTAAGATAAATCGGATCGGAATCACATTGCTGGCGGTGCTGCTGCTCGCCGGGCTGTTTGCATGCGGAAGATCCGGTTCTGCCAACGAAGCGGGCGGCGATGCGATCGCCTTTGATTTTACGGAGGCGACGGACGGCGTTCCGAACGGCTGGACGGTCAATTCCTATGAGGGCGGATACCGCCTGTTCGGCGAGAACGGAGAGATCGGGCTTGCGCCGCAGGGGGCGGACGACGTCCGTCTGATCCATACGGTACAGGTCAAGCCGGAGACGCGGTATGTGCTTTCCGCGGAGATACGCACCGAGGACGTCGAGGACGGACAGGGCGCGTCGCTTTCGATCGACAACTTTGCCGTTGACGGAAGCTACCTCTATTCCGACGCGCTGTTCGGCACGAATGACTGGACGCCGGTCGAACTGGCGTTCCGTACCGCAAAGGACCAGGAGTCGGTTACGCTTGCGCTGCGGCTCGGCGGGTACTCCGCGGAGTCGAGCGGCATCGTGCAGTTCCGAAACGTCCGTCTCGAACAGACGGAAGCCGCGTCCGTTCCGTTCCAGAATCTCTCGCCTGCGGAAGTGTCGACGGAAGCCGAGCAGCGGACGCAGGAGGATTACGAAAACATCTTTACGGTGATCTTCTGGGTCGGCGCGATCGCGGCGATCGTGCTGCTGTACGGCGTTTACGGAACGGCAAAGCAGATTGCGCCGGACCGGAAAGCGATTCCGGACAAGTACGGGATCTTCCTGATTCTCGTCGGGATCGGGCTTGTCGTGCGGTTTGTGCTCTGCGCGACGCTGAAAGGACACAGCACCGATATGAGCTGCTGGCAGGGCTGGGGCAGCCGGGTCGCCGTGGGCGGAACGCATGCGTTCTATGTGGACAACTGGTGCGACTATCCGCCGGGGTATATGCTTGTCTGCGGATTGCTGTACCGGATCGCGTCGATCTTCCCGGAAGGGCCGTTCCGTTTGTTCGTATATATGGTCCCGGCGTTTTTGTGCGACGTGCTGTCCGGCTTTCTGATTCTGAACCGCGCGAAGCGTTTTTCGATCGGCGACAAGACCGCGCTGCTGCTTGCGGGACTGATCGTGCTGAATCCCGCCGCGGTATATCTGTCCGGCGCGTGGGGACAGATCGATTCGATTCTCACCGTGCTGCTCATCGGCACGTTCCTGATTCTCAATATGAGCGACGAGAAACCGTATTACCGGCTGATCGCGGGCGTCGTCTATGCCGTCGCAATTCTGATGAAGTGGCAGGCGCTGATCTTCGGACCGGTGCTCGCGCTGATGTATGTGATGACCGGCGTCGATCAGCGAAAGAACGGACAGTTTGTGAGCCATGTACTCTGGTCGGTCGCTGCGGTCGGCGGTGCGCTCATCGTTCTGCTGTTCGGTTCGCTGCTGTTCCGCGGAGAGGGCATGAGCCTTTTCTGGATGGCGGAACGTTATCGGAGCGCGTCGAGCGGCTATGAATACGCTTCGATCGAAGCATACAACTTTATGACGCTGTTCGGCGGCAACTGGGCGCCGGCGAAGAACGCGTTCGGCAGCGAAAAGATCGGCGATCTTCTGCTGCGCTGCAACGAACTGTTCTCCAAGGCGGCGCTGCTGATCGGCTTTTCGACGCTTGTGCTGCGCGCATGGAACGAAATGCGCATGCAGCGGGACAATAAACCGAATCGCGCGCTTTTCGAACTGCTTCTGACGGCAATCCCGACCGGGCTCATGGTCCTCATCCGCTTCCTTGCAAAGGATATCGGGAACGGGGTCGTTTTCCGGTGGATTTCCGCATTCCCGCTCTACGGCATCTGGATGATTGCGGTGTTCCTGTACATCGTCAATCGCGAAAAGGGCAGCCGTACGGTACTCGAATGGATCAAGGGCGGCGGCGTTACGGCGATCGGCGCGCTGACGCTGTTCGGCACGATGTGCGCGTTCGGGTTTACGCTTGCGCTCAGCGCATGTTTCAGGATCTTCGGCGGGACGCTCACATGGCATCTTTTCGGGATCATCGGAATCGCGGGCGCAGGGCTGATGACCGTCGCCGTGTTCGTTCTGTATTGGGTTCGGCACAGACGGATGCAGAATTCGATCTATATGAACCGCGGGCTCATTTTCCTGCTTGCCGCGTGCTTCTGCGTGTGGGTGTTCACGTTCGGACACTACATGCACGAACGCTACATTTTCCCGGCGCTGTTCCTGCTGGTCTTTGCGTACGCCTATGACCGCGATCCTCATAAGCTCGCGGCGTTTCTGATGCTCACCGTTACGACGTTCATGAACGAAATGATGGCGATGTTCGTGGTGTCCGACGGCGCAAAGGATCTGATTCGCGGCGGCGCGATCCACAATCAGCTGATCGCCGTGATCTCCCTGTTGGAGGTTTGCGCGGCAATGTACTTCACGGCGGTCTGCTTCCGCAAAGCGCTGGTGTTCGATCCGTTGTTCCCGACGGACAACGGACCGGTTCTGCCGCAGATACCGCTTCGCAAAACGAACGGGAAACGGAGGTGAGCAGGGTGGATTTCAAAACATTCCGCAAAGAAATCGGCATGGAAGACGGACGCCGCATGACCTCGCGCGACTGGGTCGTGCTCATCGTTCTGCTTGCCGTATATTCGATTTTCGCTTTTGTGAACCTCGGATCCCTGTCTTCTCCGCAGACCGCATGGACGGCGGAGCCGGACACGACCGTGCTGGTCGATCTCGGCGAGACGCGGACCGTTTCGGAGATCCGCTTCTTCGGCGGCATCGCCGAGGGCAAGATTGAGATCTATGACGACAGCGCGTTTATCGACGGCTATTTCACGCCGGGCGAAACCGAACCGCTGGAGGTCTTTGAACAGGACAACGGCGATATGTTCAAATGGGTCGAGCTTTCGCTGAACACCGAAACGGAATATCTGATCCTTTATGTGGAAAGCGGCACGATCTCCATGAACGAGATCGCGGTGCTGAACGACGGCGAACTGCTGTCCGCGTCCGTTTACGAACCGAAGGGCGGCGCGGAAAAGCTTTTGGACGAGCAGGACAAGGTCGCGGTGAACCATTCGTATCTCGACGGGATGTATTTCGACGAGATCTACCATGCGCGCACGGCGTATGAGATCGTGCAAAACGACGATCTCTACCGCAAAGAGGGTCCGGAGGCGGCGCAGTGGGACGGATACTCGATCTATGAATGGACGCACCCGTCTTTGGGCAAGCTCTTCATTGCCGTCGGCATCCGGATCTTCGGGATGACGCCGTTCGGCTGGCGGTTTGCCGGTACGTTCTTCGGCGTTCTGATCCTTGCGGTGCTGTACGTGTTCGCAAAGCGCATCTTCCGCCGTACGGATTACGCGCTTGTGACCGCGGGGCTGTTTGCCGCGGACTGCATGCACTTTGCGCAGACGCGCATCGCGACGATCGACACCTACGCGCTGTTTTTCACGCTGCTGATGTTCCTGTTCATGGGGGACTATATCGCGGAGGATTTCGAAGCCCGTCCGTATTGGAAAAAGCTCGCGATGCTCGGTCTTTCCGGCGTGATGTTCGGGCTCGGCGCGTCGTCGAAGTGGACCTGCCTGTATTCCGGCGCGGGACTTGCCGTGCTGTATTTCGGCGATCTCATCTATAACCTGATCCGGATCGTGAAAAACCGGCTCAAGCAGGCGAAGGAAGACCGGAAAAAACTGCCGGTCAACGTGATCGCGTATGCGCCGGTGCTGTTCGTGTTCGGTGTGATCGCGCTGCATCTTGCGGGGCATTGGATGAACATCGCCGATTACCGCTACCGCGCGTATGTCAAGGGACAGTACGTCATGAAGACGAACGCGACCTACGGCGTCGATACGATCAACAACATCTTCCTGCGTCCGTGGTTTTACGGAACGCTGCTGATCCTCGTCGGCGTCGCGATCGCTTCCGCGGTGATCTTCCGCCTGGCGTTCCGCAGCCGCAGGGACGTCGATCTTTCGCTCAACAATCTTCTGATGACGCCGGTGTGGTGCTGTCTGTTCTTCATTCTGATCCCGATCGCGCTGTACGTGGCAACGAATTACTGCTATTACATCAAAGCCGGCGACCGAACGCTTTCCGCAATGCTGGAAACGCTCTGGAAGGAACAGGTCAGCATGTACAACTATCACGCGGACCTCGACGCGACGCACATGTGTCAATCCATGTGGTATCAGTGGCCGCTGATGCAGAAGTCGGTCTGGTTCTATTCGGGCTATCCGCGCTATCTCAATTCGGCGGGCGAGGAGATCAAGCTGCTCTCCAACATCTCGAGCACGGGCAACCCCGCCGTATGGTACGTCTCGGCGTTCGGCGCGGTGTTTGCCGTCGTCGAGTGGTTCAAAAATCCCGCCTGCAGAAAGAACCGCGCGTTCTTCGTCGTGTTCACGGGCATCCTTGCGGGGCTTCTGCCGTGGGCGCTCGTCACGCGGTGCGTGTTCCTGTATCACTATTTCTCGACGATCCCGTTCATGATGCTGCTGACGCTGCTGCTTCTCTGTTATGCGGAGAAGAAGTACCCGAAAACGGCATGGCTCAAGTGGGCGTGGCTCGTCGCCTCCGTGATCGTGTTCCTGCTCATGCTGCCTGCGGTTTCGGGCATTCCGGTGCCGTACGGCTACGCAAAATTCATCGAGAACGTGCTTGCGCCGTTCGGAAAGGTCTACTATGTCGGCGTCTGAGGGAAAGAAGAGCTTCGTTCAGCTGTTGAAATTCGTGCTGATCGGCGCGTCGAACACGCTCATCGACCTTGTCGTGACGTTCGCGCTGAACGCGATCTTCGGGATCTATTATCTTGCGAAGATCATCGGCTACGCGTGCGGGATCCTGAACAGCTATATCTGGAATTCGCGCTGGACGTTCCGCGAGGAGCGCCGCCGCGACGCAAGGGAGATCGTCTCGTTCATCGCGGTCAACCTCGTCACGCTCGGCGTGTCGCTGCTGCTGCAGTGGGTGTTCCGCGACAAGCTGCATCTCGACGCGTGGTGGACCGGCTTTGCGGGCGAGAACTTCTTCACGAAGATCCTGAACGGCGAACGCTTCTGCCTGCTTCTCGCTTCCGGCATTGCGCTTCTGCTGAACTTCGCGGGCAACAAGCTCTTTGTGTTCAAGCGCCGCGAAGAACCGAAACAAATCCCGACCGAACATCCGGAGGAATAAAACCATGCTGGCGAAGGTGGAAAGCTACGGGCTTGCCGCGCTGAACGGCTATCCCGTGACGGTGGAAACGGACATCTCGGCAGGCATGCCGAACTATGACACGGTCGGTCTGCCCGACGCGGCGGTCAAGGAATCGCGCGAACGCGTACACGCGGCGATCCGGCACTCGGGCTTTCCGTTTCCCGATTCCCGCATCACGGTCAATCTTGCGCCTGCCGATCTCAAAAAGGAAGGCTCGGTCTACGACCTGCCGATCGCGCTGTCGATCCTCGAAGCAAACGGCACGCTGAAGCCCTCGCCGAGAGGGATGATCGTGCTCGGCGAGCTCGCGCTGGACGGCGCCGTCCGTCCGATCTCCGGCATCTTACCGATGCTGATCGACGCGTTCGACAAGGGCTATACCGTGTTTTACGTGCCGAAGGACAATGCGGCGGAGGCGGCGTACATCCGCGGCGCGACGGTCTTTCCGGTCGAATCGCTCGCCGCGCTCGTGCAGCATCTGCGCGGTGAAACGCCGATCGTGCCTGCGGAAGCGGGGGCGTTTACGGGCGGCACGCACAAGAATGCCGTCGATTTTTCCGAGATCAAAGGGCAGGAGGCGGCGAAGCGCGCCGCGGAGGTCGCGGTTGCGGGAAACCACAATATCCTGCTGTGCGGCACGCCCGGCAGCGGCAAGACGATGCTTGCCCGCGCGATCCCGTCGATTCTGCCGGATATGACGTTCGAGGAAGCGCTGGAGATCACCAAGATCCATTCGATTACCGGCGCCATGAAGGGGACTGCGGGGCTTGTCACCGAGCGTCCCTTCCGCGCCCCGCACCACGGCGCGAGCGCGGCGTCGCTGATCGGCGGCGGCACGCGCGCCATGCCCGGCGAGATCAGCCTTGCGCACAACGGCGTGCTCTTTCTGGACGAGCTGCCGGAGTTTCAGAGAAACGTTCTGGAGGCGCTGCGTCAGCCTTTGGAGGACGGTTTTGTAACCGTCAGCCGCGCGGCGGCGACGGCGACCTATCCCGCAAGATTCCTGCTCGTCGCGGCAATGAACCCGTGTCCGTGCGGCAACCGCGGCTCGCGCACAAAGCCGTGCACCTGCACGGCGGTGCAGATAAAGCGCTATGCCGGACGCATCAGCGGTCCGCTTCTCGATCGCATCGACCTGCACATCGAGATGACCGAGGTGGGCTATCGCGAAATCACCGAGCGCCGTCCCGCCGAACCTTCCGAGATCGTCCGCGCCCGCGTGACGGCGGCAAGGGAACTTCAGCGCGAGCGGTTCAAGGCGGAAGGCATTCGCACCAATTCCGAAATGAACGGCGCGCTGATCCGCAAATTCTGCAATCCGACCGGCGAATCCGAACGGCTCCTTCGCGACGCGTTCAGACGTCTGCAGCTTTCGGCGCGCGCGTATCAGCGCGTTCTGAAGGTCGCCCGCACCGTCGCGGACCTGGAGGGAAGCCCCGAAATCCGCCCCGAACACTACGCCGAGGCGATCCAGTACCGCAGCATGTCGATGCTGTCCGACCTCTGAAAATGACAAAATCCGACGCCGCACGGGGTTCCCGTGCGGTTTTTGTTGCGGGATTTTCACATTTGCATATATAAATAGGATTGAAATCCGAAAACGTTCATGCTATGATATGTTCCGAAGTATTTTCAGAAGAGGGAGGAAGCGGCGCATGGACGAAACAAAGCGGCTGTGGCTGTGGCTGAACTACGCGACGAGCACGAACCCGAAGCTGTTTTTTGAACTGCTCAACCGGTTCGACGATCTGTCCGAAGCGCGTGAAGCGATTCAAAACCGTGACTTCGAGCAGTTTTCCGACGTGTCCGAAACCGTGCGCGACCGACTGATCGCCGCGGCGGACGACCGCTTCATGGATCGCTACTGCGCCTGGCTCGAGCGGAACGGCGTCGGCGTGATCACGCCCGAGGACGACGAGTATCCTTCTCTTCTCTCGGAGATCTATGATCCGCCGTCGGTGCTGTTCTCTAAAGGGACGCTCCCGAAGGATCTGACGCTTCCGATCGCCATGGTCGGCGCGCGCAGCTGCACCGATTACGGAAAAGAGGTTGCGGAGCTTCTTTCCGAACAGCTGTGCGAACGCGGCGCAACGGTCGTGACCGGGCTTGCGGCGGGGATCGACTCCGCCTGCGCAAAGGGCGCGCTTTCGGTCGCGTCCAACACCTGCCCTGTGATCGGGGTATTGGGCTGCGGGATCGACGTCACCTATCCGCAGAACAACGGCGCGCTCTATCAGAGCGTGCTCGATCACGGCGGCGCGCTCATAACCGAGTTTCTTCCGAAAACGCCGCCGCTTCAGCAAAACTTCCCGATCCGCAACCGCATCCTGTCAGGGCTTTCCCGCGGGGTCGTGGTGATCGAAGCGGGCGAGCGCAGCGGCACGTCGATCACGGCGGACTGCGCAAGGGAACAGGGCAGGGAGGTCTTTGCCGTTCCCGGACGCGTGACCGATCCGATGAGCATCGGCACAAACCGCATGATCGTGCGCGGCGAGGCGAAGCCGGTTCTGTGCGCGGCGGACATTCTTTCGGAATTTACGGACGACGCGGGCGACGACGCTTTGAACGCCGCTGCGAAGAAGGTCACGTTCACCTCGCTCGGCGAGACCGGACAGGAGATCTACATGGCGCTTCTGCAGGGCGAAAAGAACGCAGACGAGCTTTTGGAATGGATCGACTGCTCCGCGCAGGAATTGAACGCCGTGCTCACGCGCATGCTCTTTTCCGAAGTCATCAAACAGCTTCCGGGCCGTATCTACGCGCTCGATACCATCCACACGGTCGTAACATTCGACCAATAATCGAAGGAGACATACAGTATGGCAGAAACGAAAAACACATTGGTGATCGTGGAGTCCCCTGCAAAGGCAAAGACGATCGGCAAATTTTTAGGCAGCAAGTTCAAGGTCGTGGCGAGCAACGGACACGTCCGCGACCTGCCGAAATCGCAGCTCGGCGTGGACGTCGAGCACGACTTCGCACCGAAGTATATCACGCTCCGCGGACGCGGGGACGTTTTGGAACGCATCAAGAAGGAAGCGAAAGAAGCCGATCGCGTCCTTCTCGCAACCGACCCTGACCGCGAAGGCGAAGCGATCTCGTGGCATCTTGCGCAGATCCTGAAGCTCGACACGGATTCGAAGTGCCGCATTGAGTTTCACGAGATTACGGCAAACGCGGTGAAAAACGCGATCAAAAAGCCGCGTACGATCAACATGAATCTTGTCGACGCGCAGCAGGCGCGGCGCGTTTTAGACCGCATCGTGGGCTACAAGATCAGCCCGATCCTCTGGGTCAAGATCCGCAAGGGATTGTCTGCGGGACGCGTGCAGTCCGTGGCGACGCGCATCGTGTGCGACCGCGAGGACGAGATCAACGCGTTCGTGCCCGAGGAATACTGGACGCTTTCCGCAAAGCTGCGCGCAGGGGCGAAGAAGACGTTTGACGTGCGCTTCTACGGCGAGGACGGCGCGAAGATCGATCTCAAAACCGAGGCGCAGACGAACGCGGTCATCGCGCGCGTCGGCGATTCCGAATTCGTCGCGGCGGAGGTAAAGAGCGGCGAGAAGCACAAGCATGCCGCGCCGCCGTTCACGACGTCGAGCATGCAGCAGGACGCGTCGAGAAAACTCGGCTTCACGACCAAGCGCACCATGATGGTTGCGCAGCAGCTCTACGAGGGCGTGGAGATCGGCAAAAAGGGCGCGACGGGTCTGATCACCTATATCCGTACCGACTCGGTCCGCATCGCGGGCGAGGCGCAGAAGGCAGCGGAAAGCTATATTCTGGAAACCTACGGCGAGGCGTATGTGCCGAAGACCGCGAACGTCTATCGCGGCCGCCGCAACGCGCAGGACGCGCACGAAGCGATCCGTCCGACGGACGTGAGAAACGATCCGAAGACTTTGAAACCGTATCTTTCGAGCGACCAGTACAAGCTCTACAAGCTCGTGTACGAACGCTTCCTCGCAAGCCAGATGAGCGACGCGGTGCTGGAGCAGACGGCGGTCACGTTCGACGCGAACGGCGCGCAGTTCAAGGCGACCGGTTCGCACGTGCGGTTTGCGGGCTTCTCTGCGGTCTACACCGAGGGACGCGACGTGGACGACGAGGACACCGTGCAGCTTCCGCCGATCGCGGAGGGCGACCGCTTCAAGGCGGAAAAGCTCGATCCGCAGCAGAAATTCACGCAGCCGCCGTCCCGCTATACCGAGGCGACGCTCGTCAAAACGCTCGAGGAAAAGGGCATCGGGCGTCCGTCCACCTATTCGCCGACGATCTCCACGATCATCGATCGCGGCTACATCATGCGCGAGAAGAAGACGCTGGCGGCGACCGAACTCGGCTTTGCCGTCACCGGGCTGATGAAATCCAGCTTTCCGGACATCGTGGACATCGCGTTTACGGCGAACATGGAGGAGGAGCTGGACTCTGTGGAGGACGGCTCCGAAGCATGGCAGAAGGTTGTGGACGGGTTCTACGGCCCGTTTATGCAGACGGTCGAAACCGCCGAAAAGAACGCGGAAAAGATCAAAATTCCCGACGAGGTTTCCGATATCCCGTGCGACAAGTGCGGCGCGATGATGGTCTATAAGATGGGACGCTTCGGCAAATTTCTTGCCTGTCCGAATTTCCCGACCTGCCGCAACACGAAGTCGATCGTCGAAAAGGTCGAGGGCGTTCCGTGCCCGAAGTGCGGCGCCGCGATCATCAAGAAACACGGCAAAAAGAAGGTCTTTTACGGCTGCGAGCGCTATCCGGACTGCGATTTCACAAGCTGGGATCTGCCGGTTTCGGTCAAGTGTCCGAAGTGCGGCGGTCTGATGGTGCAGAAGCACGGACAGAACGGCACGTTCATCCAGTGCGCGGATCCGAACTGCAAGGAGATCCTGCGCCGTTCGAAGAAAACCGATGCGTAAGCCGAACGTGACCGTCGTCGGCGCGGGACTTGCCGGCGCGGAGGCGGCTTACCGGCTGCTGACGCACGGGTATCCGGTGACGCTTTACGAGATGAAGCCGGACAAGCGTACCCCTGCGCACAAGGGCGACGGTTTTGCAGAGCTCGTCTGCTCGAACTCCCTGCGCTCCGACCGGCTTTCCAACGCGGTCGGCGTGCTGAAAGAGGAAATGCGCATGCTCGATTCGCTCGTGATGCGGGCGGCGGACGCGACCAAAGTCCCGGCGGGCGGCGCGCTTGCGGTCGACCGGGAGGGATTTTCCCGGTATATCACCGAAACGCTGACGGCGTTTCCGGATCTTACGGTTGTGCATGAGGAGTGCACGGAGCTTCCGGCGTCTCCCGCGATCGTTGCGACCGGTCCGCTGACCGGCGGCGCGCTGAGCGAGGCGATCGAACGGCGATTCGGAATGAGCCTGCATTTTTACGACGCGGCGGCGCCGATCGTGACCTATGATTCGCTCGATCACGGCAAGGTCTTTGCGGCTTCGCGGTACGATCGGGGAGCGGATTACCTGAACTGCGCAATGACGCGCGAGGAATACTTTGCGTTTTATCATGCGCTCGTGACCGCCGAAACCGCGCCGCTGCACAGCTTTGAAACGCCGCGCGTGTTCGAGGGCTGCATGCCGATCGAGGTCATGGCAAAACGCGGCGAAATGACGATGGCATACGGACCTTTGAAACCCGTCGGGCTCGAGGTCGACGGCAGACGTCCGTTCGCGGTGGTGCAGTTAAGGCGCGACAATGCCGCGGGCACGCTCTATAACATCGTGGGCTTTCAGACCAATCTGAAGTTTCCGGAGCAGAAGCGCGTCTTCGGCATGATCCCGGGACTGGAACACGCGGAGTTTGCGCGATACGGCGTGATGCACCGCAATACGTTTTTGGAATCCCCGAAACTTCTGCATTGGGATTTTTCGCTGCGGGACGATCCGCTGCTGTTCTTTGCCGGGCAGATGACCGGCGTGGAGGGCTATGTGGAATCCGCGGCAAGCGGGCTTTCGGCGGCGATCGGGCTGATCGAAAAGCTCGAGGGCAGAGAACCGGTCGATTTTACGGCAAGGACCGCGATCGGCTCGCTGGGACACTATGTTTCCGAATACAACGGCAAAGACTTCCAGCCGATGAACGTGACGTTCGGAATCATGGATCCGCTTTCCGAACGCGTACGCGGCAAGCAGGAACGCGGCGAGCGGATCGCAAAGCGCGCGCTGGAAACGGTTCGCGCGCTGAAGGACACTTACGAATTATGAGGAGGTATATCCGATGGAACAGCTGAAAGGAACAACCATCGTTGCGGTCAAGCGCAACGGCGTGACCGCGATCGCAGGCGACGGACAGGTCACGATGGGACAGCAGGCGGTCATGAAGGCGCATGCGAAAAAGGTGAGAAGACTGTATCACGATCGCGTGGTCGTCGGATTTGCGGGCTCGGTCGCAGACGCGTTCACGCTGTGCGACCGGTTCGAGGCAAAGCTCGAGATGCACGGCGGCGCGCTGAAGCGCGCGGCGATCGCGCTGGCGCAGGACTGGCGCAGCGACAAGATCATGCGGAATCTTGAGGCGATGATGATCGTCGCGGATAAGGACGACCTTCTGATTCTCTCCGGAACCGGCGAGGTCATCGAGCCGGACGACGGCATTGCGGCGATCGGATCCGGCGGGCTCTATGCGCTCGCGGCGGCGAAGGCGCTGAAGATGCACACCGAAATGAGCGCGGAGGAGATCGTCTGCGAAGCGATGGCGATCGCCGAATCGATCTGTATCTTTACCAACGGCAATATCAATGTGGAGGTGATCCGTCCGTGACGCCGAGAGAAATCGTAAACGCATTGGACCGCTATATCATCGGTCAGGACGAAGCAAAGCGCGCGGTGGCGATCGCGCTCAGAAACCGTTACAGAAGAAGCTGTCTGCCCCCCGAACTGCGGGAGGAGATCACGCCGAAGAATATCATCATGCTCGGGCCGACCGGCGTCGGCAAAACCGAGATCGCAAGAAGGCTTGCAAAGCTCGTCGACGCGCCGTTTGTCAAGGTCGAAGCCTCGAAGTACACCGAGGTCGGCTATGTCGGCAGAGACGTCGAGAGCATGGTGCGCGATCTTGTGGAGGAGTCGATCCGGCTCACGAAACAGAAGCGCATGGAGCTTGTGAAGGACGCGGCGGCCGCGGCAACCGAGCAGCGGCTTGTGGAACTGCTGCTCCCGCAGCAGAAGAAGCAGAACCGTCCGGTGAACCCGCTCCAGTTCCTTCTGGGCAGCGGACAGACCGAGCCCGAGGAGCCCAAGCCCACGGAGGAGGAGCAGCAGGCGCGGATGACGCTTCGCGAACAGACGCTCGATCGCCTGAGAAAAGGGCTTTTGGAGAAAGAGATCGTGGAGATTGAGGTCGAAGAAAGCGTCAGCGCCATGATGTTCGGCGCGAGCGGCATGGAGATTGACATGGGCGGCATGCTCGGCGATCTGCTTCCGAAGAAGAAAAAGGCAAAGCGGATGCCGGTGGAGCATGCGCGCTCGATCCTCATGCAGCAGGAATCCGAAAAGCGCATCGATCCGGACGACGTGAACCGCGAAGCGCTTCAGAACGCCGAACAGAACGGCATTATCTTTTTGGACGAGATCGACAAGATCGCGGGGAACGCAAACCACATGGGTGCGGACGTTTCGCGCGAGGGCGTGCAGAGAGACATTCTGCCGATCGTCGAGGGCACCACGGTTGCAACGAAATACGGTCCCGTCAAGACGGACTTCATCCTGTTCATCGGCGCGGGCGCGTTCCATGTGGCGAAGGTCACGGATCTCATTCCGGAGCTGCAGGGACGGTTCCCGATCCGCGTGACGCTGAAGGACCTCACCGAGGACGATTTCTACGCGATCCTCACGCAGCCGGACAACGCGGTCACCAAGCAGTATGCCGCGCTCTTAAAGCCGGACAACGTGAATCTGAGCTTCACCGAGGACGCTTTGCGGGAGATCGCAAAATTCGCGTTCCGCGCGAACGAACAAAATGAGAATATCGGCGCACGCCGCCTGCATACGGTAATGGAGAATCTGTTGA
>CAMORL010000033.1 GCA_946623765.1 uncultured Clostridia bacterium
AGATGGCGAAGGAAGGACGCTACGACGAAGCGCTGGCGCTCATCAAGCGCGAGAACCCCTTCCCCGCGATCTGCGGCAGAGTCTGCAACAAGCGCTGCGAGGACGCGTGCACGCGCGGCACGATCGACCAGCCCGTCGCGATCGACGACGTAAAGCGGTTCCTCGCCGACCGTGATCTTCATGCCGAAACGCGCTATGTGCCGAAGAAGATCATCAACAATCTGACCGGCGAATGGAAGCAGAAGATCGCCATCATCGGCGCAGGTCCCGCGGGTCTTTCCGCCGCGTACTATCTCGGCGAAATGGGCTATCGCCCCACCGTGTTTGAAAAGAACGCAAAGCCCGGCGGCATGATGACCTACGGCATCCCGTCGTTCAAGCTCGAAAAGGACGTCATCGACGCGGAGATCGACGTGATCCGCGCGCTCGGCGTCGACATCCGCTGCGGCGTCGAAGTCGGCAGGGACGTCACCATCGAAGAGCTCAAGAAGCAGGGCTACGAAGCGTTCTACATCGCGATCGGCTGCCAGGGCGGCAGGCTGCCCGGCATTCCGAATGAGCGCGCCGAAGGCACCGAGATCGCCGTGAGCTTCCTGAATAAAGCGCTTTCCGACAACTCAAGAAGACTCGAAGGCGACGTGATCGTCGTCGGCGGCGGCAACGTCGCGATCGACTGCGCGCGCACCGCGCACCGTTTCGGCGCAAAGAACGTTTCCATGTTCTGCCTCGAATCCCGCGAGACGATGCCCGCATCCCCCGAGGAAATCAAGGAAGCCGAAGAGGAAGACGTAAAGATTATGCCGTCGTGGGGTCCGAAGGAAGTCCTCGTAGACGAAGAAGGCAAGGTCAAGGGACTCGTTCTGAAGCGCTGCGTCAGCACGATCGATCCCGAGACCGGCAAATTCTCCCCGAAGTACGACGAGAGCGAAACGATCACGGTGAACGCAAAGACGATCGTGTTCGCGATCGGTCAGGCGATCGAATGGGGCAAGCTTTTGGACGGCACGAACGTGAAGTTCCACCACGGCAACTACCCCGTCGCCGATCCGTTCACCTATCAGACGGACGACCCGACGATCTTTGTCGGCGGCGACGTGTTCACCGGTCCGAAGTTCGTGATCGACGCAATCGGTCAGGGCCATATGGCGGCGGAATCGCTCGCCCGCGCCGTTTCGAAGAACAGCGTAAATCAGACGCTCGGTCGTGACCGCCGCTTCTTCAAGGAGCTCGACAAGAACGACATCGCGATCGACGAGTACGATCACGCGCAGCGGCAGGTCCCGCCGGTGGATCCCAATATCGACGCCAAGAACGGATTCCGGGATCCGACGCTTCCGCTGACCGAAGAGCAGGTGAAGATCGAAACCTCCCGCTGCCTCGGCTGCGGCGCAACGATCGTCGACGCGAACAAGTGCATCGGCTGCGGTCTCTGCACGACGCGCTGCGAATTCGACGCGATCCACCTGCTGCGCGATCATCCGCAAAACTCGGATATGCGCCGCGCGGAAGACAAGGTTACGGGGCTTCTCTCCTACGCCGCAAAGCGCGGAATTAAGATCCTGCTGCACAGCGGCTCGAAGGAAGCAAGAATGATGCGTGCAAAGCGCAAAGCATACAACAAAGCGACCAAGGAGTTCCATAAGACGCATCCGCATACCGGCAACGCCGTCACGATCGAGGAGCTCACGAAGGACTGATATGCACGAGATGGGAATCATCCTGCATCTTGCGAAAACCCTTGAGGAGACCGCGGAGCAGGAAAAAATCAAGAAGATCACGCGCGTTGCGCTGGAGGTCGGCGAGGTGTCCGGGATTATGACGGATTACTTCGAGGAGTGCTGGAACTACTTTCGCAAAAAGCATCCGGTGCTGGAGACCGCCGAGCTCGAGCTCATTACGCTGCCCGCGGTGACGTGGTGCGATTCTTGTAAGCAGACGTACCCCACCGTCGAGTTCGGACGTACCTGTCCCCATTGCGGCAGCGGTGAGACGTGGCTTTTGAAGGGCAACGAGTGCATCATCAAGGAGATCGAAGTCGAAGAATAGCAAACGCATACAAACAAAGCCGTCCGGATTTCCGGGCGGCTTTTTTGCGCCGCGTGTCATCCCTTTCGCCTCGTACCTCGGCACCACCCCGTCCGGGGGAGGTATGCTATTCTCCCCCGCCGACGGCGAAGCCGGGAAACGCCCGTGTTTTGGGCGATTCTACTCCCGGTAGAGTGGAAAAAACGGGATTCTACCGTTTTTTGCGGCGCGGTAGGGTGAAAAAATCGCGTCCGTAGAGCGGAGGTCACGGACCGTAGATTGACGCAGGCGCATCTTCGCGCATATAATCGAAGCAGATCAGGCGGCGTAAGGAAATCCTTGCGCCGCGATCGTGTTTCAAAGCAGAAAGGAACGCGCTTTGCATGGACAAACGCAAGGTCATTTATTACACCGACGAGCTGCACGACGAGTTTTCGACGTTCGAAACGACGCCGCCCAAGGTGGACGGTTCGTATGACTACGAGCGCAAAACGCCGCTGAAGCGGTTCCTTCGCTTCTTTCTTTACCGCATCGTGATGTACCCCGTCGTGGTGTTTTACGCACGCGTGATCTTCCGTCAGAAGATCGTGGGAAAGGAAAAGCTGAAGCCGTACCTCGGCAAAGGGTTCTTTCTTTACGGCAACCACACGCAGCCGCTCGGCGACGCGCTTTTAGAGACGCGGCTCGTGTTTCCGAAAAGCAGCTATGTGATCGTGCATCCGAACAACCTTGCCGTGCCGGTGCTTGGGAAATGGACGCCGGCGCTCGGCGGGCTGCCGCTGCCGGACGGCATGCAGGCGTACCGCAATTTCCTCGCCGCGATCAGAAACCGCATCGCGGAGGGGCATCCCGTGGTGATCTATCCCGAGGCGCACATCTGGCCGTATTACACAAAGATCCGCCCGTTTTTAGATACGTCGTTCGCCTACCCCGTTTCGCTCGGCGTTCCGGCATTCTGCTTTGTCAACACCTACAAAAAGACGCGCATCCGCAAGCGTCCGAAGATGGTCACCTATATCGACGGTCCGTTTTTCCCGCCGGAAGAGGGCGAGGCAAAGACGAAGAAAAAGCTGCTGCGCGACGCGGTGTACGCGCGTATGACGGAGCTATCCAAGCGCTCGGATGTCGAGATCATCCGATATGTGAAAAAGGAGGAATCCGATGGTTAATATTCTGTTCTGCGGCAACGCGGGCGTGTTCGACGGCATGCTGACCTGCGCCCTGTCGATCTTAAAGCGCACGGAATCGAAAGAGCCGTTTCACTTTTTCGTGTTCACGATGGATCTTTCGGATCTGAAGGAAACGTATGTGCCGCTGAACCCTCGGCAGGCGGAAACGTTTCGCCGCGTGATCGTGCGGTTCAATCCCGAAAACCGGCTCACCGTGACCGACGTGGGCGACCTGTACCGCAGGCATTTTTCCGGCTGTCCCAACGAGGGCGCGTACTGCTCGCCCTACACGCTGATCCGCCTGTTTGCGGATCTGGTGCCGGGAATTCCCGATAAGCTTTTATACCTCGACGCGGACGTCATGTTCAACCGCGACGTGCATCTTCTGTACGACACGGACGTATCCGCGGTCGAGTACGCCGCCTGTCCCGACCATTACGGCAAGTATCTCATTCATCCGCGCTACATCAACGCGGGCGTGCTGCTGTTCAATATGAAAAAGGCGCGGGAAACGGATCTGTTTCAAAAGGCGCGGGAATGGATTCAAAAGAAGAAGCTCGTCTTTGCCGATCAGAGCGCGCTGATCCGGGCGACGACGAAAAAGAAGGTGCTGCCGCAGCGCTTCAACGACCAGAAGTTTCTGCACCGTCACACGGTCGTGCGGCATTTTTCGAAGCGGCTCTTCTATCTTCCCTATCCGCACACCGAGAACATCAAACAATGGCAGATCGACAAGGTGCACAGGATCTTCCGCTACCGCGCGTTTGACGACATCTACGACGAATACACAACCATTCTGACCGACTGTGAGGTGAACTGAAATGCAAAACCCGATCATTCCGATCTTCTACGCCTGCGACGAGCGCTTTCTGAAATACTGTGTCGTTTCGCTGCATTCGCTCATGAAAAACGCATCGAAGGCGAGGCGGTACCGCGTGCACATTCTGCACACGGATATTTCCGAACAGGCGAAGCGCGGCTTTTCCCTGCCCGTTCCCGAAAATTTCGAGCTGATCTTCGAGGACGTTTCCGAATACCTGCGCTCGATCGCGCACAAGCTGCCGCTGCGCGATTACTATTCCAAGACGACGTACTTCCGCCTGTTCATCGCCGACATGCATCCGGAGTATCAAAAAGCGGTCTACATCGACGCGGACACGATCGTGCAGGGCGATATTTCCGCGCTGTACGACACCGACCTTGCCGACAATTACCTCGGCGCATGCCACGAGCAGGCGATGGTGCAGGTCGACGAATACGGCGATTACGTGGAAAAATGCGTCGGCGTCTCGCGGTACCGGTATTTCAACGCGGGCGTGCTGCTGATCAACTGCGAGGCGTTCCGCGCGCATCTTCTTCTGTACCGCTTCATCAACGCGCTCGGCGCATACGACTTCGTGGTCACGCAGGACGAGGATTATCTGAATCTCATCGCAAAGGATCGCGTGCTGTTTCTGGATCAGCGCTGGAACACCGAGGTGTTCGGCACCGTTCCGTACCCGACCGAAGAGGCGCATATCCTGCACTACATCATGTTCAACAAGCCGTGGCACTACCCCGACTGTCCGTGCGGCGACGTGTTCTTCCGCTATGCCGCGGAAACGCCGGTCCATGAAGCGATGCTTTCAGAGCGCGACGGCTACACCGCCGAAGACCGCAAGCGCGACATGCGAAGCTATGAGCGGCTGCTTATGCTCGCCGTTCGCGAGGCGAACCGTGAGGACAATTATCTGAATACGCTGAACCGCGAAAAGCGCGCGCAGGACCGCGTCGCGATCGTCAGAAAGATCGAGGAATACGAGCGCGCGGGACGCTTCTCCGAGGACGTCGAGGACGACCCGCCTTCAAAGCCTCTTCTGCCCGACGACATCGATTATCTGCGCCGCGGTCCGATCGACCGGCTCAAGACGAAGCTCGCGTTCCGTTCGGCGCATATGCTCGTCGACAGGCTCATTGCAAACAAGCAGTTCATCATCAAAGAGATGCGCGGACTCGAACACTTCAAGGCGCTCGACTCCGGCGCGGTCATCACCTGCAACCATTTCCACGCGTTCGACAGCTTCGCGATCCAGCTCGTCTATGAAGCGGCAGAGCAGCCGAACCGCACCTTCTACCGCGTGATCCGCGAGGGCAACTATACCTCCTTCCCGGGCTTTTACGGCTTTCTGATGCGAAACTGCAACACGCTCCCGCTGTCCGGCGACATCCGCACGATGAAGAAATTCATGGAAGCGACGAACACGCTTCTCAAAGAAGGGCACTTTGTGCTGATCTATCCGGAACAGAGCATGTGGTGGAACTATCGCAAGCCGAAGCCCCTGAAGGACGGCGCGTTCACCTTTGCCGCAAAGAACAGCGTGCCGGTGCTGCCGTGCTTTATCACGATGAAGGACACGGACATTCCGGGCGAGGGCGGCTTTCCGGTGCAGGAATACACGGTGCACATTTCCGCGCCGATCTATCCCGACGAAAGCCTTCCCTACCGCCGGCAGGTTGCGGATCTCAAGACGAGAAACTACGAAATCTGGAAGGAGATCTACGAGCGCGAGTATCAGATCCCGCTGATCTACACGACCGAGCAGAACGTTCAAGACACGGCGCAGACGCCGCAATCCGCCCGCGCATAACCGCATACAAAAAAGCCGTCCGAAAGGGCGGCTTTGCTTTTAACGGGATCAGGTCCGGTTCGTTTTTGCTTCGAGCGCGCGGAGCTTTTCATAGACGCGGCGGCAGTTTTCGCTGTCGTTGAAGGCGAAGAAGCCGTCGATGCGCGCGCGGTATTTGTCCTTCAGCCGGCATCCGTTTTCCATGTATTCGATCAGGCGGTCAACCGTCGCTTCGTATTCCGTTTCGACCTCGCCGAAGCCGTCGCGCTCATAGTCGAAATACCCCGGTACGTACATATGATCGCCTGCATAGAATTCCTCCCGGTCGAACTGGGTATAGACGACCGGCTTTCGGAGATATACGAAGTCGAACACGACCGAGGAATAGTCGGTCAGCACCAGATCGCTCTCCGCAAAGACCTGCCGGTACGGCGTTTCCGACGGCAGGAACACGACGTCCCCGTTCTTTTTGAACCGGTCCATATGCGGCTGCAGCAGCGGATGCGGCAAAAAGCGCACCGTATACCCGAGCCTCTTTGCGGCGGCAAGGAGCCGCTCGTCGTTCAGAAGCGCATTGTAGAAGCGGCAGAAAGCGCCGTCCTCAAACCCGTCCTTCAGAATGCGGACGCCGGTTTTCGGATCGGATCCTGCGACCCACATGTGCCGCCAGGTTGGCATGACCGTAATGCAGCGTTTCTCGTCGTGATAGAGCCGGTCGAACCGCGGAAGTCCGGTGAGCCAGATCGCCTCTTCGGGATAGAAATACGCGCCGTCGCGGATCGAATCCGCCTCCGCTTTTGCCGACGTGACGAACGCCGCGGCGTTGCGGTTGTAGCGGTTCAGCCAGTCGGAGAGGTCGTCCTTGATGACGCCGTGCTGCAGAAAGATGAACCTGATGCGGTTTTCGATGTCGCGGTACGCGGAATCGTAGTGTGAAAACTGCGTGATGATGTCGTCGTCCGCCTGCGAGGAAATGTTGAACGTCGACAGCAGGAACAGCATCTTATGCCGGAAGGACTGCGCGTCGACCACTTTGCCGAGCTTTTTGAGTTCCCGAAACGCGGGGTCCCGCTTTGAAACGGCAAAGACGGGCTTCACGTCCTTCAGATGCAGTCCCGTAAGATACCGGAAGAACGCCTCGCCGTTGTCCCCCGCCTTTTGATTGCGGTCCGAAATCAGCCAGATCGGCTTTCGATACAGCGGACGCAGCAGCATATAGACGATTCTGCCGATCAGCGCGTGCAGATCCTCGCGGTTTTTCCGGCGCAGCAGTTCCCTCTGGAATGTCAGCTCGCGCTTCAGATCGCCGCCCTTTGCGCGGCGCAGAACCAGCCAGCCGTTCCGTCTGAACAGAACGAAGCCGCCGATGCGCGCGTAAGCGTTTTTATATCTGCCGGAGATCGGGAAAAACTGGTTGAGGTACAATCCGTTGTATCGGATGTCCCCGTCGTCCGTCTTGCGCACAAAGCGGATCCAGAGTTCCCCGTCCGGACCTTTCGGCAGCGGAATGCGGAACACGTAACCGATGCGGTTTGCAACCGGCTGACCCATCGACAGCAGGGACTGCTTCCGGTCGATCTGTTCTCCTTCGTACTCCGTTCCGTTGGCAAACGCCGCAATGACCGGCGGTTCGCTGTCAAACCCCGTCACCATCGGCGTCATGCACTCGATCGTGACGGTGTCGTCGCCCACGGTGAGAAAATCGCAGTACAGCGGGTCTAATTCGATGCAGAAAGGCTTTCCGCCGGGATAGCAGCATACGCGTCCGACGGAGGGATGCAGGCTTTCGGCAGGAACCGTGCCGTGCTTCCGGTACAGCAGAAACGCTTTCTGATTCGCGTCCAGCGCCGATTGCCGGAGCAGAATATCGTCGTCGATCCGGTCGACCAGCGAAAACAGCAGGTTCAGATATTCCGCCTTTTCCTCCTGCGAGAGAACCGATGTGGGCAGTTTTCTCTGCTTCACGCGCCATTGCAGATCGTATGCGACCGTGTTCTGAACAAACCGCGGAATCATGCCGAACCGCGCTTCGCAGGCATCGAACGTCTCCTTGCAGAAATGTTCGAGATACGGCGTGTACCACGCTTTGTTGTTGCCCGAATTCTGAATCGCGCTGAGCTGCCCGGAAGACCGCCGGCGATACAGATGCAGCGCGCTGTCGACAACGCCGAGCGTTTGCTTCTCGATCAGAACGGACTGTAAAAGTTTTGCGTCCTCGGCATAGGCAAGGTTTGTGTCGAACTGTTTTCCAAAAAGCGCTTCCGCACGGACAAACGCGGACGTCACGGCAAGCTGCGGGTTGAACGGGTTTTTGCAAAGATCGATCACGCGCGAGCCTTGCTTATACTTGTAATTCAGCGGATGCTCGCCGTCCTTCCCGTCAAAGAACCGCATCGGCAGCGAAACGACGTCCGTTTCGGGATGCGCCTCAAAAAAGGCGAACACCTCGGACATGGCGTTTTCGGACAGGCAGTCGTCCGCGTCGAGAAAGCTCACGTATGTTCCGCGCACATGCTTCAGACACGCGTTGCGCGCCGAGGAGACGCCGCCGTTTTCCTTATGGATGACGACGACGTTTTCCGGATGCCGTTTTGCATATGCGTCGCACATCGCGGGGCTGCCGTCCGTGGAGCCGTCGTCGCACAGAATCCACTGGATCTTTGAAAATCCGATGTCCTGCCGGCACAGGCTTTCATAGGTTTCCTGCAAAAACGGAGCGGCATTATAGACCGCGGTAACGACCGAAAAAGCAAACGATTCCTTCAAAACAACCTCCGCATGTACGCATTCTCCCATTGTTGTCTTTATTATAAACGGTCGGACAGGCGATGTCAATTTCCCGCAGGCAAAAGGTCCTCCCCGCGTTTGACCGGCGCATGAACGCGTATGAAAAAACGGACCCTCCTGCGGAGAGCCCGTTTGCGTTTATGCCTGCTGTTTTTTCTTCCGGAAATTCTGTCTTCCGACGCCCCACATGCGGAAGCCGGTGGAAACGAGCAGCACGCCGACCGCCATCGCCCCTGCGATCGCCGCCGTCGCCATGCCCTTGTTGTATGCCTCCTGAAGCATGCCGCGCCGGATGAAGTCCATTGTGTAATAGATGCCGGAGCCCGGGATCAACGGAACGAGCGCGCACATCAGATAGCTCGTCGCCGGGAACTTGCGGATGCGCGCCATGATCTCCGCGTAGAAGGACGACGCCGCCGCGCCGATGAGATACGCCACCGGTTCGCTGACCCCCAGCCGCATCGCAAGCACGCAGACCGGCCATGAGATGACGCTGCCGAGCAGCGCAAACGGAATGCCGCGTCCGTGCATGTTGAACATCAGCCCGAACCCGAGCGTGCCGATCAGCCCCGCGGCGGTCTGCACGTACAGCGGATGATCGTAAGGCTGCATGCCGGCAATGATATTCGGGAAGAAATGCCGCGTCAGCGACACGCCCGAGCTCGTTCCGAACGCAAGCGCGATCGCGATAATCATGACCTGCACGAGACGGTTGAGCCCGGACATGGTGTCGCCGTAGATGACGTCTCTGAGGCTGTTCGTAAACAGGAATCCCGGCACCAGCAGCATGATCGCGCCGATGACCGCGATGTCCGCGTTCTTGCAGAGTCCGATCGCCGTCAGCACGTTTGCGACGATGCCGAGGATGAAGCTGCAGACAAAGGAGGTGAAGAACGTGTTCGCGTGCAGCTTCGCCATGAATCTCAGCGACGCCCCGATCGCCGTGCAGCTGATTCCGGACGCGATCGCTTCCAGAATTCCGCCGCCGAAAAAGATGCCGAATCCCGCGCCGATCAGAAATGCGGAGAGATAATAGATCCACAGCGGATAGCGGCAGACCTTCTTTTCGGTCTCGCGCAAAAGCCGTCTCGCCTCCTGCATGTCCGGCGTTTCCGCGCAGATTCTCCGGCTCAGCGCCGTGAAGCGCTCGATGCCGTCCAGCATCGTTTCGCCGCTCTTCAGCCGGCGGATCTTGGTGATAATCCGTCCGCCGTCGGTTTCGAGGCTCGCCATGATGCAGCTCGGGATGACGAACGCGTCGACGCGCTCGATACCGTACGCGGCGACGATGCGGTTGATCGTCTCTTCCACGCGGTATGTTTCCGCGCCGCACGCCTGCAGCTTGTTCGCAAGAGAGACCGAAAACTCCAAAAGCTCCTCATAGAAGTCCTCGTCCTTCTCGCGCGCCTTGTCTGCCTCGTTCTGCGCCGCGATCACCTGCTCCGCAAGCGCGATCTTATCCTTTTTGCGGTATAAAATCTTTCGTTTTTCCACGGGTATCATATCAAAACCGTTCCTTCGGGAAAATTGCTTTGACAAAGTATAACAGCGCCGTCCGAAAAAAGCAAGTGATATCTTTGTAAAGTCCGGTCTTTTCAAATGCCGGAATCTGCGGTATACTGGTGAAAATGTTTTTGACAAGAGGAACCGTTTATGTCATTGGAACGTGCAAGAACCTATCTCAGGGAAAAAGGACTCGAAGACCGCATCATCATCCCCGAGCACAGCAGCGCAACGGTTGCGGAAGCGGCGGAAGCTCTGGGCTGCGAGCCCGGCATGATCGCGAAAACCCTGTCGTTTCTGCAGGGGGAGCAGCCGGTGCTGATCCTTGCGGAAGGCACAGCGCGCATCGACAACGCCAAGTACAAGGCGCGGTTTCAGAAAAAGGCGAAGATGATTCCGTTCGATCAGGTGGAAGAGCGGATCGGACATTCGGTCGGCGGCGTCTGCCCGTTCGGCGTGAACGAGAACGTCATCGTCTACCTCGACGAAAGTCTGAAGCTGCACGATACCGTTTACCCCGCCGCCGGCACCGACCACAGCGCGGTGCGCCTTTCGATCGCCGATCTCGAACGCGCCTGTCCCGGCGCGGAGTGGATCGACGTCTGCCGGGTGTGAGTCATAAAACGAGACGCCCTCCGCTTTCCCCGCGTCAGTTCAAATCGAAGCCGTGGATCCAGTTGGATTTTTTGTAATAGATGAAGTAGATGACGGAACTGATGAACCACGTCAGCGGATAGGCAATAAACAGCAGAATGATCTCGTGCCGGATCGCCATCGCGACCGTGATGTAGATGATGCGGAACACGCACCACACCGCCAGCATGATCGCCATCGGCACGACCGCCTTGCCCGCGCCGCGGCAGATGCCCGCGATCGCGTGCGAAAACGCCAGCAGGAAGAAGAACAGCGATTCGACCCTGCACTGCGTGGAGCCGATCGCGATGATTCGTTGCAGCTTTTCGGCGTCCGCATCCTTGATGAACAGCCCGATCAGATTCCCGCCGAAGAAGAATACGAACAGCCCGATCACCTCCGCCATGATGACCGAAGCAAGAATGCCGAACCGCGCGCCCTGCCTTGCGCGGTCGTATTCTTTTGCGCCGAGATTCTGCCCGATGAAGCTCGTCAGCGCCATCGAGAAGCTCATGATCGGCAGGAACACAAAGCCCTCGATCCGCGAATACGCGCCGCATGCCGCCATCGCTTCTTCCTGGAACGTGTTGATATTGCGCTGCACCAGCACGTTGGCAAGCCCGATGACGGAATTCTGCACGCCGGTCGGCAATCCGAACTTCACGATTTCGCGAAGGCTTCTCCGATCCATCCGGAGCTTTTTCCATTCGAGACGGTAAACCGTGTCCTTTCGCGTGAACTGCCAGAGGCACAGCAGCGCGCTGACCGACTGCGAAACCACCGTGGCGATCGCCGCGCCTTTCACGCCGAATCTGAGCACGCCGACGAACAGCAGGTCCAAAATGACGTTCAGCACCGAGGAAACGATGAGATAATAGAGCGGACGGCGGCTGTCGCCCACCGCGTTCATCATGCCCTTGAGCGCGTTGTACATCACGACCGGCACGGAGCCGAGAAAATAGATGCGCAGATACGCGGCTGCGTCCGGCAGCACTTTTTCCGGGACCTCTAAAAGCCGCAGGATCGTCGGCGTCATCAGAACGCCGAAGACCGTCAGCGCGGTTCCGCAGATCAGCGAAAACACGACGTTCGTGTGCACCGCTTTGGAAACGCGTTCCAGTTCTCCGCCGCCGAAATCGCGCGAGATGACGACGCCCGCGCCCATGGATGCGCCGACGAAAAAGCTGATGAGAAGATAGATCAGGCTTCCCGACGAATTGACCGACGCAAGCGCGTCGCCGCCGAGGAAATTGCCGACGATATACGAGTCCGCCGTGTTGTAAAGCTGCTGAAAGAGCTGACTCAAAAAGATCGGACCGGCAAAGGAAACCAACGCCTTCCACGGTTTTCCCTCCGTCAGAAGCCGCGACGTCTGCGCCTTTTTCCGAACCGCTGTACTGTTCTTCATGCCTTCCGATCCCCCTCCGTTTCCACGGAACAGATGCTTACTATTTATAGAAAGCATAATACACTTTGTTTCCTTTTTCAACAGTTTTTTCAAATATAATTTCCGCAGGGCAGAGCGCACGGGCGTCCCGCTTTCGATCGCGCCGAAAGAAGCGCAATCCGCAGCGTTCGGCGCTCGGGGAACGCCGTCGGTGTCCGCACGGAAGCACAAGCGCTTTTTACACGTCCGTCCCCGTGTTCGATTCCGTAAATATTTCTGTATTTGATGTATCTACAATAAATTTTAGTTTATTTTTGAAATTACTGTTTACTTTTTCCGGTATAGGTTCTATCATAGAAGCGTCGGAAGAGGGGGTCTTTTTTATGGATAATACCGATATTAAGATCATCAACGCGCTGTCCGAGAATGCACGCGTTTCCGCCAGTGATCTGAGTGAAAAAGTGAATCTTTCCGTGTCCGCAGTCATCGAGCGGATCCGGAAGCTGGAAAACGCCGGGGTCATCAAACAGTATACGACGATCCTCGACGAAAAGAAATTCGGTCTGGACGTCACGGCGTTCATCTGCATTCTGATGGATCATCCGCGCTTCAACGAAGGCTTCATCGATTTCGCGAAAAAGCGCAGTTCGATCATCGAATGCAACTATGTTGCGGGAGATTACGACTATCTGATCAAGATCCGCACGGATTCGACCCGCTCGCTCGAACGGCTCCTGGACGAGGTCAAGAGCATTCCGGGCGTCGGCCGCACGAAGACGCTGCTCGTTCTGTCCACCGCAAAGCAGGGATATTCCCCGAAGATTCGGGAGAAATAAAATCACAAAAATCAATCCAAAGGAGAAGTCAAATCATGATTATCGGTGTCCCCAAAGAGATTATGCACGATGAAAATCGTGTCGCAGCAACTCCGGAAACCATCAAGAAGTTCGTCGCAGACGGACACACCATGCTCGTTGAGAAGGGCGCAGGCGCAGGCGCGTTCTTCATGGATGCAGCGTATGCGGAAGCAGGCGCAGAGATCGTTGAAGACGTTCGCGATATCTACAACCGTGCAGACCTCATTCTGAAGGTCAAGGAGCCGCTGTTCAACGAGCAGTACGGCATGCACGAGATCGACATGATGAAGCGCGGTCAGTACCTCATCACGTTCATCCATCCGGCATCTCCCGTCAACCACGAGATGGTCAAGAAGATGGCGGCAAACGGCATCATCGGTCTGACGGTTGACTGCATTCCGCGTATCTCCCGTGCACAGGGCATGGATGCTCTGACCTCCATGAGCACCTGCGCGGGCTACCGCGGCATCGTCATGGCAGCTGAAAAGCTCTCCAAGTTCATCCCGAACATCTTCTGCGCGGTCGGCTCCATCAAGC
>CAMORL010000034.1 GCA_946623765.1 uncultured Clostridia bacterium
ATCAACAACAAGCACACGCCGGAACCGACCGAGATCACCGTTCAGAAGATCTGGGAGGACGAGAACGACAAGGCGGGAGACCGTCCTTCCGTGATCACCGTTCACCTGTTTGCGGACGGCAAGGAGATCCGTTCGACGCGCATCACGTCGGACGAACACGGCGATTGGACGTATACCTTCACGAATCTGCTGAAATACCGCGACGGCGGCGTTGAGATCGTCTACACGATCACCGAGGATACGGTCGTTTATTACGAAACCGAGATCGACGGATTCGTGATCAACAATCGTTACAGCCCCGAATTCATCGACATCCCCGTTAAAAAGGAATGGAATGATGCGAACAATCAGGACGGCATTCGTCCGAAAAGCATCACGGTTCACCTGCTTGCGAACGGTACGGAAGTCGATCACGCGACGATCGTGCCGGACGAAAACGGCAACTGGTCGTATCAGTTCACCGGGCTCAAGAAACTCGATAAGAACGGCAATGAGATCGTCTACACGATCACCGAAGACGCCGTTGCGGGCTACGACACAAAGATCGAAGGTTATAAGATCACGAACACGCACACCCCGGAAACGACGTTGATTGAGGGTTCAAAGACGTGGGACGACGATTATGACCGCGACGAAATGCGTCCGACGAGCATTACGATTCACCTGTACGCGGATGGTGCAGAGATTCAGTCAAAGACCGTCACGAAGGCGGACGGCTGGAAATGGAACTTCGGGAATCTGCCGAAGTATAAGGACGGCAAGCTGATCCAGTACACCATCAGCGAGGACCGCGTACTCGGCTATACGGCGACGATCAACGGATTCAACGTCATCAATACGTACTCCGTTCCCACCGGCGATTCCGAAATGCCGTTGCTGTGGATCACCCTGCTTTCGCTGTCCGTTCTTTCCGCAGCGGCGCTTGTAACGCTGGAACTGATGTTCAGAAAACGCAGACAACACTGAATGACGACCGGAAAGCGAAAACGCTTTCCGGTCTTTTCGGAGAAAACTATGACAAAACAACATCCGCGCGAAGAATCTCGCGCAATGCGCATCTATCGTTGGGTGCGTTTTATCCTGATCCCCGTCATTGCGGCGGTAATGATCGTTTCCGTCTGGCAGTTGATTCGAATTAACCGGGAATACCGCGAGAGCGAGAAAGCGTATCAGCAGGTCGGCGAACAGTTTATCATGATCGTCGACGCAGAGGAACCCGGCATTGCGTCCGTTCCTTACGCAGAGACTGCTGATCCGTCGGACGGATCGATCGAAAACGCGCCGCTTCCCGCAGCAACGCAGGCGCCGACCGGCGATGATTCGAATGAAGCCGGTACGGCCGAACCTGCGGCGCAGACGCCTGCGCCGACGGAAACGGCACCGATCGCCATTGATTTTCACGGACTGCTCAACATGAACGATGAGTGCGTCGGCTGGATCTACATTCCGGATACGACGATCAATTATCCCGTCATGCAGGCGACCAACAACAGCAAGTATCTCAACATGCTTCCGGACGGATCGGAAAACAAAGCGGGATCGATCTTTATGGATTCGCGCAACGATCCGGAGCTGATTGACGGGAACATCATTCTGTACGGGCACCGCCTCGAAAACGGTACAATGTTCACACCGCTCAAACAGTACGAAAAACAATCGTTTTTCGACAGCCATCGGACGATCTGGTTTTTGACGCCGGATGCAAATTACAAGATCACGGTCATCGGCTGCGTCACCGTGCCTTCGACCGGAGAAACTTATGAGATGTATGACGAACCGGAGTCTCTGAAAGAATATCTTTCCGACGTACTGAAAAATGCGTATGCGAGGGCGTCGTTCGACTTAAAGAGCGTGCGTCAGATCTACACGCTGTCGACCTGCACCGGAAAATTCGGCACCCGTACCGTTGTCATCGGCATTCCGGAGCGGATCGGCTGACGGATGACACTTTATCGAAAACCCTGCCTGCGGCTGATGAAACCGCAGGCATTTGTATTCCTTCAGAAGATGGAGAGAACTGCGGAACCGTGAATGAAAGCTCTCGCGGGACACGGCACAGCCGCGTCGCGCTTCGGACACGGCGCCGATTCGGCGAAGGGATGTCTTGTAAAATGCGTTCCGAGCGTTTATAATCATATTCGAACCGGTTTTGAGGGAGGGGAGAACATGGATTATTCGAGTTTACAGAACGGCACCGATATTCGCGGCGTTGCGATGGAGGGGATTTCAGGTCAAAGCGTTACTCTCACGGAGCAGGCGTGCCGGGACATCGGGCGCGGCTTTGCGCTGTGGCTTGCGGAGCGTTTGGGAAAGGACAAGCTGCGCGTGGCGATCGGACGCGATTCGCGTCTGACCGGTCCGGAACTGTCCGCATGGATCGCCGAAGCGCTTGCCGAAGAAGGCGTTTGGGTGACGGATATGGGCATGGCTTCGACGCCTGCAATGTTCATGGCAACGGTTACGGAGGGATACCGCTTCGACGCGTCCGTGATGGTCACGGCAAGCCATCTTCCGTTCAACCGCAACGGGTTCAAGTTCTTTACGCAGCAGGGCGGTCTTGAAAAACAGGACATCAAGGCGATCCTGTCGCTGGCGGCGTCCGACGCGCATACGGGACTGAACGCAGCGCAGGTAACCCGGGGCAGCTTTATGCCGGTATACGCGGAGCAGCTGTGCCGCAAGGTGCGGGAGGCAACCGGATCGGACCGTCCGCTGGAAGGGCTGAAGGTCGTTGTGGACGCCGGCAACGGCGCAGGCGGGTTCTATGCCGAAACGGTGCTGAAACCGCTCGGCGCGGACACGACGGGTTCCCGCTTTCTCGATCCGGACGGGACGTTCCCGAACCATATTCCCAATCCCGAAAACGAAGAGGCGATGGCGTCGATTACGGAAGCCGTGCTGCAGAACCATGCGGATCTCGGGATCATCTTCGACACCGACGTCGATCGTGCGGGCGCGGTGCTTTCGGACGGCAGCGAACTGAACCGGAACCGCATCATCGCCATGATGGCTGCAATCCTTCTGCGGGAGCATCCGGGCACGACGATCGTCACCGATTCCATTACGTCGACCGGGCTTTCGGCGTTCATCGCGGCGCACGGCGGCGTACATTACCGCTTCAAACGCGGCTACCGGAACGTTATCAACGAATCCATACGTCTCAATGCGGAGGGGCACGACAGCCAGCTCGCCATGGAGACCTCCGGTCACGGCGCGTTGAAGGAGAATTACTTCCTGGACGACGGCGCGTATCTCGTCACGCGGCTGCTGATCGAACTGTCGAGAGCGCGCAGAGAGGGGTATACGCTGCATTCGCTGATCGCCGATCTCGGGGAACCGGCGGAAAGCCGCGAGTTCCGGATGAATCTGCTTTTGCCGGACTTTCAGGCATACGGCAGCCGCATCATAGAAAAGCTGCTTGCCTACGCCGACACACAGCCGGGCTGGACTGCGGCGCCGAATAATTACGAGGGCGTGCGAATCAACCTTGACCAAAATCACGGCAACGGGTGGTTTCTGCTGCGCATGAGCCTGCACGATCCGCTGATGCCGCTGAACATCGAATCCGACAGCGCAGGCGGCGTTCTGACGATCGCAAGGGAGCTGTATCCGTTCCTCAGCACGTTCGACAAACTCGACACGTCGGCGCTCGCGGCGTTTGTCCGCTGATTGCGTATCGATTCCGGCATCCGGCACATTCTGCCGGATGCTTTTCTGTACCTTGAAAAACGCAGGATACTATCGTATAATATATAAAACGAAACAAACGGAGGGCATTATGTTTGTATTCTGGGGAGACGGCTCGGACGGGTCGAAATCGTTGGTGGACGCCATCCGCGTGCGCAGCACGGAAAACTTCAACTGGACGTTCATCTTCATTCTGGCGGTGGTGTTCTACGTTTACTGGTCGGAAATCCACAAGAAGAACAAGGAGATCGTCTTTGCGGGGCTTGCGCTCTACGGCGTGCATTGGCTGTATGAAATCGCAAACGCGGTCATTGCAAAGATGTTCGGATATCCGCTTTGGGCGGTGTCCAACGAATCGACGACCTTTATCCTGCTGATCGGCGTATCCTGGGAACTGTCGATGATGTTCTCCGTCGCAGGCATCATCTCGTTCAAGATGCTGCCGCAGGATCGGAAAGGACGGTATTTTGCAAAGAACGGCAAGCGCGGCATCAGCTGCAAGCTCGCCGGCGCAATCGGAATGGCGCTGTTGTTTGCGCTGTTCGAATCGTTTCTTGCGGGGACGGACAATCATTCCTTCATCTGGGTGTATCGGTGGTGGGGTGTGGTTCCGGTGTTCTTCACGACGTACATTCCGTTCTTCCTCGCGAGCAATTACGTACCGGATCTTGCGCCGAAAAAACGCAATGCGTTTCTTATCACGGAATGGGTTCTGGTCGCTGTTCTTCTTGCGGTGCTCATCCCGCTCGGAATCATCTGACGGCATTTGCCTTTGCGGTCCGTCCTCTCTTTCGGAGGGCGGACTGTTTTGTTCGGGCAAGATACAGATGAAAAATGTTCGAACGCGGATCGGTTTTGCCGATTCCGGTTCTTATACAAGGAGAGAACGCATATGCTCTACAGGAAACGGAGGTCGGCGATGGACGGATCGATGGAACTTCGGAAGATCGAAGAGAGGAGAGGGACGCATATGCTGTTTTCGGAACTGAAATGCAGGGAGGTCATCAACGTCTGTACGGGCGAGCGGTACGGAACTGTCTGTGATCTGGTGTTCGATCCCTGCTCGGGGGAGGTGCAGGCGATCGTTGTGCCGGGCGGCACGCGCTTTTTCGGACTGTTGAAGGGCAAGGAGGGGATGCCGATCCCGTTCTCGAAGATCAGAAAGCTCGGCGAAGACGTGATCCTGGTGGAATTGCCGTGAAATCTGAACAATCCGTAAATTCGTTTTCGAACGGGTTCGGCTTTTCTTTCTGTTGTGCTATACTAATCTAAATAGGTATGGCGTTTTTTGCGCCATCGCACAAGGAGGACAAGCCTATGAAATGCCGGTTTTGCGGAGGGACGGACAGCAAGGTCATCGATTCCCGCCCGAATGAGGATTACAGCGCGATCCGCCGCCGCAGAGAGTGCATCGGCTGCGGACGCAGATTTACGACGTGGGAAAGAATCGAAGAAAACCCGATCATGGTCGTGAAGCGCGACGGACGGCGTGAACCGTTCGAGCGGGAAAAGGTTGCGGTCGGCATCCGCAAGGCATGCGAGAAGCGCCCGATCCCCGCGGACGTGCAGAACCGCCTGGTCGACGAGATCTGCCGGGAGATCAACAACTCGCTCGAATCCGAAGTAACGACGGAGGAGATCGGCGAACTGGTCATGAAAAAGCTCCGCGACGTGGACGAGGTCGCCTATGTGCGCTTCGCGTCCGTCTATCGCGAATTCAAGGATTCCCAAACGTTCCTGCAGGAACTGCAGCGGCTGCTGAGCGAAAAATGACGCGCGAAGAGTTTACCGCAATCTATCGCAGAATCGTTCCGGAACACGCGTATCGGGAAGTAAACGGCGTCGGCATCTACACGATTCCGGCGTTTTCGGCGTATCCAAAGATCGATCACGGCTTTTCGGCGCGGACCGGCGGCGTATCGGAAGGTTGTTTTTCTTCGCTGAATCTCAGCTTCACGCGCCCCGAACAGCGTGAGAACGTGATGGAAAACTATCGCATCTTCTGCAATGCGGCGAAGATTCCGCTGGACAGCATGGTCATGGATACCTATGAGCACGGCACGACGGTGCTGTGCGTGAACCGGTTCGACTGCCGCAGGGGATATGACCGTCCGTCGCTTCCGTACTGCGACGGGCTCGTGACCGACGATCCGGAAGTCACGCTGATCACGGGGCATGCGGACTGCATGGCATTCTATTTCTATGATCCGGTGAAACAGAGCATCGGGCTTTGTCACGCAGGATGGCGCGGCGCGCTGAACCGCATCGGATGCGAAGTCATCCGAACGCTCGAAAGCGCGTGCGGCTCGGATCCGAAGGATATCGTCTGCGGCGTGGGACCTTCGATCTGCCCGAAATGTTTCGAGGTCGGAGACGACGTGGCGGAGTCGTTTGAAACGGCGTTTCCGCAGTGCGATCTTCGCGGCGTCAACGCAAAGGGGAAAGCGACGGTCGATCTCTGGCAGGTCGCGGCGGCGCAGTTTCTGGAGTGCGGAATCGTTCCGGAGCACATTCATCTGATGGGCGTGTGCACGTTTGAGGACGAACGGCTCTTCTCGCATCGGCGCGACAAAGGACGCACCGGCGGCATGGCGGCGTTTCTCAGGCTTCTTCCGGAACAGAGAAATCGGAAAGACAGTTGACAACTGCAGCGGAAAAGTGTAAAATTCTAAAGATTTCATTCCGGATAACAATAGGAGAAATAAAATGGCTAAGACACTTTACAGCAAGAAAAAAACAACACGGAACATTCTGATCGGCGTGATCGCGGTGCTGGTCATCGCACTGGTCGTCTGCCTGATCGTCATGCTTCGCAAAGACGGCGCAGGCATGAACTGCTTCCAGAGACAGGCAACCGCGGCGAGCGCGGACGGCGTCAAGATCAACATGAGCGAATACAGAATGACGCTTGACATGGCGCTGCAGAGCTATCAGAACGGAAACTTCACGGACGAGCAGATCCGTTCGCTGCAGGAAAATGCGGCAAAACAGGCGCTGCTTCAGAAGATCCACGTGAAGGAAGCAAAAGCCCTCGGCATTACGCTGACGGACGAACAGAAAAAAGAAGCGGCACAAACCGCGAAGAATCAGATCGAATCGCTCAAGCAGTATTATACCGAGAACCTTTCGAACAGCGGCAGCTATTCGAAGACCGCTCTGGACGGCCAGATCGCGAATTACTACAATCATATCGGCATGAGCGAAGGCCAGTATTATAATTACATCAAGGAAAACACCGAAGCAAATTATTACGGCGAAGCGCTCAAGGCGTATTACGAGGAAAACGGCATCGAAATCGAAGAGGATGTTCTCCTGGATTTCTATCGCAAGTACGTAGAGGATTCCATGGTCACCAAGAAAGCGGACGGAACGGAATCCAAGACGTATCTCGACGGACAGTACTGGTACACGCTGATGCTGTATCAGATGGGCTATTCCGTCCCGATGCTGTACGTGCCGGAAGGCTTCATCTATGTTGATTTCATCAAGCTCGAGAAAGGATCTGTCGAGGAAATCAATCAGATCATCAACGAGGTGAACAACGGCGACCGTTCCTTTGACGAACTCCTTGCCTCCGACGAGAATAAGGATACGTTCCGGGATATGCTGAAGGGACCGTATCCGATCGCGGAGAAGGACCATTCCGGTCTGTATACGTCGGACGAGGCGTTTTCGGCGGTAAGCGGACTGGAGATCGGACAGATCGGTACGTACGTCGAAGAGCCGAAGACCGCGGAAGACGGCACGACGACCGTCACCGCCTACCTGTTCCGCCGGGCGAAGGGCGACATGTGCATGGACGGCGAAACCGGCGTTATCAAGATCGACTACTATCCCGACATCCGCGAATCCGTGATCGACGAGTATCGCAGCGAACAGTGGCTTTCCGATGTCCGGTACGAGGACGCGATCTATGCCTATAAGGGGGCGCTCGGATGAAACAGCGCGGAGTCCGTATCGTTTGTTGGATCCTGGCAGGCTTGATGCTGTTCGGCGTCCTTGCCATGGTCATCGGCATTGTCGGTTAAATGCAATCAGGGGATGTTCAGAACGCATTTGCGCTTCTGAACATCCTTTTTTGTACGGTTTGTGCGATATGCGCGAGTCTTGCAATAAACGGCGAATCATGTTACAATAAATATACTGCAGGGAAACCGCAGATCAGCCTGTCAATCGAAACGGAGGAACCGATCATGAAGAGATGCGTCACGGCAATTATCGCGATGCTCATGGTCCTCGCAATCATTCCCGCCGCGACAGCGGCGTCGTCGGATTATACACTGGTAATCCCGGGGGGAGAGATTGCCGACAGTATGGAGGAGCTCGACGGCGTCTATGCGCTGCGGACGGACATCCGGCTGGACGGCGTGACCGACGATAAGCTGCTGACGGCGCTTTCATTCAATCTGACGTTCGATCCGGAACAGATTGAATATACGACAAATTCCCAGGAACTGGGCAAGCCGCACCTTGTTGCGGTGGACGAGAACGGACACGTCCTGTCGCCGCGCTATCTGATCATCAACGATCGGGAAGCGGCTGAGGGTCGACTGCGGTTCGTTTTCGCATCGGACTACGGATGCCGGGTCGAAGAGGGCGAGCCGATCATTTCGCTGTATTTCTTTCTGAACGGTCCGGTCCACAAAGACACGAAGATCGAGTTTTCGATCGATCCGACAATCGATGCGGAATCCGTTGCCATGATCGAGCAGGACGGATCCGGCAGATATCAGAAACGCACGGTAGGTCTCGATCTGCATCCGTACACCGCGAATGAAGGCGTACCCGGCATTGAGGTCAACATCGAGCTCGTGTTTGATCCGCGGGATGTCGCGTTCAAGGGCAAAACGCCGTATGTCATCTATGGATCGGGCAATATGACCCCGCGCGTGACCGTACGAAATACGGACACCGGCGAGACCGTGGATCCGGAGTTCTATGAGCTGAGATACGACAACAATACGAAAGCGGGGACGGCAACGGTAACCGCAGACCTTTGTCACGGGTATTACGGAGAGGCAACCGCATGGTATAAGATCTATCTGCCCGAAACGACGAAGACAACGGTACGGAATATCGAAAGCGGCGTGCTGATCGAATGGGAACCGGTCGATGGCGCAAAGGGGTATGTCATCTACCGGCGCGCATGGAACCTCGTCAGCAGCGGGTGGACAACGTTTGAACGCTGGTTCAACACGACCGAAACCAGTTGGGTGGACGGATCTGACGAGAACCACAAGGTCTATGCGGGTACACGTTACCAGTACGGCGTCAAGGCGTATCCGGAGGACCCGATGAATAACTACGATCTCGGCTTCGTCGGTCCCCTTGCGACGACGGTCCGCATTACGACAAGAAAGCTCGTTTCTCTGACGCCCGGCTTCCGCACGATCACGGTGAAGTGGAGCCCGTCCAAGGTCTTTACAGGGTATCAGATCCAGTGCGCGCACGACGAGGACTTCACCGAACGGCTGACCGAGATTACCGTCGATGATCCCGCGGTGAGCGAATGGACGATCAAAGGTCTCAGCAAAGCAAAGGTTTTCTATGTCCGCGTGCGTTCATACCATGAATTCGAAGGCAGAACGTATTACGGCGGATGGTCGGATGTAATGAGCTGCAAGGTCAAATAAATGCTTTCGGAGGAACGGGTGCGGCGGGCGCCCGTTCTTCCTTTCATGCCTGCAGCGCTGCAGCGTGAAGGGAAACGGCGCTGAAAACTTCCATATATTTTTTTGTCAGAACGCTTGCAAAAGCAAAGATAGTATGGTATCATGTAACAGAAAATATGACGATACTGTGAACAAGAATGCAATCAGGACTCGTCATTCGCGGATATTGTGCATCAGTTTGCCGGCTGATCGGTTTTTTCGATTTGGCAATCTGTGCGAATCCGTACAATTCAGCAGGAGGATAGAACCTATGAAGAAACTGTTGGCATTGCTTCTTTCCCTCGTGATGGTGCTTGCGCTGGTTCCGGCAACGGTTGCGGAAGGCGCGGATTACACGCTCGTGATCGAAGGCGGCAAAGTGGACGAGCATCTCGAAACGGTCGACGGCAAGAACTGCCTCGCGGTCGAACTCAAGATGACGGAGCAGGTCGAAGAGACGATTTTCGGTCTGACGTTCGATTTGACGTATGATCCCGCACAGATCACTTTCGTAGACAGCGAAGCGGATAGTGCGTTCAGCATGCCTGTTATCAACAGCACACAAGCTGGCTTGCTTCGCTTTGCGTTCGTCAGCACCGAAGGTATCGCCGCTGCGGAAGAGATGCATGTTGCAACCCTTTACTTCCAGCTTGCGGACAATCTGGAAGAAGGTACCGAGATCGCGTTCGAGCTCGTCGAGGGCGCATTTGCCGAGACGACGGATACCGTGAAGCCCGTTCAGCGTACCATTGATTCGAACTTCTCTCCGTTCACGGTTTCTGCAATTCCGGTCTTCAACGGCGTTGTCAAGTTCAACGAAGGCGAAGTGCAGTATAAGGGTCAGACCCCGTACGTGATCTGGGATCACAACAAGGGCATTCATGAGCCGGCGTTCACCGTGTACGAAGAGGACGGTGAAACCGTCGTCGATCCGGAAAACTACGATTATGAGTATAAAGAGAACAAGCAGCCCGGTACCGGCTATCTGTTCGTCTACTTCAAGGGCGCATACGCCGGCGAAGCGCAGCTGTTCTTCAAGATCTATCTGCCGGCAACGACCAAGACCTGGGTTGAGAATGTAACGGACGGAATCAGAGTTTCCTGGATGCCTGTTGAAGATGCAGCGGGTTACGTCATCTACCGCCGTGCATGGGGCGCAACGGCAAGCGGCTGGACCGCGTTCGCACGTTGGGACAACACGACCGAAACCACCTGGCTCGACGGTCACGACGATTCGCATAAGGTCTATGCGGGCACGCGTTATCAGTATGGCGTCAAGGCATACTTTGCACGCCGCACGGATCCGGTTTCCGGCGAGCAGATCGGCGGCAATGTCAACGACAATTCCGGCAACTTCAACCTCGGTGAAGTCGGACAGCTCAAGACCACCGTCCGCATCACCACCCGTAAGCTGGTTCAGGTCCGCCCGGGCAACAAAGAACTGACGGTCAAGTGGGAAGCATCCAAGAACTTCACCGGCTATCAGATTCAGTACGCAACCAATGATCAGTTCACCGAAAATGCGGTTGCAATCAAGATCGACGACGCGAAGACCTATTGGACGACGCTCAAGAATCTGGAAGCGAATACGACCTACTATGTACGTATCCGTTCGTACCACATCTTCGATAACATGAACTACTACGGCGAATGGTCCAATGTCATCAGCCAGAAGACCAACTGACAAGCGATTCACAAAAGCCCCGCTTTTTGCGGGGCTTTTTTCTGTCCGATTGACGGGACGGCGGAAATGCGGTACAATAATACAAATGCAAACAAGGAGCTGTTTATGGTCGGATTTGGGATTGCCGGTATGCTGGTTTTTCTGATCATGCTTGCCATTTTGGAATTGAACAAGAATACCATCTTGGGCTTTTTTCTGCTGATTGCTGCCGCTATCGCTTTCGTAGTGCTGTTTTTGAAAGTCCTGCACGGCGCAAAATGGTACTGGAAACTGCTCGGCTGGATCGGGTTTCTCGGCGCATTCGCCGCGATTCTGGTTTTGACGTGGCCGCCGATGAAGCGCGTTCCGGCATACGAAGGAAAGACGCCGACGTATACGGAGGTCGTTTCTCTGGAAAAAGGCGACGTGCGCGGGGTGCTGATCGCGGACGGCGAAGTCGAATTGTATGCGGGCATTCCGTATGCAAAGCCGCCGGTGGGCGATCTTCGCTGGCGTGAACCGCAGGATCCCGACGCGTGGGAGGGCGTGCTCGACGCGGACCATTTCGCGCCGATGTGCATGCAGCCGGTGGAACAGCCGATCTACAGCAGCCTGAAGCAGATCATCGGCTTCCACGACTATCGTGTCTCTCTCAAGGACAATTACCGCCCCGCGGTCAGCGAGGACGGTCTCTATGTCAATGTTTGGAAGCCCGCGGGCAAGGTTGAGAATCTCCCGGTGCTCGTCTATATTCACGGCGGCACGCTGCAGACCGGACAGCCGTGGTACGACGATTACGCCGGAACCGGGCTTGCGAAAAACGGCGTCGTGGTGGTCAATCTCGGCTACAGACTCGGCGTCTTCGGGTACCTTGCGGATGAAGGACTGCGCGCGGAATCCGAAAACGGCACGACCGGCAACTACGGATTGCTGGATCAGATCAAAGCGCTGGAGTGGGTGCGTTCAAACGTCGCAGCGTTCGGCGGCGATCCGAACAACGTCACGCTTGCGGGCGAATCCGCAGGCTCGGCGAGCGTCAGCGCAATCTGCACGTCGCCGCTTGCAAAGGGTCTGTTCCAAAGAGTATTGCTGGAAAGCTCAACCGTCGCATCCGTAAAGCCGCCGCATTCGTTCCGCTTGTTTGACGAGGCGATCGCGTCCGGCAAGGAACTCAAGGAACGGTACCATGTGAACACGCCTGCCGAGCTTCGCGCGCTATCCGCCGAGACGATCGTGAACGAGGCGTATACGCAGCACTATATGACGGTCGACGGCTATGCGCTCACCGAAACGCCGTACGAGTCCTACCGGAAGGGCGTGCACAACGAGCAGGCGATCCTCCACGGCTATAACGCCGAGGAGAGCGCGGCGTTTCTGATCTTCGGCAATGCAAGCATGAAGGATTATGAAAAACGCGTCCGCGCGTATTTCGGGGCGTATGCGGACGACGTGCTGAAAATCTTCAATCCTGCGACCGATGCGGAGGCGAAGGACATGTGGGCGCAGATCTACGGCGCGATCTTTTTCAACTATCCGCACTACTGCCTGAACCGTCTTGCCGCGGAGAACGGAATTCCGGTCTACGAGTATTATTTCACCAAACACAACGGAAGGCTCGGTGCGTGGCACAGCGGCGAGGAAGTGTATGTGTACCGCAATCTGCCGGAACGTTCGCGTCTCTTTGACGAGACAGACTACGCGCTGCAGGACGCGATGTCCGGCTGTGTGCTGAACTTTGTGAAGACCGGCGATCCGAACGGCGATGGAATGCCCGTATGGGAGAACAACACGGATTCGACCCGGCTTATGGAGTTCGGCGCGAACATCGGTATGACCGACGAAAAGTACCTTGCGCTCTATGCGGTTCTGGACCGCATGGAGGGGTGGGGAGAGCAGCCCGTTGACCGGGAATAAAATTTTTTCAGATTTCCAAAAATTCCTGTTGACAAATGACAGATGAGACGCTATAATATCATCTGTTCGCGGGAATAGCTCATTTGGTAGAGCGCAGCCTTGCCAAGGCTGAGGTGGCGGGTTCGAGCCCCGTTTCCCGCTCCACCATATGCCTCCTTAGCTCAGCTGGCTAGAGCACCTGACTCTTAATCAGGGTGTCCA
>CAMORL010000035.1 GCA_946623765.1 uncultured Clostridia bacterium
TCGGCTATCCGGTCGAATACATTCCGAACGCCGCGATCCCCGGCATCGGCGGCATTCCGAAAGTCGTCATCTTCCTGACCTGCGACTCGTTCGGCGTACTTCCGCCGATCTCTCTGCTCAGCAAGGAAGCGGCGATGTACCAGTTCGTAACCGGCTTCACCTCCAAGGTCGCCGGCACCGAGATCGGCATCACCGAGCCGGTCCCGACGTTCTCCACGCTGTTCGGCGAGCCGTTCATGCCGCTTCGCGCGTCGGTCTACGCCAACATGCTCGGCGAGCGCATCGAAAAGTACAATACCAAGGTTTACCTTGTGAACACCGGCTGGGTCTCCGGTCCCGCGGTCAATCCGGACGGCACCAAGAACCCGCGCATGAAGCTGCGCTACACCCGCGCAATGATCACCGCGGCGCTGAACGACGCATACGCAAAGGAGAACGTTCCGTTCACGCATAACGACGTGTTCAATCTCGATGTTCCGGCATCCGTGCCCGGCGCGGACGTGCCCGAAGAGATCATGAATCCGCGCAACCTCTGGGCGGACAAGGAAGCCTACGATGCGCAGGCAAAGAAGCTTGCCGGCATGTTCCAGAAGAACTTCGAAGCAAAGTACCCCGACATGCCCGAAGCGATCAAGAACGCAGGTCCGAAAGCATAAATCCCGAAAACGGCACAAAACGGCGAGAGCAGCACGCTCCCGCCGTTTTTTGTGAAGAACAGCTGTAAAATTCTGTGATTTTTCGCTTGAAACCGCGGTACTTCCTTTGCAAAACCGAAAGGACGTGCTATACTGATACTATCATCCGGGTACGGATCATAATAAGGAGGGGGCTATGCAAAATTCATCCGGATCGCATAATCAAAAAAGCGGCGGAATCCCGCTTTGGCTTTTCGTTCTGCTGTGCAGCGTGATTTTTCTGTCGGCGCTCGCCGGCGCGATTCTTGTTCTGATGCACTTTAAGATCATACGGTGCGGTCCGGACGAAGCGCAGGAAAAGCACGGCGCGCAGACGAGCATGCTGCCGGAAGCCTCGGAGAAGACGCCGCAGCAGGCGAATGCCGAAGAACAGCCGGATCCGAGCGCGCAGACGCAGAAAGACCCGGAGGATCCCAAGACACAGGAAGATCCTGAGGATCCGGAAACACAGGATAATCCGGAGGATCCGGAGACACAGCACACGCCGGAACCGATCGCGGTGACGACGCCGGAACCGATCGTCGTCACGACCGACGCGCCGACACCGGAGCCGATCGCGGTGACGACGCCTGTACCGACGGAAGCGCCGACTGCAGTGCCGACGGAAGCGCCGACCGCAGCGCCGACGAAAAAGCCGGATACGTTCCTGTTCGGCGGAAAGACGGTCAAGACCGGCGAGACGAAGATCAGCGGCAAGAAGCTCGGCATCAACGGCAAGAGCAAAAAGCCGCGTCACATCTCCGAGGAAGAGGTGCAGAATCTGGTTGCGCTGTGCCCGGACCTTGAGGAGCTCGAACTGGAATACTGCAGCCTCACGGATTACGCGCCGATCGGAAAACTCACAAAGCTCAAAAAGCTGGCGTTCACATACTGCGGCACGGGCGACGGCAATGCGATCACGGACATCGATTGGCTGAAGGATCTTACGGAGCTTCGCAGGCTGAACCTTTCGCACAATCAGATCGCGGACACCGAAGCGCTTTCGGGGCTCAAAAAGCTCACGTATCTGAACATCGCGGGCAATCCGCTGACGGACGAGGATCTGAAACCGCTTTCGAACCTGACGAATCTCGAAACGCTGTATCTCTATGATCTCAAGAAGATCACCGACCTCACGCCGCTTTCCAAGCTCACGAAGCTGACGTTTTTGCATGTCGGACACAACAGCAAGCTGAAAAACGTCAAGCCGCTGACGAAGCTCAAGAAGCTCGCAAACCTCCGGCTGAACCACACAAAGGTGAGCGATCTGAGCTATTTCAAGAACTTTGCCGCGCTGAAAAAGCTGGACGTCGGAAAATGTCCGATTCCCGCGGAGCAGTTTTATTACCTGAAAGGCTGCAAGAAACTCACGAAGATCGTGCTTGAAATGAGCGACGAGGACGCGTTCTACGTGATCGTGGATATGATCAACGAAGGGTACGATTTCCACGTGCTCTATAACTGGTCGGAATAACGAAAGACAAAGAAAACGCGGGGATGCACACAGGCAAATCAGACAGACACAAAAAAGGAGCATACCGTCATGAAATTCTTCAAGGTATTTGTCGGAATCGTATTGATCCTCGCGTTTGTTGCGTCGATGATCTTCACGGTGGAATCCATTCGGCACGGATTGCCCACGGAAGGCGCGATGAAAGGAAACATTCGCGCATGGAAACCCATCTATCCGTATGAAGGCATTGTGGTCTTTCTCGCCGCAGTCTTCGGTATCTTCGGACTTCTCGGCGGGATGATGCTCCTGATCCTTACGCTGCGTGAGGACTTCGGCGTCAAGACGGCATTTGGAAAAAAATAAGTGGATCGCAACAAAGCCGCACCCGGTTTCCCGGGTGCGGTATTTGCTGAATCGGCATGGGGAGGGTCAGCCGAGACGCACATATTTTGCGGGGTCTTTCGCCTTGCCGTCGACGAGAACGGCGAAGTGCAGATGCGCGGGCAGCGCGCATTCGCTGATCGCGCTCGTGCCGACGGTTCCGACGACGTCGCCTGCGTTCAGCCGGTCGCCGACTTTCACGCGTACGTTTTCGCCGAGATTCGCGTAGACCGTCGTGCGGTCGTTTGCATGCTGCACGACGACGGTATAGCCCAGCGCATCGTCCTGATAGACGCGTTCGACCGTCCCGGCAAAGACGCATTTGACCTGTGTTCCCGCATCCGCTTTGATGTCGACGGCGGGATGCGTGGTCCATTGATCGAGCGTCACGGAGTAGAGAAGCTTATCGACGGCGAAGCCGAACAGGATCTCGCCCTGCACGGGCGGCGCCGCTTTGCTCGGCGCGCTTGCGGGCTTTGCGGTCGGATCCGGCACGGCGGTCGGGGCGAGCGTCGGCAGCGGGATCGCCGTCGGAACCGGCGTGGCGACTGCGGCAGGCGCGGGCATCACGGTCGGGGCGTGAAGGACGTCGGGAAGGCGTTCGTCCTCCGATTGACCGACGATTACGATTCTATCGGCGTCCTCCTTCCGCTCCGCTTCCGCTTCCGGTTCCTTATCGAGCGCAAGCAGCAGGATCGCGCCGCCGATCACGACGAGACACACAACCAGCGCAATGTAAAATCCGTTGTTCCTGAGAAACAGGCGAAGCCGTTCCATGCGATCGTTTTTCATTTCTTCCATGTTTATCACCTCGGCTGTAGTATGGACACGGGTGAAAAAATGTATACCGGTCGGATTGCAGGATTTTAGCAAATGTGATATGATCGGCGCATGAAACTGCGGACATTCAAATTTTCATGCATGCAGGGATGCTACTGGTTCGGCGCGTGTCTTGTGTATTCTTACGCTGAGCGGATCCTGCTGTCCTACGGGATGCGCACCGGCACAATCGGCGTCGTCATAGCCCTGGCATATCTTTCCGCCATGGCGCTGCAGCCTGCCCTTGCCGCCGCGGCGGATCGGGAGCGTCGTGTCACGCTGCGTTCGGCGATCGCCGTATGCGCGCTGCTCGCTGCAGGACTTTCCGCTGCAGCTCTGCTTTCGACGGGCTCGCTTGCCGTGTTTGCGGTGCTGTTGGGCGCGATCACAAGCGTGACGCTCGCGGTGCAGCCGCTGCTGAACGCCGTAGGCTTCCATTATATGAATCACGGACAGCCGCTCGATTACTCGTTTGCGCGCGGCGTCGCAAGCGTCGCATATGCGGTCTCGTCGCTGCTGCTCGGCGTGCTCTTAAATCGCAGCACGGATGCGGCGCTCTGGCTTTTTATCGCCGTACAGCTCGGGCTTTTCGGGATTGCAATGGCATTTGCGCCGCACCGGAGCGGGCTTCAGACGGAAAAAGCGGGCGGCAGCCTTTTGGGCATCTTCAAAAGATATCCGGCGTTCGTGCTGTTTTGCATAGGCGATTTTATTGTAACCGTGCCGCACACGTTTCTGAACGCATACCTGACGAGCATCACCGAGGTGACCGGCGGCGACATGAGCATCATGATCGCGATCGCCGCGGTCGTGGAGTTTCCGGCGATGATGGCGTATTCGCACATCCGCAAACGGATTCCGGATCGTGTACTGCTGGTAATCAGCGCGTCGGTATATCTTGTCAAGACGGGACTTCTGCTGCTTGCGGCAGCTGTGCCGCTCGGCACATGGGCGGTGTATGCGTCTGCCGGGCTGCAGATGCTGTGCTATGCGATCTTCGTTCCCGCCGCGTCGTATTATGCGAACGACAGCGTTTCGGAGACGGACCGCGTGAAGGGACAGATGCTGCTCACCGAGGCGGGACTGATGGCGGGCGTCGTCAGTATGCTGCTGGGCGGGATCTCGATCGAAGCGCTCGGCGTCGGAAGGACGCTTGCCGTGTGCGAAGTGCTCGTCGCCCTCGGCGTTCTGATCGTCTGGCTCGGCGTGCACAAAGGCAGGGAGAAATCGGCTTAATCAAACAGAACGGTTCGGAAAACACGGACGATCTGCAATAAGCGGATCTGCACGAAGAAAACCGCGTTTCGGACATATCGACTCCGCAGACGTTTTATAAAGAAAGGAAAGCAGCATGAAAAGAACAATCGTCGTACTGGACGGATTTACGGAAAACCCCGGGGATCTCAGCTGGGACGTCCTGAAAGCATACGGAGATCTGAAGGTGTTTGACCGAACGTCCTATCGGGATTCGGACTTGATAGCGGAACGGATCGGCGACGCGCAAATCGTCGTCACCAACAAAACACCGATTACAAAGAAAACATTGGATCGCTGCCAAAAAATCCAGCTGATCGCCGTGCTGGCAACGGGATATGACGTCGTCGACTGCGCCTATGCCAAAGAAAAAGGAATTGCCGTTGTGAACGTGCCTTCCTACGGAACGGCGACCGTCAGCCAGTTTTCAATTGCGCTGCTGCTCGAAGTATGCCATCACATCGGCTCGCATAACGCGTCTGTACATGCGGGAAAATGGACGGAGGCAACGGACTGGTGCTACTGGGATTATCCGCAGACGGAGCTCGACGGGAAGACGATGGGCATCATCGGATTCGGCAGGATCGGACAGGCGGAAGGGAGAATCGCAAAAGCGCTCGGAATGAAGGTAATCGCTTGCGATCCCGTTCCGAGCAAAACCGGCGCAGAAATCGGCGAATACGTCAGCCCGGACGAACTCTTTGCGCGTGCCGATGTCATCAGCCTGCACTGCAATCTGACCCGGGAGAATATCGGCATGATCAATCGGGAAAGCATTGCAAAGATGAAAGACGGCGTAATCCTGATTAACAATTCCCGCGGACAGCTGCTTCGGGAGCAGGACGTGGCGGACGCCTTAAATTCCGGCAAAATTGCCGCCGCAGGGCTGGACGTCGTGTCGACGGAACCGATTCGGAAGGACAATCCGCTTCTGACCGCAAAAAACTGTATCCTGACGCCCCACATTTCATGGGCGACAAAGGAAGCAAGGCAGCGCATTCTGGATTGTACCGCCGCGAATATTGCGGCCTATCTGCAGGGAACGCCGCAAAACGTCGTCAACCCGTAACATCCCGGCGGCGCGCAATGAAACATGCGCTTTGCCGCGACGGTCGGGTTTGCATTTGATCTCCCTTTTTATAACGGCGGGAATTTCCATATAACGGTTCGAACAGGTTAGGCAATCAAAAGGACGCGTACATTTCGAAGCGTACGCGTCCTTTTTTGATATTCGGCATTAATCTTCCGGCAGATAAAAGAGCGGATTATAGGGGATGCCGTTGGCGATGAGTTCGTAGTGCACGGTCGACGCCGTATCGCCTTCGACGACCTGCGGAACATGCGCAATCGCGGCGCCCTTTTCAACGTGCAGACCGAGCACGAGCTCGCAGGTGTTTGCGTATGCGCCGAAGGAGAGGCGTGAAACGAAGCCCTCTTCGTGGAGGATCTCGATGATATATCCGTAGCCGGGGCGTTCCCCGAGGAAAATGACGGTGCCGGATTCCGGCGCAATCACGCGCGAGCCGCACGGCGCGGAATAATCGACGCCGTAGCGCATTTTGCCGGTTGAAAGACCGAAGTAGCCGACCGTCTCGCCGTCCGGAACGGGGTTGATAAACGTCAGCACGGAGGAGAGCGGACCGGGTTTTCCCTCGTCGGCAGCCGGATCGCCGTCCGGCGCGGAATCGTCGGGGCGACGGTAGGTCCCGGTGAGGACATAGCGGGGAATGCCCGCCAGAACGGGGGTATTGAGCGTTTCCGCTTCGGAGATCGCAAGCCCGTCCTTGAAGAGCGTTTCGGTGTAAACGAGCGCGCGCGCTTCGACGCCGCAGCGGCGGAACAGTCTGGAGCCCTCGGGCAGATGCGCGGTCGGCTCGTTCACCGGATCGGGCGTGTCGGACCGGACGGTGATGCGTTCGACGGTTCTGCGCACGGGGATCAGCGAGCGGTTTTTGCGCAGCTTGTTCACGGCGACGTCGAATTCGATGAATTCCGCAGACCCGTCTGCGGGAACGGTGGCGATCTCCGCGTCGATCTGCGCCGTCAAAAGGAAGGTGCTTTCGTCGAGATTTTCGTGCGCGCATTCGTCGAGATACAGATAGACGAGCTGTTCGGCGGTTTCACGGTCGGCGACGGCAAAGAGCGGCGTTCCGTTGACCAGCAGGTTGACTGCCTTTTTGGGATAGACGGGACGCGGCGTGAGGATTGCCTGCGTGGGAGAGGGCGCGGGCGTGCGCAGACGCACGGAGGATTCCTCGGGCTTTGCCGTCGGTGTGATGACGGTGCGCGGTTCGGAAAAGGACAGCCGCGGGCGCTCGTGCGCAAAGAACAGCGGAAGCGCGACGGCAAGCGCGGCAAGCAGCAGCGCAAAGACAAGCAGCAGAATCCGGTTCTTTCGGCGCTCCTTCACGGCGATCCCTCCTTCCTGTTTTTTTGCAGTATACCATACGGCGGCAAAAAAAGAAAACGGTTTCGGAAAACTTTTCACGGTTTTACAATAAATTCATGGAAGGAAACACTTTCCATCCGTACACAAATATGATATGATATATCTGTATAATTATGGAGGCGCGGGATTATTTCCGCTAACCTCCGGGACGAGGTGAAAAATGTCACACTTGACGGATGAAGAACTGTATTATTTCAACGAGGGTACCACGAAAACCGCATACCGTTCGCTCGGCTGCCATAAGGTCGAACACAACGGTGAAACGGTCTGGCGGTTCGCCGTCTGGGCGCCGAACGCGAGAAGCATCGGCGTAGCGGGCGACTGGAACGGCTGGAACCCGGGAGCGGACCCCATGCAGCCCGTCGGTTCGACCGGTGTGTGGGAGGTGCTGATCGGCGTTGCAAGCGAAGGACAGCTCTATAAATACGCGGTACAGGGACCGGACGGAAGCGTTTCGATGAAGGCGGATCCGTACGCACAGCGCTGCGAGGTCGCAGGGACGGCGTCGATGGTCTGGGAAGCGGGCGAATTCCCGTGGACGGACGATTCCTATCTGAAGCGCTGCACGAAACGGCACAATGAGCCGATGAACATCTATGAGGTGCACCTCGGTTCCTGGCGGAAGGGGCTCGGCTATCGCGAGCTGGCGGCGGAACTGGTCGACTATGCGGCGGATATGGGCTATACGCACATCGAGTGCATGCCGCTGATGGCGTATCCGTTCAATCCGAGCTGGGGCTATCAGGTCACCGGCTACTATGCGCCGACGACGCGCTACGGCACGCCGGACGATTTCCGCTACTTTGTCGACCGCGCGCACGCAAAGGGACTCGGCATCATCATGGACTGGGTGCCGGCGCACTTCACGCGCGACGCATACGGACTCGCGCGGTTTGACGGCACGCCGACCTATGAGCATCCGGACTGGCGGCGTTCCGACATGAAGCAGTGGGGCACGCTGCTGTTTGACTACGGCCGCACGCAGGTGCAGAGCTTCCTCGTATCCAACGCCTGCTACTGGCTGAAAGAGTTCCACATCGACGGACTCCGCGTCGACGCGGTCAGCTGCATGCTGTATCTCGACTACGGCAGAAACGACGGCGAATGGCTGCCGAATCAGTACGGCGGCAAGGAAAACCTCGACGCGATCAATCTGTTCCACAAGATCTCGGAGGCGGTCAAAGAGATCCCCGGCAACAAGCTGCTCATCGCGGAAGAGAGCACGGCGTTCCCGTGCGTCACGAACAAGCACGGCGACAGTCTCGGCTTCGATTATAAGTGGAACATGGGCTGGATGAACGACATGCTGCGCTACATGCAGATGGATTCGCTCTATCGCAAGTGGCACCACGACAAGCTGACGTTCTCCCTGATGTACGCGTTCTCCGAATATTACATTCTCGCGTTCTCGCACGACGAGGTCGTACACGGAAAGCTGTCCATGCTGAACAAGATGCCGGGCGATTACTGGCAGAAGTTTGCGCAGCTTCGTCTCCTGTATGCTTATCAGATGGCGCATCCGGGCAAGAAGCTGACGTTCATGGGCATGGAGATCGGCCAGTTTATCGAATGGCGGTTCGACGAATCGCTTGACTGGATGCTGCTCGAATACCCGAAGCATGCGGAAATGCAGTGCTTCGTGCGCGAAATGAACAAATTCTATCGCCGCACGCCGGCGTTCTATCAGCGGGACGACGATTGGAACGGATTCGATTGGATCGCGGTGGACGACGCCGTGCATTCGATCGCGGCGTTCGTGCGCAAGGATGCGGACGGCAATCCGATCCTCTGCGTATTCAACTTTACCCCCGTCCCGTGGGACGATTACTGCCTCGGCAGCGAAAAAGAGGGCACGTATACCGAAATCTTCTCGACCGACGCGCCGTATTTCGGCGGCGGCGGCCTGTCGTTCAACGAGCCGGTGAAAACGGTCGAAGAGCCGTTCGATAAATTCCGTCACCGTCTGCATGTGAAACTTCCGGCATACGGCGCGGTATTCTTCCGGTTTACCCCTGCGAAAAACACGCACTCGAAAGGAGAGAAGTGATGAAAAAGAAAATCGTCTGCATGCTTCTTGCCGGCGGACAGGGCAGCCGTCTCGGCGTTCTGACCTCCAGCATGGCAAAGCCCGCGGTCCCGTTCGGCGGAAAATACAGGATCATCGACTTTCCGCTCAGCAACTGCGTCAATTCCGACATCGACACCGTCGGCGTTCTGACACAGTACCGTCCCCTTGCACTGAACGCGTACCTCGGCACAGGTCAGCACTGGGATCTCGACCGATCCAACGGCGGCGTGTTCGTGCTTCCGCCCTACATGACCGAGCATGACGGGCGCTGGTATTCCGGCACGGCAAACGCGATCTGGCAGAACCGGTCCTTCGTCGACCAGTACAATCCGGATTACGTGCTGATTCTTTCGGGTGATCACATCTATAAGATGGACTACACGAAAATGCTGAAATTCCACACGGCGCATAAGGCGGCGGCAACGATCGCGGTGCTGAAGGTTCCGATGGAGGAAGCGCACCGGTTCGGCATCATGAACACGGACGAAGCCGGGACGATCGTCTCATTCGAGGAAAAACCGAAGAACCCGAAGAGCAACAACGCTTCGATGGGCATCTATATCTTCAACTGGAAGCTGCTGCGCAGCTATATGGAGCGCGACGACGCCGACCCGAAGAGCGAAAACGACTTCGGCAAGAACATCATTCCGAACATGCTGAACGCGGGCGAAAAGATGGTCGCGTATCCGTTTGAAGGCTACTGGAAGGACGTCGGAACGATTCAGAGCCTGTGGGAAGCGAACATGGACCTGCTCGGCAGGAACCCGATCCTGGATCTCAGCGATCCCACCTGGCGTATCTATACGCGCAACCCGGTCATGCCGCCGCACTATACCGGCGCAGACGCGGACGTCAAGGACAGCCTCATCACCGAGGGCTGCGTCGTGCGCGGCAAACTCCGGCACACCGTCCTGTTCTGCGGCGCGAAGGTTGATTCCGGCGCAGACGTAGCGGACGCCGTCATATTCCCGAACGCCCGGATCGGCGAAAACAGCGTCGTGAAGAAGTCCATCATCGGCGAGAACGCAGTCATCGGCAAGAACGTGCTGATCGGCACGCCGCTGAAGGAAGGCGAAACGGTCGACAATCATCTGACCGGCGACATCGTCCTGATCGGCAACGACGTGACGATTCCGGACGGCGCGTCCATTCCGGTCGGCGCGGTCGTTACCGCGGACACGATCGACCAATTTATCAACGGAGGTGCGAACGTATGAATCAGGATGCATTCGGTCTGATCTTTACCGGAGAAAACAATCCCTATATGCGCGATCTCGTGCTTTCGCGCGCGGTCGCGGCAGTTCCGTTCGGCGGACGCTACCGCTGCATCGACTTTCCGCTTTCCAATCTCGTGAATTCCGGGATCCGCAACATCGGGCTTATCACGCAGCGCAATTATCATTCGCTGATGGATCATCTCGGCTCCGGCAAGGAATGGGATCTCAACCGCAGCAAGCGCGACGGTCTCTTTTTCCTGCCGCCGTTCTCCACCAAAGACAACACCGGCGTGTACCGCGGCGACATCGACGCGTTCCACTCCGTCATGCAGTACGTGCGCCGTTCCAATCAGAAATACCTGATCCTCTGCGGCAGCCATACGTTGTTCAACACCACATTCGATGCGATGATCAGACAGCACCGCGAAACCGGCGCGGACATCACCATCATGTATAATGAAGATTCACGCTTCTTTCCGGAGGAGCAGAACCGCGATCTGAGACTTCACTTTGAAGAGGACGGGATGACGGTCAAGGAACTCGAATGGAATCCGCATCACCCGCATTCCGACTACCGTTCCTGCGAGATCACCATCATGGACAAGGATCTTTTTGACGATCTCGTCGAAGAAGCGTATTCGCACGGGAACATCGACTTCGTACGCGAGATTCTGCTGCCGATCACGATGGAAAAACGCGTCAAGGTGATGGGCTGGCGGTATGACGGGTACGTTGCGCGGATCGATTCCGTCAACACCTATTACATGCACAGCATGGAGCTTTTGGACGCCGCGCCTGCAAACGATCTCTATAACATGCAGCATCCGATCTACACCAAGGTCAAGGACGAGTTTGCCGCTACGTACGGCGAAAACGCTTCCGTACACAACGTCGTCATGGCGGACGGCTGCAAGATCGACGGTACGGTCGAAAACTCGGTCGTGTTCCGCGGCGTCACGATCGAATCCGGCGCGATCGTCCGGAATTCGATCCTGATGCAGGGCGTTACGGTGCATGCGGGCGCCGTGCTCGACCACGTCATTCTCGACAAGAACGTCGTCGTCAACGCCGGCAGACAGCTTACGGGATATGAGGGCATTCCGCTCGTCTACCGCAAGAATCTGACCGTATAAACACAGCGAAAGGAGAATCATCATGAAAATACTGTTTGCGGCAAGCGAATGCTTCCCGTTCATTAAGACCGGCGGTCTTGCGGACGTCGTCGGTTCGCTTCCGAAGGAACTTGCAAGACAGGGCGCCGAAGTTGCGGTCATGCTGCCGAAGTATACGCAGATCGGTGACTACTACATTCTGAAGATGCAGCATGTCTGTCACTTCAACCTGCAGCTCGGAAGCTATTCCGTCTTCTGCGGCATCGATATGCTCGAGCAGGACAACGTCAAGTTCTATTTTGTGGACAACCTCGCCATGTTCGGGGGAGAGAAGATCTACACCGGCGACGAGGAGGAAGGCTTCCGCTTCGCATTCTTCTGCCGCGCAGTGCTCGAATCGTTCAAGCACATGGATTACTATCCGGACGTCATTCACTGCAACGACTGGCAGACCGGCCTTATTCCGGTGCTGTTGAACGATCAGTACCGCCAGCTGGACGGCTATCGCGACGTACATACCGTGTTTACGATCCACAATCTCAAGTTCCAGGGCATCTTCGACTGGAACCGGATCAACAGCGTGCTCGGTCTCAACGAGGGCTACTTCTCACCGAACAACCTCGAGTTCTACGGTCTGCTGTCGTTTATGAAGGCGGGTCTCGTCTTCGCAAACCGTATCACGACCGTCAGCCCGACCTATGCCGAGGAGATCCGTACCGGATATTTCGGCGAACGTCTCGACGGTCTGCTTCGCGCAAGACAGAACGTCCTGTCCGGCATCCTGAACGGAATAGACACAATATCGTTCGATCCGAGCACAGATATGCATATTCCCGTTCATTATAATGCGGCGGATCCCTCCGGGAAGAAGCTCGACAAGGCTGCATTGCAGGAAGAACTGGGGCTGCAGAAGCGTGACGTTCCGCTGATCGGTCTCGTCACGAGGCTCACCGCGCAGAAGGGTCTCGATCTGATCACCTGTGTTTTGAACGACATCATGCGCATGGACGTGCAGATGGTCGTCGTCGGAACCGGCGATCAGTATTTTGAGAATGCTTTCCGCGACGCGCAGTATAGATTCCCCGGCAGATTCGTCTGCTGCCTCCGCCATGACGAGCAGATCGCCCGCCGCGTCTATGCCGCGAGCGATATCTATCTGATGCCGTCGCAGTTCGAGCCGTGCGGACTTTCGCAGATGATCGCCATGCGCTACGGTTCCATTCCGCTTGTCCGCGAGACCGGCGGTCTCAGAGACAGCGTATTGCCGTATAACTGGTATAACGACGACGGAAACGGCTTCAGCTTCCATGATTACAATGCGCACGATATGCTTCATGTCCTTGAACATGCAGTCGGTTATTGGTATGACGATCGCGAGATGTGGAAACGCCTCGTCAAGCGCGCCATGAAGACGGACTTCTCATGGGCAGTTTCCGCGCGCAAATATATGGAGCTTTACCGCAACCTGCTCGGATTGCCGGATGAAGAGCCGAAACCTGTGCGTAAGCGCACCCCGCGCGTGGCAAAACCCGCGGAGGCTGCAGCGGCAGGCAAGAAGGCAGCGGCAAAGAAACCCGCCGCCAAGAAACCGGCAGCCGCGAAACCGGCAGCCGC
>CAMORL010000036.1 GCA_946623765.1 uncultured Clostridia bacterium
CTATTTCGCACCCGTCCTGCAAATAGCGCCTGTCATTTGCAGAAGGCTTCCCTTTCGCAAATACGGCGGCCGCGGTAAGATAGACCCGTAAACAAGAGGCGGAGCGATCCGCCGGAACACAGAGGGACGAAAGAAAGGAGAGAGAAACATGGGTTTCATTGCACAGCATGCTTGGCTGATCGCCGGCATCGTCATCGCCGCGGTCGCCGTCATTATCATCATCGTCAGCGGATACGTCAAAGCGCCCCCGGACAAGGCGTTCATCATCTCCGGCATCAAGAAGCAGCCGAAGATCCTGATCGGACGGGCGGGTATCAAGCTCCCCTTCCTGGAGAGAAAGGACACGCTGGTCCTGAAGCAGATCAGCATCGACATCAAGACGAACGGCTACGTGCCGACGCTCGACTTCATCGGCGTGGACATTGACGCGGTCGCAAAGGTGCGGCTGAAGACCGATCCGGAAGGCATCAAGATCGCGATGAAGAACTTCCTCAATATGTCCGAGGAATCGATCACGAAAGCGCTGACGGACTCTCTGCAGGGCAACATGCGTGAGATCATCGGTACGGTCAAGCTGAAGGAGCTGAACACGGACCGCAAGAAATTCGGCGACGAGGTGCAGCAGAAAGCGCAGACCGACATGAATGCCCTCGGCGTGGAGATCATCTCCTGCAACATTCAGAAGATCGAAGACGAAAAGGGTCTCATCGTTGCCCTCGGTCAGGACAACATGTCCCAGATTCAGAAGGACGCTTCGATTGCAAAGGCGCAGGCGGAGCGCGACGTGGCGATCGCCGAAGCGGAAGCAAAGCGCATGGCGAACGAAGCGCAGGTCGCGGCGCAGACCGAGATCGCATCGCGTCAGAACGAACTCAGAATCCGCGAAGCGGAGCTGAAGAGAGCATCCGACCAGAAGCAGGCGGAAGCCGACGCCGCGTATGAGATCCAGCAGCAGGAGCAGCGCAAGACCATCGAAGTCGCCACGGCAAACGCGAACATTGCGCGCCAGGAACGCGAGATCGAGCTGAAGAAGAAGGACGTCGAAGTCACCGAACAGACGCTCGAAGCGGAGATCAAGAAGAAGGCGGAAGCGGAGAAGTTCGCACGTCAGCAGAAGGCGGAGGCGGAACTCTTCGAACGGCAGCGCAAGGCGGAAGCGGAGAAGTTCGAACGTGAAAAAGCGGCGGAGATCCGCAGGATCCACGCAGAGGCGGAGAAGTTCGAACGCGAGAAGGAAGCCGAGGCGCAGCGCGTACAGGCGGAAGCCGCAAAGTACGCGAAGATGCAGGAGGCCGAAGGCATCAAGGCGGTCGGTGAAGCGGAAGCGGCGGCGATCGAAGCCCGCGGCATCGCGGAGGCGGAGGCGCTCGAAAAGAAGGCCGAAGCCATGAAGAAATACGGTCAGGCGGCAATGATGGAAATGATTGTGAAAGCGCTCCCCGAAATGGCGGCGTCGATCGCAAAGCCTTTGGAATCCATCGACAAGGTAACCATCATCGACGGCGGTCACGGCGGAAGCGGTGTGGACTCGATGGGAAGCTTCGTCCCGAGCGTGCTCGCCCGCACGATCGAAACGATGAAGGAAGTCACCGGACTGGATCTTGTGGACATCATGAAAGCCGGTACCTACGACGCAAAGGTCAACCGCAACGTCACGGTGCAGGGCGATCCGCAGGGCGCGGTGAAAACCGTCCTGAACGAAGAATAACCGCATAACGCAAAGGATCCTCCCGTCCGCGGGAGGATCCTTTTTTATCCGTTGAACTGCTGCATTCGCCAAACGGAACGGTGCGTGCGAAGCTCCCCGCAAAGGGAGGCGTCTTTCCGTCGCCTTTCCGCGCCGCAGGCTCAATCCCAGATGCGGTACGCCATCAGGAAGTGTTCCTGCCAGTACTGTCTCTTGGTGATGTCGTTCTCCGTGATGCGGACCTTGCCGCTGGAGGACGACGCGTCGATCATGTGTCCGTCGCCGAGGTAGATGCCGACGTGACCGCTGTCCAGCGTTTCGCCCTGGAACACCATGATGTCGCCGCGCTTCAGTTCGCCCATCGTATTGATGCGTTTATATTTGGAGCAGGTGCGCCAGATGATACTGGTCATGTACGCCTGCTTGATTCCCGCCTGGTTCAGGCACCAGTAAACGAAGCCGGAGCAGTCGAACGCGTCCGGACCCTTCGCTCCGCGCACGTATGGGCAGCCGAGCTTCGATTCCGCGATCTCGATCAGCTTTTCGACGCCCCTGCGTTTGCCCTCCGGATCGGGCTTCGGCGTCGGGGTGTTCTTTCCGGGCTTCGGCGTCGGCGTCTGTTTGTCGGCGGAGACCGCCGCTTCCTTCGCTTTGTCGCTGTTCAGCTGTTCCAGCGTATTCGGATTGATCTCGCCGTCCTGCGCTATGCCGTTGCGCTTCTGAAACGCTCTCACGGCGTCTGCAGTGGTTTCTCCGTAATAGCCGGTCACTTGGTTCGCACGTATGTATCCGAGCTGATTGAGCCGTTTCTGCGCGTCCCTGACGCCTGTGCCGCTCATGCCGATCCGCATTGCAAACGGAATCGCAGCGTCGGCATAAAGCAGGTCTGTCGTTGCGGGACCGAGGCAGCCGTCCCGTACAAGACCGTTCGCCTCCTGAAACAGCTTGATTGCCGAAACCGTCCTGTCGTCCATTCTGCCTTTGCACTCGTAGTTTTTGTCGAGATACCCGAGGCTCTGCAGCTGCTTCTGGAACGGAATGATGCTGTCGTCCGCGTCGCCGGATTTGAAGTAGTTGCCGACGACGTCGCCGGAATACAGGGTGTTCATCGTCTTCGCCTCGACCCTGCCGTCCACCTTCAGCCGGTTCATACTCTGAAACATCCGCACCGCCGCGGCGGTCTTTTCGCCGAACGTGCCGCTGCGGCTTGCCGCGTCGAGATAGCCGAGTTCATACAGCCGATCCTGCACCTCTCTGACGTCTTGTCCTTCGTCGCCCTCCTGCATTACGAACACCGCTGCGCCGCCTCCGACGAGGGCCGCATAGGTCTGCTCGTTCAGCACGCCGTCCGGCGTGAGCCCGTTATGGCGCTGGAAGTTCATGAGCGCCTCATACACCTGGTTTTCAAACGTGTCGGTCGGCTCGTCCGGCTCCAGATACCCGAGGTCCATCAGCTTCGTCTGCACGTCTAAAATCAGCAGATCGGAATCCCCCTTATGAAAGGTTCTTCCGGAAAGATAATCGGTCTGCGCCGTCGGCTCCGGCGAAATCGCCGGTTCCGGCGTTTCTTCCGCTTCCGGTTCCGCGGTCGGTTCCGGCGTCGGTTCCGGCGTCGTTTGCGCTTCGACCGGTTCGATCTCCACGACCGTTTCTTCCTGCGCTTCCGGTTCGGCGGTCGCAGGGGTCGGCGTTTCCGCCGCCGTGGGTTCCGGCGTGAGAGGATCCTGCGCTTCTGCCGTCTTTTGCCCGATCTGCGAGCGCAAAAACAGCACGCCGCCCGCAGCGGCTGCGCCGATCAGCACGACCGCGGCGATCACGATCAGGATGCTGCGTATTCTTTTTTGCTTCCGGCGGCGTTTTTTGCTGCCCTTGCCGGAGGTTGCACGCGGTTTTTCCATGATGCCTTCCTCACTTCATACGATAGCACGGAACTGTGTCGGAAATGCGGTAAAACTCAAAACAAATCAGCCTTGCGGATAGGTCGACAGCGCCGAAAGCAGCTCCTCGCGGATCTGCGCTCTGCGCCACGCCGGAGCAAGCAGCGTCGTATGCTTGAGATTGCCCACCAAAAACCGGTGTACCAGTTCCCACGGCGCGTCGATCTCCGCACGGATCGTTTCGCCCTCCGGACGCATGCGTACGTCCTCTCCGAACGAATCCAGAAGCTCGCCGGTCAGATGTCCGGCGCAGAGCACGGTATGCGTCTCTCTGACGTCGGTATGGTAGATCGTGCGGTTCACATACGCCGCAACGTCCAGCCCGTCCCTGCACTCGATCAGCGTTTCGGCGCCGCGCGCGGGCTGATCGGTGACGGTCACGTTTTCCATAAGATCGCAGCGATAGTGCAGCAGCCGTCCGTAGCCGGAAATGGACACGATTGCATAGTAATATCCGTCCGCAAGGAACAGCGCATACGGCGAAACCGAAAACGGCGTTTCCCGCTGCGGAATCTTTTTGCCGTCCGTGCCGACGACCGCGTAAAGAAAGCTGATCTGCACCTTGCGTTCGATCGCCTCCTTGATGCGGTCGAGCGTCTCAAACACCGCAGCCGGCTGCCGTCCCGCAGCGGCTTCCGATACATAGACCGGAACCGGATCCTGCAGCCTTGCGATCTCCTCCTCCGAACGCTCGGATCGCGGCGCGCGAAGATACGCGTCCAGCGCGACGGGGTTGTGTTCATGCAAAACGCTGCCCGCGTCCGCCTTGAGATAGTACCCCTTGCCGTTTTCCTGGTAGGTGGAAAGCGGGAACCCCATCTCCTGCAGCAGCAGAAGATTGCGTCCGACCGCCTTGCGTTCGGCGATCATGCCGTAATCCGCCTCAAGATATTCGATGATATGCCGCGTGGACAGCGGATTCGCCTTGCCCGCGTGCTGTTCCAGCACTCTGAGAATGCAGAGCGACAATGCTTTTTTTCCCTTTGTTTCCGACATTGCGATCTCCCCTTAATCCTCGTAATAATCACCGCGGCGATAGTCGTACAAAACGCCTTCGTATTTCTTCGGCTCCTCGAGCACCTTGCCGCAGCCGATCGCGACGCACGCGACCGGATCCTCCGCAACGTAGCACGGAACGCCGATCTGCTCCGCAATATACTGATCCAGACCGAACAGCTGCGCGCCGCCCCCGGTCAGAACGATCCCGCGGGTGGCGATGTCGCCGGAAAGCTCCGGCGGCGTCTGTTCGAGCGTGTCCTTCAACGCCTCCGCGATCGACAGAAGCGGCTCCGCAAGCGCGAACGTGAGTTCGTTGCTGCCGAGCTCCATGGAGATCGGAAGCCCGCCGCCGAGCGATCTTCCGTGCACTTCCATCTTAAGCTCGTCCTTGCGCGGGAAGGCGGACGCATACGCGATTTTCAACTCCTCCGCGGCGCGCGTTCCGATGACGACGCCGTGCTGCCGCTTCAGATACCGTACGATGGCAGCGTCGAATTTGTCTCCGCCGACGCGCAGCGAATCATGCCGCACCGCCTTGCCCATCGAGGTCACGACCATGTCGCAGGTGCCCGCGCCGATGTCCAGAACGATATTCGCCTTCGGCTCCGTGATGTCCAGCCCCGCGCCGATCGCCGCCGCCACGGGCTCTTCGAGCAGGAAGGTGTAGCGCGCGCCTGCGCCTTCGGTCGTTTCAATAACCGCGCGTTTTTCCACTTCGGTTGCCATCGACGGGACCGCGACGACCGCACGCGGTTTGAAGAAGATGCGGCTGCCGACGATGCGGTTGAAAAACAGCGTCAGCATGCGCTCCGTCGCATCGAAATTCGCAACCACGCCGTCCTGCATCGGACGGACGATCATCAGATTTTCCGGAGCTCTTCCGACAAGCTCCTTCGCATCCTGACCGATCGCAGCGAGCTTGCCCGTGCCGCGCTCCACCGCCGCGATGTTCGGCTCACGGAGAACGATGCCCTTGCCGCGCACATACGCAAGCACGTTGCTTGTTCCGAGATCCAACCCGATATCCGATGAATGAAACAGTCCCATAAAAATCCTTTCGCCGATGGTACGGCATACTGTACTTGTACCATAATTGTACCATGTTGTTTTCCAAAACCGATGACGAAAGTGTAAACGAATATCTTGCGAAATGTGAATTTTCAAGCTATACTGGGCATATGGAAGAACAATTTGTCATCAAACAGGCGGAATTCGTCACAAGTTCCGGCACGGAGGGCAGCTACCCCGCGCCGCTTCCGTGCGAGATCGCGATCGTCGGAAAATCGAACGTCGGCAAATCCAGCCTCATCAACCGGCTCTGCAACAATCAGAAGCTGGCAAAAACCTCCGCAAGTCCCGGCAAGACGCGTCTGGTCAATTTCTTTCTGCTGAACCGGTCGATGTACCTTGTCGATCTGCCTGGCTACGGGTTTGCAAAGGCGTCGAAGGCGGAGCAGAAAAGCTGGGGCGAGCTTCTTGACCGCTACCTTTCGAGCGGGCGGGTGAAGCACATCCTGATGCTCATCGACATCCGCCATGCGCCCACGCAGGACGATCTGCAGATGTTCCGCTACCTGATCTATTACGGCATTCCCTATACGCTCGTCGCCACCAAGGCGGACAAGATCGCAAAGTCCAAGTGCCGTCACGAAGCGAACCTGCGCGCAAAGGAGCTCGGCGCGCCGCCGTTTGCGATTCCGTACTCGTCGGAATCCGGCGAAGGAAAGGCGGAACTGCTGCAAAGAATCGGGCAGATCTGCCGGGATTGCATGCCGCGCGAAAAAGAATCTGCGGAAGAATAAAAAAAGGGCTTGACAGGAGCCGTGTTCCTTTGCATACTATGCTGTGAAATCAACAAGCGAGGTATGATAAAACGCTATGCTCAAGAAATGCCCGATTTGTGAACTGAATTATATCCGCGGCACGGAGACCATGTGCCGCGTCTGCGCAGCGGAACGCACGAAGCGTCACGCGCCGAAAGCCGAGAACGAGATCATTATGTGCAGCGAATGCGGCGAAAACCCCGCGCTGCCGGGTCACGATCTCTGTGAGGAATGCCTGAAGGAACAGAAGCGTCAGGCAAACCTCGAAGTCCTCGCCGACAAGATCCGTGCCGACGAGGCGGAGGATCCTTTGGAAGAGGATCTTTCCGACCAGGACGGGGACGACGAATAAACCTTCGGTACGGTCTGATGAAAGAGACGCTTTCATCAGACCGGTTTATTTGTTTTCAAGCCCGCACCGCTTCCGTAAATCATCCGAAAAGGTCTTTTGCTTATGCCCCGTGTCTATGCCATCGGCGATCTGCACCTGAGTCTGTCCGTTCCGAACAAGGCAATGGACGTATTCGGCGCGCACTGGAAGGATCACGCCGCACGCATCCGGGAAGCATGGCAGGACACGGTCGGCGACGGGGACCTTGTGCTGATCCCCGGCGACATCAGCTGGGCGATGTACCTTTCCGACGCGATCGCAGATCTTGCGTTCATCGGGGCGCTCAAAGGAACCAAGCTGCTTCTTCGCGGAAATCATGACTACTGGTGGCAGAGCGTGACGAAGGTTCGCTCCGCGCTGCCGGAAGGCATGTTTGCCCTGCAGAACGACGTTTTCCGGTTCGGGGATCTGTGCGTTTGCGGCACGCGCGGCTGGACGGTCCCGCAATCGTCGCGCTTCAAGGAGAGCGCAGACCGCAAGCTCTATGAACGCGAGCTGATCCGGCTCGATCTTTCGCTGTCCATGCTGCCGAGCGACGCCTATGCGATCGGCATGCTGCACTACCCGCCGTTTGCCGAATCGGGCGAAAAGAGCGCGTTTGCCGAACGCTTCGAGGCGGCGGGCGTCAAAACCGTCGTGTACGGACATCTGCACGGCGCGTCGCACCGCTACGCGTTTTCCGGCGAATCCGGCGGCGTCGTCTATCACACGGTTTCCGCAGACTATCTGAATTTCATTCCGAAACAAATTCTTTGAATCCCGCATGCATGCGGAGCGGCGAAACCCGCTCCGTTTTTTCATGCGCAATTCCCGTGGGATTTTCTTGCCAGACGCAGCGGAATATGATACGATACCCGTAGATTGACGGCGAAGGGAGCTTGGCATATGGGTATGATCGTAAACAGCACGGTCACCGTCTGGGGCGTGACGGGCTTTGTTCTGTTGTTTATCGTGCTGCTGCCGATCATCGACAGGAGCATGACAAAGAAGCTCGGTCTGAACCTCGGCGGCGGGGTCAGTGAAAATCCGAATGCGGCTTCGCTTCTGAAGCTCCGTCAGCTTGTGCTGTACGGCGTGTTCGCCCTGTACCTTGCGGCATTTGCGTTTATCGTGTTCTTTTCACGGCAATCGGGAGACTCCTATCAGGTTCACGCCGCGCCGTTTCAGGATCTGGTGCAATCGATCAAAACCGAATCCGGACTTGCGGACGCCGTGCTCTCGATCTTCCGCGACGGAATCCGCACCGGGCTTTCCCGCATCCGGATTCTGCCGAACGACGTCATTCAGGTCTATCTCAACATCATGCTGTTCGTCCCGATGGGCTATCTGCTGCCGTATGTATTCGGATGGTTCCGGCAGAAAGCGCGCACGCGTCCCGTGATCGCCTGCTTTCTGATTTCGTTTGCAACCGAAAACCTGCAGCTGATCTTCCGACGCGGGCTGTACGACGTCGACGATCTTCTGAGCAACACGATCGGCGGCTGGATCGGACAGCTTCTGTTCATTTCCGTCGCGTACGTCGTAACGCATCCCGAATGGCGGACCGAGCTTCACGCGTACCGGAAATGGCGGCGACACGCAAGACACCGGACGCTGTATCCGTTTGCCAAAAGGATCGCGCTGTCCCGCACGACGCTGCTTGCGACGGACGAAAAAGCGGTGCGCGATTTTTATATGAACGCGCTCGGCTTCCGCGTCGCGAAAAAGATCGAGCATCCGGACAGCGAGGAGCGCGAATTTCTGCTCGAAATGGGCAAAATGCAGATTGAAATGCGCTGTCTGAACCGCCCGGAACCGCTGCCCCGGCAAAGCCTCACCATCACCGCGCGAAACCTCGAAAAGATCCGGACGCGGCTTCAGAAGAACGGGATCGAACCGAGCGCGTTTTTCAACGACGTTTATACCGGCGTTCGCTGCCTGTCGTTTTCCGGTCCGGACGACATCCTCATCACGATCCTCGAGCAGCCCTGATCCATAAAACAGCATCCGCCGGTACGCCGTACTGCATGTCGGCGGTTTTTATGCGCCGCCGAAGGCGCTTAGCCCCGTACCGCCCGCCCTTTTGAAAGACGACGGATTTTCAACCTTGTCCGCTTTATGAACCGCGTGTTCGAAGAACTGCCTGCACTGCAGAAAAGCGCACCGGCAAACCTGCCGATGCGCTCCTTTTTTCGATGCAGTTACTGTAAGTTGTATTCCGGAACCAGGTCGCTTTTGAGGAAGCCGATCATGTCCTGCAGGCTTCGCCAGCCCTCGTATGCGTAGATGGTCCGGTTGATGATATGATCCATGAAGATCATCATGCTGGAGCGTCCGCCGTCCAGATTGTACGCAACGCTGCAGCCGTAGTGCTCCAGCGTCTCCGTGACGTCCGCAAGCGTACTGATTCCGTACGCGCATCCGAGATGATGATACGGACAGATCGACGCCATAACGGTTCGCATGGTGACGTCGTTATAGGAGAGCGGATGCCCGGAAATGTCCAGCACCTCGCCGTTGTCCATCAGCGCCGGACCGAACACCCACGTATCGCGGACACCCGCCTTCAGCAGCGCTTCGGCGGTTGTTTTTTCCGGATCGATCAGCTGCATGGAACCGTCCGGAAAGAATCCGAAACCGATCTCGTCCTTTTCTTCCTTATAGACGATGCCGCAGCGGATCTGAATGCCGTCCGCGTTGTATGCAAAGGTGAAGTAGTCGCCGGTCAGCGCAAACACGCTGTGGTTCTGCCGCGCAAGGTAAGCCGCCTTTGCAGCGCCTTTCGGTCTTTCGCCGCCGCCCGCAAGGATTCCGATCGGCGGATTGCCGTAGGTGCAGATCAGGTCGGCGCGCGTAGGCTTTGCCTTATATGCCGTGTCGAACGCTGCGACGATGCAGCCGTCGCCGTTGCAGTACAGCCAGGGACCTTCCTTTTCGTCCCCCATATACAGATATTCCGATTCTGCGCTGCGCTTGCCCGCAGGCAGATCCGTTTTCGCTCCCGTGTAAAACGCCGCGACCCCGTCGACGCCGTGCTGATCGTGTCCGTCCGCGCCGGTCGTGACGACCCGTCCGTCGCCGAGCAGCGCAACGGTGTGCCAGAGCCCAGCGGACATACCGATCACTTCCTGCCAGTCGGAAACGTCGCACTGCCCGCAGGCGTTGTCGCCCGCCGCAAGCAATCTGAAATCGGCTGTCAGACCGAGCGTGAAGTTTCCGCCGCAGCAGATCCGGATCACGTTCTGCCAATCGGAAACGTCACACTGCCCGAAGCTGTTGTCGCCCGTCGCCGAAACGCTTCCGTCGCGGTGCAGCGCAACGGTGTGCCGCAATCCCGCGTCGACGGAAACGACGTCCGTCCATTCGCCGACCTGACACTGTCCGTCCGCATCGAGACCCGCCGCAACGACCGTGCCCTGTTCGGTAAGCCCGACGCTGTGGAATCCGCCGCAGGCGACCTCTTTGATTCCGGTCCATTCCCCGACCGCGTCACGCGCATACTGATCCGCGCCGAGATTCGTGACGGTTCCGTTTTGGTGCAGGATCACCGCATGATTCAATCCGAGATCCGCGCCGACGGCGTCGTTGATTTCCGCCGCCTGTTTTTCCGCACCGAGCGTATCGCCCAAAAGCTCCACGCGTCCGTCGCGCAGGCGGATGAAGGAGAAGAATCCGCCGATCACCGTATCGTCCGGTGAAAACGCGTTCTTCAGTTCGTCGTAACGGCGGTCTCCCGAAAGCTTCGGTTCATCGCCGAGAACCAGCGAATACCATGCGCCGGCATAAACCGCCCCGGCATACCGCTCGCGGAAACCGTTCAGTTTTTCGGTCCACGCCTGCGCGAACTCCGTCTCCGCCGCCGCCCGTGTATCATCGTCGACGATCCCGGAGATCAGCTCGAAGATCCGGTCGTGCTCAGATGCGTCGAGCGCTTCCTGCGCTTCGCTGAGCAGCGTCCGGTCGTTTTCTTCGACGATCTGCTGCTCGATCTCCGCGATCAGCTCCTGATTCATCCCGGATTCCCGCAAAAGCGCGAGCGCGTCCTCCAGTCTGCCTTCCTCCCGCGCAGCCAGCGCAGCGCGAAGGATCCGTTCCCGTTCCATCGAATCCGACAGCTCGGCAGAACGTTCGGAATCCGTATCCGCCTGATCCAGATACTTCTGCGCCTCTTCGAGATCGCCGCGCTCCGCCGCGAAGACCGCACGGCAAAGCAGCTCGCGCAGTTCGAGCTCGTTTGCAAACGTATCCGGCAAGGCGGGATTCACCGCACGGTCGGCCGTCTTTTTGATCAGATCCTGCTCGAGAACCTGCTGTGCGCCGTGACCGGTCTCCAGAAGCGCGTCGATGCAGGAAAGAACGCCGCGCGTACCGATCTCCGGATACTGCTTTCCGTAGCCCAGAAACGACAGGGGATACCGTTCGAGCAAAGCGCCGTAAGCATCGATCGCTTCCGGATATCTGCCCTCGGAAAACAGTCTGTCTGCGGTCTCTTCCGCACTGCTGAGCTTTCGTTTTTCAGCCCACAGGAAGATGCCGCCCGCAAGGATCAGAACCGCGAGCACGACGGCTGCTGTCAAAATGATGCGTTTTGTTTTCGGTTGTTTCATCATATTGTTTATTGTAATACAGCAAAGGACAAAAATCAATATTTCGCCGCTTTTCGCGAACCGTTCCAAACCGCAAAAGCGCAGGTTCCGATTCGCGCGAAAAGAGAAAAGCAGGTGCGCAAAAACGCGTATCTTTCTGCCGTTTCCGCCGATACGCGGAAGGCTTGCTTACGCTTCGTCCGACGTTTCCGAACCCGTCTCCGAAACAGCTTCGTCCGCCTCTGTCTCCCCATCCGTCTTTTCCGGCTCCGGAACGGTCATGTCTTCTTCACGGAACACCAAAAACGGCTCGCCCTTCTTCCATCTTCTTGCAAGAACGAGAATCAGAACGCCCGCAAGCAGGATGACAAAGCTGATCCACTGCGAGGTATAGAGCGGACCGAATTTGCCGCGCGCCGCGTCGCCGCGGAACATTTCGATCACAAACCGCCAGATGGCGTACAGAATGAGATACCAGCCGGTCGTCGTGCCGAGGCGCTTTTCCTTCCGGTAGATCAGCACGAGCACAACGCAGAGCACGAGCAGAAAGATCGTTTCCATCAGCGGCACGGGAAGGCGCATCGCACCGTCCAGATACTTCACCGCGCAAGCGCCGTTGTAGGTGCAAAGCCCGAACTGGCTTATTTCGCCCGTTTCGAGTCCGTAGCAGCAGCCGACGAGCAGGCACCCGATCCGTCCGAACGCATGCGCCACGCAGAAGCACGGCGCCATGAGATCCGTGAATTCAAAGAAGTTCTTTTTCTTTTTCCGTGCGGTGAGCGCGATCCCGAGAATCCCGCCGATGAGACCGCCGTAAAAGACCATCCCTTCCATCAGCAGGCTCAGGATGCCCTGAAAGACGCCGTTCTGAAACGCGGTCTTAAAAACGTCCGGCGTAACGATCCAGTAGAGAATCTTCATGCCGACAAAGCCCAGAAGCACCGCCGCAATGATCGCGTCGACGAATTCGCCGTTCCAGTCGAGCGCAGATTTTTTTCGCAGAAGCCAGCTTAAAAGCACGGCAAGGATCGTGCCGACGAGCACGCATGCGCCCATCGCCGGAACGCCGAAACTGCCGATCTTGAACAAATAGGTACCGATCATGAATACTCCTTTCGCGGCTTTTCCGCCGCTTTTCGGTATTTATTTAGTTTATCATATACTGTGTATCTTGTCAAAAACAGTTTGCAG
>CAMORL010000037.1 GCA_946623765.1 uncultured Clostridia bacterium
GGCCGATCCGATTTTGCGGAAATGTGTTGATTCCTGTTCCGAAATGGGCTATAATAAGTAAAATGTGATTATGTTATGATCCGGGAGAGTTGCATGACGGATTATCATATCGGCTCTTATCATTCCATCGACGACTTCGTGCGGGAAAAGCTCGACGCGTTTCAGACCGGCGGGCTGACGTTTCGTACGCTTTTTACGCTGATGTTCCGCGAGGCGGACAATGTGCTCTGGGAAAAAAGCGAGGGCTACCGGATCCGCAAAACAACCTACGGCGAGGCAAAGACGCATATCCTGTCCCGCGCCGCCGCGCTGAAAACCGCGCTTACGGAGCTTTCGCACAACGCGGTCGTCGGACTGTATCTCGACAACAGCCTCGAGTGGATCGAGCTCTTCTGGGCAATCCTCGCGGCGGGCTTCCGTCCGCTTCTGATGAACCTGCGCATGCCCGCGCCGCTGCTTCAAAACGCGCTGCGCATTGCGGACTGCCGCGCCGTGATCGCGGAAGACGGCGCGTTCGAATGTCCCGTGCTGCGTCCGGAACAGATTTCTTTAGAGGGCGAACCGATCGGGGAAAGCCCGTTCGGCACGGAGCTGTTCGTCATGTCCTCCGGCACGACCGAAAACGTCAAGGTCTGCGCCTATTCCGCGGAGGAATTCTATTATCAGATCTGCGACAGCTACGGGATCATCCGCGAGCAGCCGCAGGTCAAAAAGCATTACGAAGGCAATCTCAAGCTGCTGGCGTTTCTGCCGTTCTATCACGTGTTCGGGCTGATCGCAATGTACATCTGGTTCGGCTTCTTCTCGCGCACGTTTGTGCAGCTCAACGACCTTTCCCCGTCGACGATCGTCAACACGATCCGCCGCCACAAGGTAACGCACGTCTTTGCGGTGCCGCTTTTCTGGGAAAAGGTCTATGAGCAGGCGAAAAAAGGCATTGCGGACCGGGGCGAAAAGACCGCGGCGAAGTTCGGCCGCGCGCTCGCGCTTTGGGAAAAGCTGCCCCGCCCGCTTGCAGGCGCGTTCTCGAAGCTCGCGTTCCGCGAGGTGCGCGAAAACCTGTTCGGGGATTCCATCGTCTTTATGATCAGCGGCGGGAGCTTTCTCGATCCCGCGGTGCATCTGTTCTTCAACGGCATCGGCTACCCGCTTGCAAACGGCTACGGCATGACCGAAATCGGCATCACGTCGGTCGAACTGTCCGACCGGCAAAAATACCTGCAGTCCGGTTCCGTCGGCAAACCGATGCAGAACGCGGAGTACCGGATCGACGAATCCGGCGAGCTTTGGGTGCGCGGAAAGGTCACCGCAAAATACGTGCTCTCCTCCGACGGGCTTCGCCCGCGCGCGGGCTGGTTTCAAACGCGCGATCTTGCCGAATGCGTCGACGGACACTACCGCATCCTCGGCCGCGCGGACGATCTCATCGTCGGACCGAACGGCGAAAACCTGAATCCGAACGCGATCGAGCCGCTTCTGAAGCCCGACGGCGCGGAGGTCTGTCTGATCCCCGCAACCGACAACGGCGCGTCTTCCGCGGTGCTTCTGCTTGCGCTGAACCGCATGACGACCGAAGAGAACGCAAAGCGGATCCGCGCCGCGCTGAACGAGCGGATCGAACGCGCAAACCTTTCCTCTTCGATCTCCCGCATCGTGACGGTCGAAGGTCCGCTGATGAAGCCCGACGAGTTCAAGCTGAACCGCCTCCGTCTGCGCCGCGACTGCGCCTCCGGTGCGCTGCGTCCGTTCGACGTTTCGAAAGCGCGTGAAGCGGAAACAAACGACGCGCTGCTGCTGCGCGTTTGCGCGATCGTCGCCGCCGCCGTGAACCGGTCCGAGGGCGACGTCGCTCCCGACGCCGATTTCTTCCTCGATCTCGGCGGCACGAGTCTCGATTACTTCGCCCTTTTGACCCGCCTTCGCGACGAATTTAACGCCGCGTTCCCGCTGGAAAAGACGGATCTCAAAACCGCCCGCGCGATTGCGGACTACATCCGCGCGGAGAAGGGCGGGAACGATACCGTATGATCGCACTGTTCAACTGGTTTGTGAAGATCACCGGCTGGCCCGCGCAGCTTCTGTGCTTCCGCACGAAGATCCTTTACGAGGACCGGCGCGCGCAGGGACGGCACATCAAGGGAAGCGCGATCGTCATTTCGAACCACACGTCCGTCTTTGACTACGCGGTGTATCTGTTCGTGTTCTTCACGCGGACGCTGCGGTTTCAGATGGCGGAGGTGCTCTTTGAAAAGCCGATGCTCGGATGGTTCCTCCGCTGTCTCGGCGGAATCCGGGTGGACCGCAATACGCACGATTTCGGCTTTATGCCCGCATCCATGCGCATACTCGAGCGCGGCGGCGTCGTCGGGATCTTTCCGGAAAGCCGCATTCCCCTGCCGGGTGAAGCGCGTCCGCTGCCGTTCAAGGTCAGCGCGGCGTATCTCGCGCTTTCGAGCGGCGCAAAGATCGTTCCGGTCGTCACGAACGGATCGTATTTTCAACGCAAACGCGCCCGCGTGCTGATCGGCAAGCCGATCGACGTCTTCACGCTTCTGGAGGACGGCGCGGACGAAACCGAAAACCTGCAGATCGTTTCCGAACGGCTTCGGGAACGGATCGCGGAACTGGAGAAGCTGCTCAATGGAACAGAAACGAACGAATCGCGCTAAGCTGTTTTCGCCGCGTTATCTCGTGTACGACTTCGTCAAGGCGACGGCGTCGCTGCCCGGGCTCATATGGATGCGTCCGCGATGGATCTATGAAACCGAAGCGGCGAAAAAGCGCATCCGCGGCGGCGCGCTGCTGATCGCGAATCACTACGGGTTTTTCGATCCCGTATACCTGATGTTCGCGGTGTGGTACCGGCGGCACCACTTTATCTGCGGACAGGAGTTTTTCGAATCGAAGTTCCGCTGGCTGTTCAAGCAGTTTCTGTGCATCCCGGTCGACCGGAAGAACTTCAACTTCGGATCGCTCCGCGAGATCACGGACGAACTCAAAAGCGGCTCGCTCGTTTCGATCTTTCCGGAAGGACACATCCATGACGACGGCGGAAACCTCGGCGCGTTCAAGTCCGGTCCGGTGCTGATCGCGCTGCAGGGCAAGGTCCCCATCGTGCCGGTTTACGTCCGTCCGAAGGCGCACTTCTGGAACCGCGTGACCTTCGTCATCGGCGAGCCGATCGACCTCGTTAAGCGGTACGGCAAGCGTCCGCCGATGTCCGAGATCGACGCGATCGCGGAGGAGCTGCACCGAAAGGAAGAAGCATTAAAGCAAATTGCTTATCAAAAGAGGAGATAAACCTATGCAGACACCATCCAAAGAAATCTTTCGCCCCTATACCGACGAACAGACGTTTGCGCGCATCCGGGAGTTCACAACCGTTTCCGAGATGTGGGAGCATTGCGTGAACACGTTCGGCGACGCGCCCGCGATCGTCGACGAGGGAAAGACGCACAGCTTTAAGGAGCTCGAAGCGGACGCCGCGGGGTTTCGGACCCTGCTCGGCGACAACCCCTCCGGCACGCGCGTCGCGCTGTTTGCCGCGAATTCCTATGACTTCGTGAAGGCGTATCTTGCCGCCGTGACCTCCGGGCTTTGCTGCGCGATCTTCCCCGCGCATCTTCCCGCGGAAGCCGTGTTCGGCTGCTGCATGATGTTCGGCATCAAAAAGCTCGTCTATCAGAAGGACTTCGAGCCGCGTCTCGAGCTTGTGAAAGCGAAGCGTCCCGACATCGCGCTGATCCCCGCCGACGCCGTTTCCGAAGAAAAGAAGCCCGCCGCCGCATGCGATGCAAAGACGCCGTGCGCAATCGTCTTCACCGGCGGTACGACCGGCAAGAGCAAGGGCGCGCTGCTTTCGAACGACGCGGTGATGCAGGGCACGATCAACGGCTGCTACGGCTATCCGGACGTGTTCGGTCAGCGGTATCTGCTCGTTCTGCCGCTTTCGCACGTGTTCGGGCTCATCCGAAATCTGATGACTTCGCTCTATACGGGAAGCGCCCTGTATATCTGCCGCAACAACAAGGACATGTTCCGCGACATCGCCGTCTTTCGTCCGACGATCCTCGTCATCGTGCCCGCGCTTGCGGAAATGGCGCTGACGCTCTCGAAGAAATTCGGGCGCAACATGCTCGGCGCGGATCTCAAAACCGTCATCTGCGGCGCGGCGCCGGTTTCGCCGTTCCTCATTCAGGCATATGACAAGCTCGGCGTCAAGCTGCTGCCCGGCTACGGTCTCACCGAGTCCGCAAACCTCGTCTCCGGCAATCCGGAAAGCCTCAGAAAGCCCGACTCCGTCGGCGTGCCGTTCCCGAATCAGGAATTCAAAATCGTCGACGGCGAGCTGTGGCTGAAGGGCCGCAACATGATGGACGGCTACGTCGGCGTCGAAGAGCCCGACGCATACGAGGACGGCTGGTTCAAGACCGGCGACCTCGTCCGTCTCGACGACGAAGGCTATCTCTACATCACCGGACGCATCAAGGAGATCATCGTTCTGCCGAACGGCGAGAACGTCTCCCCCGCCGAGGTCGAAACGCACTTCAACGCGCTGCCGTTCATTCAGGACTCGCAGGTCTTTGAAAGCCGCAGCGCTCTGGGCGAGCCGATCCTTGCGCTCGAGGTCGTGCTGCGTCCCACCGAGCTTGCGGATCTCGACGACGAAGCGCGCAAAGCGTACGCCGTTTCCGAGCTCGAAAAGATCAACCGCACGCTGCCGGGCTTCATGCAGGTCAGCAAAATCACCGTCCGCGACACCGACTTTGCGCGGTCTCCCGCGATGAAGATCTTGAGGTACAAGTATGTCCAGAACTGAAATCGTCGATTCGCTGAAAGAAATCCTGCTCGCCGCGGACGACCGGAACCGGGACAAAGTCCTCTCCTGCACGGAGAGCTCCCGGCTCGTCGCCGACCTCGGCTTCTCCTCCGTGAGCATGCTGTACATGGTCATCGCGATCGAGGAGGAAATGAACATCCGCTTTGAAAACGTCGGCGCGTCCGACTTTGAAACGCTCGGCGACGTCGTGAACTACATCGAGGCGAAGCTGAAATGAAGTGGCAGCCCGGCGATCCCGCACCGGGCGACATGGTGCGGGTGCAGATCGGTTCGATCTTCCATTACGGCGTCTATGCGGGCGACGGAAGGATCGTTGCGTTCGGTCTGCCGCCGGTTCCTGCATACGCAAACGCGCCGGACCGGTTTTTGGTCGTCGAAACGGACATGGACGTGTTCTGCACGGGACGCATCCCGGAGATCGCGGTCCTCGACCGAAAGGAAAGCAGAAAGCGCGTGCCTCCCGAAGAATCCGTGCGGCTTGCAAAAGCGCGGCTCGGTTCCGACGGCTATCATATGATCCGCAACAACTGCGAGCACTTCGCCTACGAATGCGTGTTCGGCGAGAAAAAGAGCCTGCAGGAGGAAGCCGTGTTCCGGATGTGGAACACGCGTCCGGTGCTGCAGGTGTACCTTGCGGAGGCGGACGGGTTTTCTCTCGACTTTCCGGTTCCGCCGGAGCGTCTCAAGGAGATCGAAGCGTGCTCGGACCCGTCGGTCAGATCGGCGCGCATCGCGAACTGGGCGCTTCTTCGGATCGCGGCGAAGCACTGCTTCTCGCTCGATCCGGACGGGCTGCGGTTTTCCCGCAAAAAGCCCGGCGGCTGGACTTCGGACCGCTTCCTGTTCTCGTTTTCGCACGCGGACGGACGCTGCTGCGTCGCGGTTTCGAATGCGCCCGTCGGCGTCGATTTCGAAACGGTCGACGGGTTTTCCCGCCGGTTTGACGAAAAAACCTGCGAAAAGCTGCGGGCGCGCGTCTTTTCAAAGGCGGAGCGCGCCGCGTATCCGCAAACGCCGGAAGGCTTTCTTGTCGGATGGACGCGGAAGGAAGCCGCGTTCAAGGCGTCGGATAAGCACGTCTTTTCCCCCGCCGCCCTCGACACGCAGTCGGAAAACGCCGCGACGTTCGCGCTTCCGCTTTCGGGTCGCCCGATCGTGTCCGTCTTCGGACAGCATGCGGCTGCCGCGCGGTTCTTCTGCGTCAAAGGCGCCGCGGTCGAACCGCTGACGGCGACGGCGGTGAAGGAATACTGAAATCCGGATCGGGAAAGACCGACGCGGGATTTTCGGCAAAGACGCTTTCTGAATCGTTACGATTCAAGATTCCATTTTATTTCAGGAGAACGGTATGCTTTGGATTCCACTGGCTTTGATCGGCTGTTACGCGGTGTTTGTCTTTGCGCCGTCGATCGTTGCCGTTCTCACGATTTTCCGGGCAAGACCCGGCGACAGCCTCGAGCGGATGATTGCGCCGGGCGCGCAGTTTGCGCCGTACCGCGAACGCATCCTTGCGGCGGAGGAACGCCTTCGCGCGCTGCCGAAAACGGCGGTTTCGATCCGCTCGCGCGACGGGCTTTCGCTTTCCGGCGAATACATTGACGGCGGTTTTTCCCGCACTGCGATCTTCGTGCACGGCTACCGCACCGATCCCGCGGTCAATTTCACCGTGCAGGCGGACGTGTTTTTCCGGCGCGGATACAACGTCCTGCTCGTCCGTCAGCGCGGACACGGCGACGGATCGCACGCGCGCTGCGGGCTGGGGCTTTATGAACGGTACGACGTCGAGGCGTGGAACGACTGGGCGCTTTCGCAAAACGGCGTACGGGAAACCGTGCTCTACGGCATTTCGATGGGCGCGGCGTCGATCGGCTTTGCCGCGGGATCGCTCGATGCAAAGCGCACCCGCGCGCTGATCCTCGACTGCGGCTACCGCTCGCCGGACGAACAGATCCGGCTCGACTGCAATCGCAGAAACGTGCCCGCGTTTCTGCTGATGCCCTGGATCCGGCTGCTTGCGAAGCTGTTTCTGAAGCTGGATCTTCGCGCGCGGACGGACGACGTGCTGTGCGGCACGGCGATCCCCTGTTTCTTCCTGCACGGCACGAACGACCGGACCGTGCCCTACGAAACGGGACGCGCGGTGTATGCGCGCTGCGGCGCGAGAAAGGCGTTTTTCACCGCCGACGGCGCGGGACACGCCGAAGCATTTCTCTCCGATCCCGAACGGGCGGAGAACGCGTTTTTTACGTTCCTCGAAGGGGAACAGAATGTATAAATCATCTATCAGGAGGAATCATACCATGCAAAAATTCGTGATTATGGCGGACGGTACCTGCGATCTTTCCGAATCGTTCCGCAAAGAATACGACGTCCTGGTTCTGCCCGGACACGTTGTGCTGCCCGACAAGACGGACATCGTCGCGCCGCTCGATTGGAGCGCCGTCTCCTGCGAAGACTTTTATGCCGATCTCAAAAAGAACCCGAACGGCTATTCCACCGCGCCCGCAAACGTGGAGGAGTTCAAAGCCGCGATGATCAACGTCGTGAAAGACGGCACGCCGCTGCTCGTGATGACCATTTCGAGCGGCATCTCCGGGGCGTACGGGTTTGCCTGCACCGCCATGCAGCAGGTTCTGGAAGCCTATCCGAACGCAAAGATCCGCTGCATCGACTCCATGCGCTTCGGTCCCGGCTTCGGTCTTCTGACCGTGTACGCCTCCCGTCTGCGCAGCGAGGGCAAGAGCTTTGAAGAAGTCGCGGAATGGATCGAGGCGAACAAGAACCGCTTCCATCAGGCGGGCTGGCTCGACGATCTGAGCTTCGTCGCCAAGAAGGGACGTCTCACCAACGCGAAGGCGTTCTTCGGCACGCTCGCGGGGATCAAGCCGATCGGCGAATTCGACTACAACGGTCTCACCACCGTCATCGGCAAGGCAAAGGGCGCAAAGGCAGCGTATGCCGCGCTTCTGAACTACATCGAAAACACGATCGAGAATCCGTCCGAGCAGACGATCTTCATCGCGCAGACCAACCGCCGCCCGCAGGCGGAAAAATACAAGGAGCTGCTCACCGAGCGCTTCCATCCGAAGGCGGTCTACATCAACGACGTCTTCCCGTCCTGCGGCATCAACATCGGTCCGGGTCTCATGGCGGCGTACTACATCGGCAAGCCGATCTCCAAGGATCTTTCGGAGGAGCGCGCGATCATCGAAAAGGCTCTCGACAACGCAAAATAAGATTCCCTTTTCGGGGGGCAGAAAGGAATCCTTATGAGAAAACTCACCAAAAAAGGGCAGATGTTCCTGTACGCGATCGGCGGCATGGGCGTCAACATGCTCAACCTGATGGTCAATTCGTACCTGTGCAGCGCGCTGATCGCAACCGGGTTCAATCCGGACGTCATTCAGTATCAGACGTTCCTCGGCCGTGACCTCGTCATCGCAGGGGTTTGGGCGGTGTTCGGCGTCATTGCAAAGATCATCGACGGAATCATCGACGTCCCGATGGCGTCGTTTACGGACAACCTGAAAACGAGATTCGGCCGCAGACGTCCGGCTTTGATCATCGGTCTTGTGCCGATGATCCTTGCCTATGTGCTGTTCACGCTGGTTACGCCGAATCCGCAGGGCGCAACGCTTCTCAACACGATCTTCTACGGCGTGACGCTGTGCGTGTTCTACAGCTTCTACACGCTGACGATGGTCACGTATTACGCCACGTTCACCGAGATCGTCGACCGTCAGGAGGACCGCAACTTCCTGTCGAACGTGAAGTCCGTCTGCGACATCCTCTACTTCATCCTCGGCTACGTCGTGGTTCGCATGCTGCTGAACGGCATGAACGTCCGTCCGGTCTCCATGATCGTACTGCCGATCGTGCTGACCATGCTGATCCCGCTGCTGCTCATCAAGGAGGATTCCACCAAGGACGGCACGGTCACGCTCGAAAACGGTGAAAAGGCGGTTTCGGTCAACCTCATCAAGTCCATCGCGTATACGTTCAAGAACAAGGACTACATCCTTTGGATGATCGTGTACTCGTTCATGACCTTCGGCGTGCAGCTGTTCCTTTCCGGCATCAACGAATACTTCTCGGTCGCGGGCATGAACATGATGTTCGTCATGATCGCCGCGTTCGCGCCGGTACCGCTTACGCTGCTCATCTATAACAAGCTGACGAAAAAACTCGGCTTCGGCTTCTCCTACCGCTACACGCTCGTGATCTTTGCCGTCGGCATGGCGGCGATGTTCGCAGTGTCCTTCCTGCCGCAGAGCATGCTGAAGACGATCCTTTCCGTCGTCACGGGACTCATCTCCTCGTTCGGCATCGGCGCGATGTTCTCCGTCGCGTACTCCGTGCCGTCCGAGCTTGCCGCCGAGGAAGAGAAGAAAACCGGCGTCTCGAACGCCGCAATGTACTTTGCGGTGCAGGGGCTCTTTGCGGGCGTGGCGTCCGGCATCGGCGGTCAGGCGGTGCTGACCTGGATGAAGACGTCAAACGTCGTGAAATACATGACGCTCGTCTGCGCGATCGCAGTTCTGCTTGCGTTCGTGCTCTCCTTCCTGCTGCCGAAATCCGTCACCCTGATGGGTAAAAAAGAATCGAAATAAGATATGGCAACCAAAAGAATCAACGGAATCGAACTGGAGCAGATGCTCCGAAACGGACTTACAAACCTCCGTGCCGAGGAAGAGGAAATCAACCGTCTGAACGTCTTTCCCGTTCCGGACGGCGACACCGGCACCAACATGGTAAAGACGCTCGAACACGGGCTGGAGCATGCCGAAAGCAGCGGCGAAGTCAGCGTGTTTGTGAAATCCCTCGCCTCCGGCACGCTTCTCGGCGCGCGCGGCAACTCCGGCGTCATCCTCTCGCAGTTTTTCAACGGCTTTGCGCAGGCGCTTTCCCGCGCGTCGCTGATCGGTCCCGGGGAACTCAGAAACGCGCTCGTGCGCGGCTACCGCGTTGCATACGGCGCGGTGCAGAAGCCGGTTGAGGGCACGATCCTCTCCGTCGCGCGCGAGGGCATCGAGCACATCCGCTCCCAGATCACGCGGAGCTCCTCCATCGACTTCATTCTCTCCGCCTACGTCGCCGAAATGCGCAAGACGCTGATCCTTACGCCCGAGATGCTTCCGGTTCTGAAGGACGCCGGCGTGGTGGATTCCGGCGCAACCGGGTTCATTCTGATCTTCGAGGGCATGGTGAAGTATCTGCGCGGCGAGGTCCTGACGGATTCCGCGCCGAAAGCCGCGCCGGAAAAGAACGCGCCCGACCTCAGCCTGTTCAACGAGAACAGCCCGTTTATCGACGGCTACTGCACGGAATTCATTCTGCAGCTCATGAACGCATCGACCTACGATCCGGATTTCCGGCTGAAATCCTTCATCGCCGCGCTCGACCGGCTCGGCGATTCGCTCGTCTGCGTGCAGGACGGCAAGCGCGTCAAGGTGCATATCCACACGAAAACACCCGCGTTCGTCATCGAGCTTGCGCAGCGGTACGGCGAGTTTCTGACGTTCAAGCTCGAAAACATGCAGATCCAGCACAACGAGCACGACCGGATCCGAAAGCCCGCCCCCGCACACAAGCCGCTGTCCGTCGTCGCCGTCGTCAACGGCGAGGGCATGCGGACGCTGTTTGAAAATCTCGGCGCGGATCACGTGATCGACGGATCCGCAACGATGAACACCTCCGCGCAGGAATTTGTGTCCACGATCGAGGGCATCGACGCCGACGAGATCGTCATTCTGCCGAACAACAAGAACGTCATCCTTGCCGCAGAGCAGGCGGCGTCCCTCGTGCCGAGCAAGCGCGTGACGGTTTTGCCGTCAAAGAGCTTCAGCGAAGGCTATTACGCGATCGCAATGGACCTTCCGGACGAGAAGGACCTCGAAAAACGCGTCCGCCGCATGCGTTCCGGCATCGATAACGTCGTGACGCTGCGGGAAACGACCGCTTCGCGCAGCTACACGTATCACGAAATCCGCTGCAAACAGGGCGAAGACATCGCGTTTTTGGGCGGCGAACTCGTTTCGGTCAGCAGCGACTGGCGCACCGCGATTCTGGACGCGCTCTCCATGATCGACGACATCGACGATCGCGAAACCGGCATCGTATTCCGCGGCAGCGGCGTTTCCGAAGCGGACGAAGCCCTGCTTTCCGAGGCGGTTTCCGCGCAGTACCCGATGCTCGAACTCGAGTATGTCGAAGCGGGTCAGGAGATCTATCACTGGGAAATCGGAATTATGTGAGGTAAAGGCAATGGTTTGGCCCTGGATTCTCGGCGCGATCGGCGCGTTGCTTCTCTTCTTCGTGATCCCCACGATGATCCTTTCGTGGGTGCTGTACAGCATCCTGCTCCGGCGCAACAAGCCCGGCAAATGGCCGCGCGGCTGCAGCTTTCCGGAGGATCCGGAATACTGCCGCATGCACGAGACGGGTCTCGAATGGGGCGCGCGGTATGCAGACAAAAAGCGCGAGGTCGCCGTCGAAAGCGACGGGCTGAAGCTCGTCGGAGAATACTACGATTTCGGGGGCAGCTCCGCCGCGCTCATCATTGCGGGGCGCACGGAATGTCTGCTGTATTCCTACTACTTCGCCGAGCCGTTCCGCCGCGCGGGACGCAACGTGCTTGTGATCGACAACCGCGCGCACGGACTCTCCGAAGGCAAAGTCAGCTGCCTCGGGTATCGCGAATACCGCGACATCCTTGAATGGTGCCGGCTTCTGCACGACGATCTTCATAACGAACGCGTGTTTCTGCACGGAATCTGCATCGGCTCGTCCACCGCGCTGTTTGCGCTGACCGCGCCGCAATGTCCCGATTACGTGGAGGGCATGTCCTCGGAGGGCATGTACACCTCGTTTTATCGCTCGTTCGACAACCACATGAAGGTCGACCGTCCCGACAAGATGCGCTTTCCGGTTCAGCAGGAGGTTATGCTCTGGATCCGCCTCGTCTCGCACGCGAACGTGGTGACCGACGGTCCCTATAAGCGCATCGAACGGCTTGAAAAGCCCATCCTGATGCTGCACAGCCGCGAGGATACCTATTCGACGCCGGATCAGGCGGAATACCTCTTTACGCACTGTCACGCGCCGAACAAAAAGCTGGTGTGGTTCGAGCACGGCGCGCACTCGCGCATCCGCATCAACGATACGGAGAAATACGACGAAACAATCGTCTCCTTTCTCGGGGAGCTCGACAAAGCCGCCGCAAACTGACAGACCGGACTGCTCCGAAAGAGCGGTCCTTTTTTTCCGCAAAAGAGGATCGGCGGTCCATCATTTGCCTCCTCTGCGGACGGTGCGCCGGAACCGGGCGGCGCCGTTTTTTTTGAAAAATCTGCCTTTTTGAATATTTTATGAAAAATGTTGATTTTTATGGGAACAGGAGATATAATATAATACGAATCCAAAAGAGGAGGGTATTATCATGGAGTATAACAATCAAAACAATCTGCCGCAGCCGAATACGCT
>CAMORL010000038.1 GCA_946623765.1 uncultured Clostridia bacterium
TTGGAGTCGTTCTTTCGGGATACGATTTTCAAAAAGCCTTCCGATTGGAGCGATCAGGCATAAATGCCGAGGGACGCAGGACCGGTTTGCTTTGATGCGGTTTTTTGCGTAACGATAAAGCGATCGGAAATCAATTGAAAAAGACATATTCCGTATGTTATACTCAATCATAGTCGATCGTTTCTCATTCAACAAAGAAAGCGGGAAGGGGGCACGCAAACATGACAGGCTTTGAACCGAAAAAGCTGGCGCTGCTGCGCATTCTGCAGATTCTGCAGGAGGATACCGATGCGGATCATCCGCTGACACAGGCGGAGATTGCGGAAATACTGAACAACCGTTACGGCATTGTGATCGAGCGCAAGGCGATCGGATACAATCTCTCTCTGCTCAAGGAAGCCGGCTATGAGATCGAATCCGGAAGAGCCGGGAGCTTCCTTGCCGAACGCGAGTTCGACGATATGGAGCTGCGTGTGCTCATTGACGCCGTGCTGAACAGCCGTCATATTTCGGAGAAGTATTCGAAAGATCTGATCGGGAAGCTTGCGAAGCTTGCCGGTCCGGAATTTAATGCTGCGTTAAAGCATGTCCGAACCACGCAGAAAGATTATAAGACGAATAACAAGCAGCTGTTTTTGAACATCGAAACCATTGACAGGGCAATCGAAATGAAGTGCCAGATCAGCTACGATTTTCATTATTATAAATACAGTTGGTTTCAGGAAAAGCTGAGATATCCATGCCATACATATACGTCCGTAAGCCCCTATGAACTGATCCTTCACAATCAGCGGTATTATATGAAGGCATTTCGCAACGGCTACATGACATTTGATAAACTGGATCAAATCACCAATGTACGCTGTCTAGATGACGTACCGGCGATTTCGATCGAAGAAGCGGATCCGTATAACGCATATCAAAACGCAGACTTCCAAATGCTGTTGACACTCACGCCCTTTATGTTGTTTAAAAAGCACGAACGAATCGAGCTTCTTATGCAATCCGATATGATCGGTGAACTGATTGATTGGTTCGGAAGCGACTGCACGATTCTCAAAGCAGACGAGATGCACGAAATAAAGGTCAATATCGTTGCGGAACCAAGAGCTATGATGCAATGGGCACTTCTGCATTGCAGGGATGTAGAAATCCTGTCGCCCGAATCGGTACGAAGGACCTTTTGCTATATGTTGAAGCAAGCAGTAAAAAAATATCGCCTCGATTAACACGAATCCATCATAGCCAAAATCTGCGTGTCCGTCCGGGCGCGCTTTTTTCATGTCCGTTTTTTCGTGCATGTGATCCGGTATGATGGGCATGAAAGCGAGGGGAAACCGATGAAAAGAGTGTTTTTGGATATGGACGGCGTGCTTTGCGAGTATCGCGCCGACGCAACGATGGAGGATATGGAGCGCGACGGATATTTTCGCGATCTGAAGCCGAGGGACCGGATGGTGAACGCCGTGCGCTGTCTGTTGAGAAGCGGCGGCTTCGAGGTCTTTGTGCTGTCGGCCGTGCTGCCGCAGAAGGCGGAAGCGTCCGTTCGGGAAAAGAACGACTGGCTGGATCGCTTCCTTCCGGAGATCGACCGAGGGCACAGACTGTTTCCGCTTTGCGGCACGAACAAGGCGGACGCGGTTCCGGATTTCTGCGCGGACGATATTCTGCTGGACGACCACTCCCCGAATCTTGAAAAATGGATCGCCGACGGCGGCAGAGGCGTCAAAATCCTCAACGAAGTCAACGGGCGTTCGGGAAGCTTCCGAAGCGGTCCGCGGGTGTTGATCGACACGCCGAGCGATCTCTTTCGCGCTATCGATGCGCGCATGGAATAAAAAACAATTGGAAAGGAATCATTCGCTATGCGTTTTTATCTGTATGAAGGGGTGCGACCTGAAGAGGGAGATGCGCAGAGCAACCGCCGCTTGATGCGGGAAGCACTGAAAAAACGCGCGTTCGGTATCGATGCGTTTCTGTGGCCGATCCGGCAGGACGCGTTCATGTTCGTTTCGGACGTCAACGAGGATACCGTAACGATCGGCGCGTTATTTCAGAAATGTACGGACGTGGAACAGATGATCCGGGAGTATCTCGTCGTCGCAGGGCTTACGGTACAAGACGGGCGGATCGAGGAGATTACGCTCAGTACGCTGAAGCGCATGCTGGAAACTGCGTCAGATAACCGTTTTATCGACGACAGCGATATCATCCTCGGGCAGTATGAACTGGAACGGCTGAATCCCCGCATGGGAAGAGGGATCCATTTCAAGGAGACCATGATCGAACCGACGGCACGGGAAGCTGCCTTTTCGGAGGCGGAGCGGTATCTCTCCAACAAATCGCTTCTCCCCGAATTGGATCGCATCTATGCCGGTCGAACGGGCAGAGCGGAGGGACACCCGGTTCATTATATGATCCGGGCGAATGCTGAGAAAACGCAGGAAGCGCTGAGCAATCTGATCCTGAAGGCTCTGCACGCAAACGGACGGCTGTTCAGCCGCCGGTACTGTACGGTCCGGCTCAATGTCTGCGGAGACCTGTATCTATCCACGTATCACGCGCTGTACAAAAGCTGCGTCGGCGGTGCGGTGGTCGTGCAGCTTTCCGGTCCCGGAGACGATGAAGAACGATATGCGTCTGCAAGCCGTGAGATGATCAAAACGCTCGGCGACGTCGCGAAACACTATCGGAATCGCGTGCTGACGATATTCTGTCTTGATCGGGAATGCACAACATACAAATCGATCCTGTATGAGGAACTCGGTACGATCAGCCTGATCGAGCTTTCCGAGGAACTGGTCGGCGCGGATCGCGCGATTGCCCATCTGAAGCTGCTGGCGGAGGAAAGCGGTGTGTGCGCAGACGACAGACTGCTCGGCAGGATCGATCCCGAAAAGAGGTATCTTGCGCCGGAACTGCAGGAACTGTTCGACGTCTGGTACAATGAAAAGCTGAAAACAGATATCTATCCGCAGTATCGCGAAATTGTCAGCATCAAACAGGAAGCCGAAAAGCAGCAGCCGAAAGGCACGGCATACGAAGAGTTGATGGAACTCATCGGGCTTACCGAAGCAAAACAAGTCATTCAGAGCGCGCTCGATTATCAAAAGGCGCAAAAGCTTTTCAGGGAGAAGGGCATGCGGGACGAACATCCGTCGATGCATATGGTGTTCACCGGCAACCCCGGCACGGCCAAGACGACGGTTGCAAGGCTCTTTGCGCGGGTCATGCGGGAAAACGAGCTGCTTCCCAACGGGCACATCATTGAGCTCGGCCGCGGAGACCTTGTCGGTAAATATGTCGGCTGGACTGCGCCGACGATTCAGCAGAAGTTCCGCGATGCAAAGGGAGGCGTGCTGTTTATCGACGAAGCGTACGCGCTTGTGGACGATCGGAGCGGCTCCTTCGGGGATGAGGCAATCAACACCATCGTGCAGGAGATGGAAAACCGACGGGATGAGCTGGTTGTCATTTTCGCCGGATATCCGGACAAGATGGAGGGATTTCTCAACAAAAACCCCGGGCTGCGCTCCCGCATTGCATACCATGTACCGTTCGCGGATTACAGCACGGAGGAGCTTTTGAAAATTGCGGAGCTGATCGCCAAGAAGAAGGAACTGAAGCTGACCGACGGCGCGAAAGAAAAGCTCGCAGACGTTTTTGACGCTGCGCGAACGGAATCCGATTTCGGCAACGGCAGGTTCGTGCGCACTCTGATGGAGAAGGCGAAGATGGCGCAGGCGAGCCGATTGCTTGCGATGGGTTACGATGCGGTCGGTGCGGAAGATATCGCGACAATAACCGAAGCGGATATCGCGCAGATCGCGCCGCATCGGGAAACAGCACCGATGCAAAAGAGGATCGGCTTCTGATTCACAGGAGAACGGAGGAAACACAAATGCAAAATGATGTGGAAATGGAACGCGCCTTCGGGTTTGACACCTTCGTTTACCGGAAAATCAGCCAGATGAATCCGGCTGAGTACATCTGTTGGATGTTTCAAAGGACGGAGAACAACGGGACGCTGATCGTTCCCGACTGGCCGGACGAAGGAATGCATCGTGTCGACCGGTGGCTTGTCTGCCGAACGGAGTGGACGGAGGTCGACCGCGATCGTGCCGCCGCCGATTGCGAAACGCTGTACGCCGCCCTGTTCGGGATCGCCGAGATGTATCTCGGGCTCGGAGCCGATGACCGGGAGGAATATGAGGATTTTCTCGGCGGCGATCTTCATGCGGTCTGGAGCACCTATCTTTGCCCCCTGCATTGCGGGGCAGTCGATGAGGACGATATCCGCGATATTCGCGAGCGCATGGAGGTGATACGCGCGTGTGAGGACATGCGCCTTCGGGAAGCGTTCGGAGAAACGCTTTCGGAGGAAGAAAAAGCATTTCTCCGAGACCGTCAAAGCGTTCGGGTCGAACACGGCGAGCGGCTGCTGCTGAATGCATACGACGGGTTCATAGAAAAACTGGCGATCGAGCGCGTCGGAGAAGGACCGTTTGCGGTTTTGCTTGTGACGCGCGCGCAGCAGCTTTGGCGCATGATGATCCGCCGCGCGCCGCAGATCTGCATCCGCTATGAAATGATGCGGCTTGCGCAGACGATGGTGCTGCATCGCTTTGCGAATGACGTCACAACCATTACACCGGTCTGACGGCGGAACTGCGAAGTCACGTCCGCTTTTTCGGACGCGAAGCGAGGTATGCTGACTTCGGAAATCAGAAAAATGTAATTGATGAAAGAGAAAGGAACCATAGATATGAATCACAGAACAGAAGAGAATCAGAACGGAAATCAGTTTGACGGTTCCGCGTACGACAGCGTCTGCGATATGACGCCTGCTGCGTATATCGACCGCATGTTCGACTGCACCGAGAGCGGCGGGACGCTGATCGTTCCCGACTGGTCCGACGAAGGTCCGCATCATTTCGGACAATGGCTCGTTTGCCGTATGCGCTGGACGAAAACCGAATGCGAAAGCGCAAAGAAGCGCTGTGAGGCGGTTTTCGACGCGCTTTCTGAAATCGCAAAGGCGTATCCCCGCCTTTCCGACGATGAGGAGGAGAACGCGAAGATTCTTTCGCCCGCGCTTCTGACGTATTGGCGCCGTTACGTCGCAGCACCGGACATGCGCGGCTTCGACGCCGGCGCGATCCGCGATATTCGCGAGCGCGTTGAGATCATTGACCGGTATCATCAGACGATGATGCGGAGGAAACTCGGTTTGCCGCTTACGAAATACGGAGAAGAATTCTGCCGCGAAAACGGGGACGTCCGTCTGAACCCCGGCGAATTTGATCTTCTCGAGGCGTACGAGACGCGCATGGAAGCCATAGCAGAAGAGCGGGTCGGGGAAGGTCCGATGGCGGGAGCGCTGCTCGCATGCGCACGGAACCTTTGCCGTATGGCGGCACGGCACGCACCGGATCTCTGCATTCGCTACGGTAAGATTCGGCTTGCGCAGGCGCTGACCCTGCACGAGAACGCCGTGTCCGTCGACAGGGTCGAATGCGTCTGACTGCCTGTTGTCAAAATGAATCGATTATCATAAGGAGAGAATAAGAATGGAACAGAACATCATGCAAACCCGAATTTCAGAGCTTTCCGCGCTCGGCGAAATGACGCCTTCCGAGTACGTCGCCCGGCTGTATGCACATACCGATGAAAACCGCCGGCTGATCGTTCCGGCATGGAACGACGACGGCAGTGTCCGCTGCTGTCATTGCTGTGAAGTCGTGTGGACCGAAGCCGACAGGGACCGCACGATGGAGGAGGCGGATACGCTCGTACATGCGCTCCGTGAGATCGCCGTGCAGAATCCCGCCCTTTCCGACAGCGAAGAAGAAAACGAAGCGCTGCTTTCACCCGCAGCCCTGCAGGTCTGGCACACCTACATTCGCAGCTTTGATACGTCCGCTTTCGACAGGGATCGGATCCAAACGATCGCCCAAATGACGGAGACGGTCGAAGAAATAGAAGCCCTCCGGGAGAAGGAGGAACTCGGTCGACCGCTTGAAGCGCATGAGATCGCGTTTCTCAACCAAAACAGCGACGTTACGATCGACCCTGCCGATGCGCAATACTATGAAGCGTACCGTCATGCGCTTGAAGAACAGTCCAGGCAGCGCGTGGGCGACAGTCCTGTTGCCTATCGGCTCGTGATGCACGCAAAAAGGCTCTGCCGCCTGATGGCTCTTGATAAGCATGGCACCGCTGTGCGCAGTGAGCAGATGCAGCTTCTGCAGACACTCGTGTTCCATCACTACGCAAAGTCCTTTTCCGCATTTGAATACTCGGCAAACTGAAAAACGCCGGGTTATGTCCGCTATTTCGTACATAACCCGGTGTATAATGGGCGCATAAAACAAAAGGAGGCATTTAGAATGAATACCATACTTGACAGCGCACGCATTGTGGACAATGAGTTTATCAACATGCGGACCCCTGCGGAGTATATCGATCTGATGTTCGAACGGACGAGGGAGGACGGTCTTCTGATTGAGCCGTTCTTCGACGACATGGACAGGCGCCCCGGCACGGCATCCGCCGACCATCCGAAGTCTCTCCGGTTTGAGCATATGTGCATCATGGACTGGTCCGAAGCAGACCGCGACCGTGTGAAGGCAGAGTTCGAATCCCTGTATCGCGCGCTTTCCGAACTTGCAGGTCAATATGACCGTCTGGCTGACACAGAGGAAGAAAATGCGAAACAGCTTACACCCGAACTGCTGAGAGTCTGGAATACGTACGTACGCAAGTTCAGCGTAAAGCCCTTTGATCTTGACAGGATTTCGGACATCAGAGAACGGTGCGACATCTGCCGGGAGGACTGGTTCGATGCCCATGAAAAGGCAAAAGAACTGCCGGAGGAGCAATACAATGAGATGACAAGGATTTTCTCCGACATCAGCGAAGACGAATGGACGTACATCTGGGCTTATCGGGATATGCTCATCGAACAGGCAGAACAGCGCCTTGACAGAGTTCCCATGGCTTTTGACCTTGTAACCCGCGCGCAGCGCCTTACAAGACTTATGTCGCTCCATGTTCCCAAGTTTATGATCCAAATGATCCAATATGAAGCAAGACGCGTTGCCCAGGCTTACGCCGTCCTTTCCTGTGCGACACAATTCGAGACAAGAGTAATCAATCCCGTCACCCGTGAAATCATGAGCTGGGAAAAAACGGGGTCGCCGGAATACAGGGATCTTCGGATGTGAATCAACAGGGAAAGACCACAAACTGCGGATAGCAGTAATCGAACCTGCATTGAAAAAAAGAGTCTGATATGGGAAAAAGACTGATCGGAAAAGACGACGCGGCACAAACCGTTTGCGAGCGCTGCGCGTCCGCACTGAAAAGGCAATATGGCGAGGAGCCGTGCAAGCCGTTCATCGAGAGACTGCGAAACGAGGAGAAACGCATTGAAGACAAAAACGCATGGGAGACGCTAAAGCTTGCGGCAAAGATCGCCGACCTGTGTGCCGCACACGCGACGCCGGTCCTTGCAAAAGGGGATCTCGGCACGCCGCTCCTTGCGTACCTGCTCGGCATCACCGAATGCAATCCGCTTGAGCCGCATCTGTACTGCCCGAAGTGCAAGGACCAAAAGGTCCTGTTTCCCGACAGCATTTCGTCCGGTTTCGATCTGATGCGCTGCGGTATGGCGCAAAGAGTTTGTCCGAGCTGCGGTGCGCCGATGATCGGTGACGGAAATCAGGTGATCGGAAGCGGGGATCATCCGCAGGATACCGGTCATTCTGCACAGTTAACACTCGACGTGCCGGCAGAAGCACTGCCGTTGATCCGCAAACGGTTCGGCGGGGCACTCAAAAAACTTCCGATCGGCATTCACGCGAACAGAGAGCTTTCCGTGCTGTGGAACATGCAGACCGATTCCGACGCGCCATTTGCGCCGTTTGTGCCGGATGAACAGGATGTCAGCAGATTCGTCGACGAGAGCCTTTCCGGAGGATTCGGCAGTGAACTGTTTGAAAGCGAACGGCTGCTTGCTCCGATCCCGCAAACGTTCTCGGAGCTTCTGCGGCTGTACCGCCTCGTTGTCGGGGGCGCGGCAGAGACCGACCCGCCGATCAACCGCCCCGAAAACACGCCGCATCCGATCTCCAAGGCAGCCGCGATCGGCGCGCTGCTTTTGAAGCTGCGTCTTATGCGGGCGAGGGAGTCGGATCCGGTCGGCTTCTTTGCGGCAGTTCTGACGACAGAGACGCCGAGACATATGGATATTTCGCTGTTTTCAAAGGGCGTGCCTGATCGGACGATGACTCCCGGAGAACAGACGGGATCCGCGTTCGGCGTGGAGGAAACGGCGCTTGCTTGCATTGCCCGAAGGATCCGGTTTCTGCCGGCGGATTTGAATCGATCCGATCCGGTACGGTTTCTGCCCGGCAAAGGAACGATCCTCACGCCGCTCCGGTTTCCGAAGGGCACGCGTCCGGAAACGATCAAGAGCATCCTGACCGAGCGAAGGAAAGCGCCGTTCGTGTCGGAAGAGGACGTCGTTTCCCGCGCAAACCTCTCCGATCGGGAGCAAAAAGCATTCGCAGCGTGCGGATTGTTCGACTGCTTCTTAAAAGAGCATCGGTTTCGCCGTGCAGGCGATGTCGTGCGGGAGCTTTTGGATGCCTTCTCCTGCGCGGAGGAATTGCCTGACAGCAAACGTTCGGGCAAAAAGCCGCAGGACACGGCTGCAGCCGAAGCGATGCTGCCGCTTGCGGGAACCGACGGGCTTTGTTTGATCGGGGGCAGACCGGCCATGGGAAAAACGACGACGCTGCTTCGGCTTGCGCTTGCGTATGCACAGCGGGAACGGAAGACGGCTTACGTGTTTTCCTCCGATCTTAGCGCAAAAGAACTTGCAAAAAAGCTTATGACCGTTATGACAGACGTCGATCCGAAGCACATCCGGTCGGAAATGCTTACAGCGCGCGAGCGGTCTGCAATTGAGAATTGTCTCTGTGTGCTGGACACGCTCCCGATCCGGCTTTACGGCGGCAAGCTTCGCCCGGAAGCGTTTTTTCGCACGGCGCGTGAGGAGATCGAAGAAGGCATGCTGCTGCTGGACGGCATTCCCACAGCGCAACCGGCGTATGAACCGGATGCAGCGCCGAATCCCTATGACGAGATCTATCTCGAACAGGCGGCAGCGGCAGCGGCGCTGAAAGAATTTGCAAAACAATGGCGGGTGCCGATCTTTGTCGCCGTACCGCTTTCACGCAATACGGAGCGGCGGGCGGATCACCGCCCTACGCTTGCGGACGTCCGGTATCATCCGAGGCTTATCGCGGAAGCGGACGCTGTCGTACTCCTGTATCGGGACAGTTATTACAACGACGGCGGCGATCCCGCCATGCAGTACGTCATTGCAAAGAATGACTCACGAATACTTGACAGCAATCGACACAATGCGCGATAATATGAATGTTCACAGGAGGGGATGCATATGTCCGAACAAGATACAAATGAACCCAATGTCAATCATCTGCAGGGGACGAACGAAGCTCCTGTAAACAACGAATCCGAAAAGCAAACGGAAGGCAGGCGGTTTCGTTGGGACACGATGGATACCGTTATGAAATGGGTGCCCGCAAGTGCCGCCGTCTACGGTACCGTCAAGTGGATCTTTGAAATCATCCGCTGCTTTACGGACGGTGCATATCGAGCCCAATGCTCAAGCTGCTCCCGGCTGTTTTCAGTCGAATTCTTTTCCCGGTATTTTTCGCCGGTGTTTCTTTGGCTGACCGGTGCGGCTTTCTTTCTCTGTCTCGCGTATGGGTTCGTGCGGTTTTACAGACTGTCGGCGAAGGGGAAAAAGATCACGGTTACGATCCTGCTTGCCGTCGCGACAGTGATCGCCGTTCCTGTACTGTTCAAGCTACTGTTTGTGCCGAACGCATACAAAGATAACTTCCCTGTATTTATGCTGAATGTGTCCGGTATCGTCGCGCTCATAGCGCTCGGCATGGCATACTTTGACAAAACCGTTCAAAGCGGGTTCCTGCTGAAGAGCATCGTGCTTTGGGCATTGCTCGCTTATGCCGGCATTCCGCTTCTCATTCTGCTGACACAAAATGCTGTGCTGGCGGTCGTTGTCGTGATTACAGCAGTCATCGTTTTCTTTGTGGTTAGGTCTGCAAGGAAAGCGCCGAAACCGGAACCAAAGTATAAGGAGATTCCGGAGACAGGCGATGAGGAACATCCGATGACGGAAGAACAGCAGTCGCGTGCGCACAGATACAACGAAGCAATGCGCGCTCTGAATAACACCGACTGGAACACAGCGTATGGCATCCTGGAAGAGCTCGGCGAATGGGATCTCTTTATGAGAGTCCTGTTTGATCGGTTGAGCGAGTGCGAATTCCAATTGAAGGAAAAACAGGCAAACACAATATGGTATGAGCTTCTGGATTACGGAGACCGGTATTATGAACGCAGAAGAAGATGGTTTTTTTGCTATCAGGAGAGCTACATTCAGGCACTGGCTGCATTCAAAAAGCTGATAGATGATTCAGATCGTATACCGGTGTATTTGTCTAACAGGGATGAGAAAAAAAGGTTTTTAATCTATCAGGACATCGTTCACTCCGGCATCCGTACTTTGGTTGACAGAGTTCGGAAATCCGATCCATACGCCGATACAAGTTATATGGATTACATGAAACACGGCAAGAAATACGCCTGCAACCGAGAGAACGCAGAAAAATTGCTAAAGAAAATGCTCGAATCCTCCGATTTTTCTGCCGATTCGGAAGTGATATATTTTATAAAAATATTTACGCTTTCCCAAATCTATCTGCCGGAATCGTCGGACACATCTGATCAATCATGAGAAAGCGGGGGATCTCGCAGTCTGGCCGATACAGCATTCCCATCCGAAAAAATGAAGAAAAGACAATCGAACGGATCACAAGACACAAGGGAAAAGGAAACGAAATAACGATGAAACATCAAACGCAAGACAGCGATCATCCGCAGGTTATGATTGAGATTCCGTCAAGCGGAGAGACCGGTCCGACAATCGACAAAAAACAGTTCGGCTGGAGAGAACCGTCGTTACGATCTTTGCATGGCTGCCGGCGGTTCGCGCAGCGTTCGTCAAAATACAGCAGTTTCAGGGAAATGAGCAGAAGCACCGCAGAAACGCCGAGAAGGATGTACGGGAAAGCAGACTTATATACCCACGGATTGGCATTGAAAAACGCGGAGAGCCGTTCTTCGCCGACGACGCGTACGACCGCTTGAACGATCGGCGCGTCGAAGTGATCGACCAGTCCCAGTATCAGCGCGAACGCCGCGGCGATCGGAAGCATCAGAAGAAACAGGACGGTAAAGCCGACCCGTTTACCGGTCTTAGCAAGCCGATAAAACCGAACGATTGCATATAAAAGCCCGATCCCGAGCGTAATGCCGGTCATCCAAAACAGAACCGGCTCATAGTAGCGCGGCAAAAATCCGACAGAAAACAATCTCGTGCAGTTCGCGAACTGTGCCGCATACGCCCCATCGCGAAAGCATCGCACAATCTCGAGGATCCATTTGACGATCCCGTATGCCGCGGCGATAGCAGGCAGCCACGCGATCACGGTATCGATGACCGTCCATTTGGATCGTTTCTTTGTTTTCATCGGTTCGGGTTCTCCGGTGGGCGGGATCTCGATCGCGACATTCGGCTGTTCGCCGTTCGGCTCTTCTCTGTTGACGTCGGACATGTTTCGAATCTCCTTTGATAACGGTATATCGTACAGCTTGTCGGCTTTTCGACCGACAGGTGCGTTCCTTATCTGGACCGACTGCGCCGGAGAGCTATTCATCGAACATCTATCCCCGTTCGCTTTGAAAAGCATAACACAAATCACCCGCTTTAGACAAGCCTGGGCTCGCGAGCCGCAAAGC
>CAMORL010000039.1 GCA_946623765.1 uncultured Clostridia bacterium
GAACCTGCGCAGGCGAACACCTGGTACAACACCTCGGACGGCGGCAAGCGCATCATCTATCAGCCTGCGCAGACCCATCCGTGGAACCACTTCTCCAAGAACACGACCGCTTATGCCGTAGAGTTCTACAACGAAGCGTTCAAGGATTATGCAAAGGATATCAAGGCGATCCCGGCAGGCAGCCAGGTCTGGCAGCTCAAAGAGATCTTCGAGTGCGTCGCGCTCGTCGGCTTCGTGTTCCTGCTGATCGGTCTCGCGTCCCTGCTTGTGGAACTGCCGTTCTTCAACAAGGCAAAGAGCCCCGAGCTTAAGCCGCTGCCCTCCGTGACCGGCGCAAGCTCCAAGTTCGGCACGTTCGCGCTGCTGCTGTGCCTCATCCTGCTGCCCGGCGTCTTCTTCACGCCGCTGATGGACAGCGGTGCGGGCTCCGAGATGGTGAACGTCCTGATGTATGCCGGCATTGCATTCGCGATCGCAGGCTGCCTCGGCTTTATCTACGGGCTCTTTGATAAGCAGAACCGCAAAGCGCTGCTCGTCGGCAGCTGCTTCGTCACGATCGCGGGCGTCGGTCTTGCGCTGATCGCGCACTTCCCGATGTATCAGAACAATCTGTTCTGGTCCGCGCTGGGCGTCAACAGCATCGCATACTGGACACTCGGCTGCGCGGCGATCGCGCTGCTCGGCATGAGCGTTGTCTATGTGGTGAACAAGGCGAACAGAGGCGTCACGTTCAAGGACTACGGCGTCACGTTCAACCCGATCCGCATCCTCGTTTCGCTGCTCGTCGCAATCATCGCATGCGCGGTCGCATACGGCGTCCTGTTCCTGATGGATCTCATCTTCAAGGCGGACTTCCGTATCTGGACCTTTGCGTTCAAGACCTTCGATTTCAACATCGTACCGGTCATCCTTCGCTACCTGCCGACGTTCCTGCTGTTCTACATCGTTTCCACAGCGTCGATCACGATCAACACGAACACCGAGAAGCTGCAGGGCATCAAGGGCTATCTGCTTGCAATCGCGCTGAATGCGGGCGGCGGCATGCTCTGGCTCATCCACCAGTACGGCAAGCTGTTCATCACCGGCGCAGCGGCGCATCCGGGCTCTGCACTGTCCGGCATCGTGCTCGTCGCGATGATCCCGACGCTGTCGATCGCGGCAATCATCTCGCGCAACCTCTATAAGAAGACCGGCAACATCTGGGTTCCGGCGTTCCTGAATGCGATCCTGATGACCACCATGACGATCGCAAACACCATGGTTGCGTTCAAATAACCTTCCGTTATCGAAACGGTCTCCCTGCGCGGGGGACCGTTTTTTCTTTCGGGACGGCGCACAATTACGGATTGAGAATCGGAAGCTGATGTGGTATACTCTTGCTATCAAAGAAAAAGGCGGTCGAAATGATGAAAACACAACGGGCATATCCGAAATGCACGATCACGCAGAAGGGCACGCGCTGGGTCGAAGGCGGACATCCGTGGATCTATGAGGCGGAGGTCCTGTCCGTCGAAGGCGATCCGGAAAACGGCGCGCTGGTTGACGCGGTTTCCGAAAAGGGCAAATATCTCGGCACGGGCTTTCTGAGCCTGCACTCCAAGATCCGCATACGCCTCGTTTCACGCAATGCAAACGACCGGTTCGACGAGGCGTTTTGGCGCCGCCGCATCCGGTATGCGTGGGACTACCGCAAAACGGTCATGGGCGACGATTGTTCCTGCTGCCGCGTCATCTTCGGCGAAGCGGACGCGTTTCCCGGACTGACCGTAGACCGGTTCAACGATATCCTCGTCGCGCAGACCCTGTCGATCGGAATGGAGCAGATCAAGCCGGTCCTGTTCCCGCTGCTCGTTGAGGAGCTGAACGCGGACGGCGCAGGCATCAAAGGCGTCTACGAACGAAACGACGTTGCGATCCGTTCTCTCGAAGGCATGGAGCAGGGGAAGGGGTGGTTCCCGATTCCCGGACTCGAAACGCCCGAAAGCGCGGTTACGACGATCGTCGAAAACGGCATCGAGTATCTTGTCGACGTCGAGAACGGACAGAAGACCGGCTTTTTCCTCGATCAGAAATACAACCGGCTTGCGCTCAGAAAGATCGCAAAGGGACGGAACGTGCTCGACTGCTTCACGCACACCGGCTCGTTTGCGCTGAATGCGGCGGCAGGCGGCGCGGCGCACGTAACCGCGGTCGATATCTCCGAAACGGCGATCGAAATGGCAAAGGCGAACGCCGAACGCAACGGGCTTTCCGATCGAATGGAGTTTGTCGTCGCCGATGTATTCGATCTTCTGACCGAGCTTCTCGCGTCCGGCAAAAAGCCGTACGATCTGATTATCCTCGACCCGCCCGCATTCACCAAATCGCGCAAGACCGTGCAGAGCGCGGAGCGCGGCTATCGGGAGATCAATTCCGCGGCATTGAAGCTGCTGCCGCCCGGCGGCTATCTCGCAACGGCTTCCTGCAGTCATTTCATGCCGTCCGAGCTGTTCGAACGCATGCTGGACAGGGCAGCGTCCGACGCCGGCGTACAGCTCAGACAGATCGAACAGCGCCAGCAGGCGCCGGATCACCCGATCCTCAGAAACGTCCCGGAGACGGATTATCTGAAGTTTTATCTGTTCCAGGTCGTCAGAAACTGAACCGCGTCGAATCCGGACACGTCGGATCGAATCTTGCGGAACCGGTTGAAATCCGGTTCCGTTTGTGGTATAATTCAGAAAAATTTAAGGAAGGACAGCGATATGATCATCGGAGAGTTTTGCGAATGCTATCCGCCGCACATCGACGGCGTCGGTATGGTCGTGCGCTCCTATTGCGAGGAGCTTTCCGCGCTCGGGCACACCGCGTATTACATCGCCCCGAAAAACGCGGGCAAAAAGTATCGGAACGCAGAACCGGAAACCTTTCCGGTCATGAAGTATGCAAGCTTTCCGATCCCGAACGAGGCGTACAGCGTCGGTCTGCCGGCGTTCGACCTTGCGTTTTTGCACGATCTGAACCGGATACCGTTCGATATCGTGCATGCGCACACGCCGTTCGTATCGGCGATCGAATCGGTCCTGATCGCAAGAGAACGGAAGATTCCGCTTGTGGCGACGCTGCATTCAAAGTATTATGACGACATCCTCGCAAAGACGCACAGCGAAGTGATCGCCGCAGCGGTGGTGCAGCGCGTCGTGCAGTTCTTTGAAAAGTGCGACGAAGTGTGGACCGTCAACGACGCGACGGCGGAGGTTTTGCGCGGCTACGGATTCAAAGGCGAGATCGTCGTTATGCCGAACGGCACGAACCTCTGGTATCCGACGCGGGAGGACGTCGAAAAGGTCGAAGCGCTCTATCATCTGGGCGACGGCAGCGTGTTTCTGTTCGTCGGACAGCAGAATCTGAAGAAGAACACGGACAGCATCCTGAGGGCGGCGGCGATCTATAAAAGAACCGGCGCGAAGTTTCACATCGTCTTTGCGGGGCAGGGACCTGACGCCGCGCGTTTACATGCGCTGTCCGAGGAGCTCGGTCTTTCTGAGGAGACGGTTTTCACCGGACACATCGCAGACCGCGACCTTCTGAAGGGTCTGTACGCGAGAGCCGACGTATTCGTCTTTCCGTCGCTGTACGACAATGCGCCGATGGTCGTGCGAGAAGCGGCGGCGGCGGGAACGCCGAGCATTCTGATCCGCGGATCGTGCGCGGCGGACGGCGTGACCGACGGATTCAACGGCTTCCTCTGTGAAAACACGCCGGAGGACATCGCCGCATGCATGGCGCGTGCGCTTCCCGCTGCAAAGGAGGTAGGCATGCATGCGCGGGAGACGATTCCGGTGCCGTGGAACGGAATTGCAAAGCAGGTTCTGTCGCGCTATGAAGCGCTGATCGAGCGCAAAAAACGGGAAAATCGCTGAAGCATCAAGGCATGATTTACGAGTCGGAAACATTTGCCGGCTCGTTTTTTGTGAACAAAGTATAGACAAAAAACGAAAGTTATGTTAATATATATCTACCTATAGAAAGGTAGCATAGGATGATTATCGTCAGCGCATGCCTTGCCGGATATCGCTGCAGATATGACGGCAAAACCGTTCCGAACGAAGAAATCGTCGCGCTTATCAAGCGGGGCGAGGCGATTCCGGCGTGTCCGGAAATGCTCGGAGGACTTCCGTGTCCCCGCGTTCCTTCGGAGCGGTCGGCAGACGGAACACGCGTCATTACGCGTGAAGGCGGAGACGTTACCGAAGCGTTTCGGATCGGTGCAGAAGAAACGCTTCGTCTCGCGCGTCTGTACGGATGCGATCGGGCGATTCTGAAGGCGCGCAGTCCGTCCTGCGGATGCGGCCTGATCTATGACGGGACGTTTTCCGGAACGCTCAGGGAAGGCGACGGCGTCGCCGCTGCGCTTCTTCGGGAAAACGGCATTACGGTTACAGTGAAAGATTGACGGAGGTATTCATGGACAACAACACGATCTTAGTCATCGACGACGACAGAAACATTCTGGCGATCATCGAACTATATCTCAAGAAAGCGGGCTTCCAGGTTGCGACCTGCACGACCGGATACGAAGCGATGCAGGCGTTCAAGAACACGAAGCCCACGCTCGTCGTGCTCGACGTCATGCTGCCCGGGAAGGACGGCTGGACGATCCTGCACGAGATCCGGCAGGAGGGTTCCACGCCGGTCATCATGCTGACGGCAAAGGGCGACACGGGAGAACGCGTGCGCGGTCTGGAACTCGGCGCGGACGACTATATTGCAAAGCCGTTCGATTCCAACGAGCTCGTCGCGCGCATCAAGGCGGTGCTCCGCCGCTTCGCGCCCGCGTCCGAAAGCGAACGCACGATCACGCTGCCGGACCTCACGATCTCGCTTGAGAATTATTCCGTCACGCTCGACGGCGAACAGCTCGAAATGCCGCCGAAGGAGATCGAGCTTCTGTATTTCCTCGCGTCGCACAGCGGCCGCGTGTTTACGCGCGAACAGCTTCTGGAGCAGGTCTGGGGATTCGATTTCTTCGGCGATTCCCGAACGGTCGACGTACACGTCAAACGCATCCGTGAAAAGCTCGGCGAGCGTGAAAACTGGCAGCTTCGCACGGTCTGGGGCGTTGGTTATAAATTCGACGTCCGCAGCTGAGAGGGTACATGCGTAAGAATCGGTTCCGTACCATTTTTTCGCGCATGATGTTTATGCAATGTCTCACGGTAACGGCAGCAGTTCTGCTGATCGGCGCCGTGCTTGCAGCCGTCGTGTATGCGGGGATGGTTGGGGAGTACGGAACACAGTTGAATCGATACGCGCAAAACGCGCGTTCCGTGATCGCATCGGGCAAAGCGGATACCGAAACGCATCTTCGGTATATTGCGGCCGACAACGATCTTTTGGTCGAACGCATCGGTACGCACAACGACGTGACGGCATACTATGCGGACGCGCGGTGGGAGAGCTACGCGTCGCAGCCGCTTTCGGACACGGCGTACGAGCGCATCGCCGACAGCGCAAATCCGCTCGGCGAAACGATCCGGCATTACTATAAACGCGGGGATTTCCCCGTGCTCAGCGTATACAGCACCGTGCAGGACACGCCGGACAGCGGGCTGCTCGTCGTCACAGGCGACCTGTCGACGATCCGCGGGACGTTCGGAAACATCATGCTTTGGACGGTCCTGATCTGCGCGGTAACGCTGATCGGCTCCGGCGTTGTATCGTACTATACGTCCTATCGCGTCATCAATCCGTTCATCGAAATGAATCATGCGGTGCAGTGCTATTCGCGCGGAGATTTTTCGACACGCATTCCGGTAGAGGGAAAGGACGAAGCGGCGCAGCTCGGCGAAAATCTCAACGAAATGGCGGAACAGCTGCGCGGGCTTGAAGAGACGCGCAGGAGCTTCGTCGCAAACGTCAGCCACGAGCTCCGTTCTCCGCTGACGTCCATGAAAGGCTTTCTGGAAGCGATGCAGGACGGCACCATCCCGCCGGAAAACTATCCGGAATACATCGGCATCGTGCTGAACGAAACGCGCCGCATGGTCACGCTGGTCAACGACCTTCTCGATCTCGCAAGGATCGAATCCGGTACGATCCAGCTCAACTTCGAAGTCTTCGACATCAACGAGCTGATCCGACGGACGCTTCTGACGTTCGAAGCGCGGCTCGTTGAAAACGAAATGGAAATGGAAGTCCGGTTTGCGCAGGAGCAGTGCGCGGTCTATGCGGACCAGGCGCAGATCGGTCAGGTTCTCAGGAACCTCATCGACAACGCGATCAAGTATTCGCCGAAGGGCCGTTCGCTTGCGGTGTCGACCTACTCCATGCGAAAGACGGTTTATGTTACGGTCCGGGACAACGGCATCGGCATCCCGCAGGAGGATGTGCCGCACGTCTTTGACCGATTCTATAAGGTCGAAAAGGCGCACACGCCCGCGCCGCAGATGGGATCCGGCTTGGGGCTTTCGATCGTCAAACGCATCATCGAGAGCCACGGACAGTCGATCACCGTGCGGAGCGCGCGCGGACGCGGCACCCAGTTCACCTTTACCCTTGAGCGCGCAAGCGCTTCGAAACGAGTATCCGACGGAGGTAAACGCAATGTTTCGCAAAATAATACCGTATCCCTGTGATTACAAAAACACGGCGTCGGTCCGGCGCGCGCGCCGCGGCGGCAACATCCTTGTCATCATTCTGTGCGTCATCATCGCGCTGCTTTTGGGCGCAGGCGCGTTCTTTGCGCTGACGAACGACGGACAGGCGTGGAAAGCGCTTTCCGACTATGCAGGGCAGTATGTCGTCAATCCGTGCGTCCCTGCGCAAAAGGACCCGTCGGTTGAAAAACAGCCGGCAGTTTCCGAGCAGCCGCAGGTATCCGCCGAAACGCCGGCGCCTGTCGAACCGGAGACCGCAGCTACGCCGATGCCCGCGATCGTTCCCGAAACGGATATCGATCCGTATCTTGCGCAGCCGTTCGATTTCAAAGAGTTTGACGGCATTCCCGACGTCGTCGAGGCGGTGCAGCCCGGCGTCATCGGCGTCCTCAACTATCAGCGTCCGAAGGGATCCGCGGGAGAACCGAAGCTCGCGGGCAGCGGATCCGGCTTTGTCTATACCGAAAACGGCTACATCATCACGAACCACCACGTCGTCGAAGGCGCGGAAAAGCTGTATGTTTCGCTTACAAACGGCAAACTGGTCGAGGCGCAGCTCGTCGGCGGCGACATTCAGACGGACGTTGCGGTCCTGCACATCGACGAAACGGGACTGACGGCGCTCCCGATCGGCGATTCTTCGAAGGCGCGCGTCGGCGAATTCGTGCTTGCGATCGGCGATCCGATCAGCGCGGACGAGCTTTCCGGCTCGGTCACGTTCGGCATCGTTTCCGCGCTCTCGCGTGAAATCAATATCGAAGGCTTTGTCAACGAGTATATGCAGACCGACGCGGCGGTCAACCCCGGCAACAGCGGCGGTCCGCTCATCAACATGCGCGGCGAAGTCATCGGCGTCACCAGCGCGAAGTATACCTCCGCGGGCATCGACGAAATGGGTCAGGCCATCTCCTCCGAGGGCATCGGCTTTGCGCTGCCGATCAACAACGTCATGGAGATTGCGAAATCGCTGATTCAGAACGGTTCCACCGTACGCCCCGGCATCGGCGTCACGATCGTGACCTATCTCGAAGCGACCGCGCAGATCAACACCCCCGGCGTCTATATCTACAGCGTGACCGAGGGCGGTCCGGCGGAAGCCGCAGGCGTCATGAAGGGCGACCGTCTCATCAGCATGAACGGCAAAGAAATGACGCAGGACGAATTTGTCATGGCGATCCGCGCAACCAGCGTCGGCGACGTTATCACGCTCAGGGTGGAGCGCAACGGCGAAACGATGGATATTGACGTGACCGTCGGCGACATGAATCAGATACACAAATGAACGAAAGAGCATTAAAAAGTTTAGAATTCGATAAGATCCGCGCCCAATGTGCGACCCATACCGCGTCCGACATCGGGCGCGAATTCGTTGAACAGCTTTCGCCTACGGACGATCTCGAACGTGCGGAAATGCTGCTGCATCAGACGTGGGAGGCGGACGCGATCTGCCGCCGCATCGGCGGAAGCCCGATCGATACGTTCCCGGACGCGCGCGTGACGCTGCAGCGGGTGCGCGCTTCGTACGCGCTGTCGCCCGCAGAGCTTTTGAACCTCGCCGCGTGCTTCAAGGCAAGCCGCCGCGCGAGGGAACATCTGCTTGCGGCTGAGGATGCGCAGGAGCTGCACAGGCTTGCCAATCCGCTCTCCGCGCACAGCGAGATCGAGAGCGAGATCGCGCGCTGCATTCTTTCCGAAGACGAGATCTTCGACAGCGCGTCGCCGGAGCTCGCGCGCATCCGCAGACAGCTTCGCATCACCGCCGAGCGCGTCAAGGAAAAACTGAACAACATCATCAAGAGTCCGGCGTATCAGAAATACCTGCAGGAGCCGATCGTCACCGTGCGCAACGGACGCTATGCGATCCCCGTGAAGGCGGAGCACCGCGCGCAGATCGGCGGACTCATCCACGATCAGAGCGGCAGCGGACAGACCGTATTCATCGAGCCGACCGCGGTCGTGGAGCTCGGCAATGCGTATAAGCAGCTGCAGGCGGAGGAGAAGCGCGAGATCGAACGGATCCTTGCGGGGCTCACTGCGCTCATTGCGCCGTATGCGGACGAGCTGTATCAAAGTCTGATGCTGCTCGGCAATCTCGACTGCATCTTCGCAAGGGCGATCCTTGCGCGCGACATGCGCGCGTACTGCCCGAAGCTGAACGACAAAAGCCTCATCCACATCAAAAACGGACGTCATCCGCTGATCGACAAAAACACCGTCGTTCCGATCTCCGTGTGGATCGGCGACGGTTACGACACGCTGATCGTCACCGGACCGAACACCGGCGGCAAGACGGTCACGCTGAAAACCGTCGGTCTCTTCACGCTGATGGCGAGCGCGGGCATGTTCATCCCGGCGGACGAATCGAGCGAGATCGCGATCTTCCGCGAAGTCTTTGCCGACATCGGCGACGAGCAATCCATCGAGCAGTCGCTGTCCACGTTCTCCGCGCACATGACAAACCTCGTCGGCATTCTGAAGGAAGCGGGCGACGATACGCTGGTCCTTTTGGACGAGCTCGGCGCGGGGACCGATCCGAACGAAGGCGCGGCTCTGGCGCAGGCGATTCTGAAGCATCTGCAGGAAGCCGGCGCGACGACGTTTGCCACCACGCACTATTCCGAAATCAAGGCGTTTGCGCTGACGCACGAGGGCATGCAGAACGCGTCGATGGAATTCGACGTCGACCGTCTCTGTCCGACCTATAAACTCTACATCGGCATTCCCGGCAAGTCCAACGCGTTCGAAATCAGCAAGCGGCTCGGACTCGACGATGCAATCATCGAGCAGGCAAAGGAGTATCTGAAGCGCGAGGACGTCGCGTTCGAGGACGTGCTTTCCGGCGCGGAACAGCAGCGGAAGCTCGCCGAACAGCAGGCGACCGAACTCACGGAAGAGCTCGAAAAGGCGAGAGCGGAACGCATCGCGCTCGAAAACGAGCGCAAAAAACTGCGGGACGACCGCGCGGCGATCCGGGAGAAGGCGAGGGAGGAAGCGAAGAGCTTCGTCGCTTCGACCAAGCACGAAATGGAATCGCTGATCGCAGAGCTCCGGCAGGTCAAAAACATCGACACCAAAGCGCTCGAACGTGCGATCCAGACCTCGCGGGACAAGCTGCGCCAATCCTCGGAAGCGCTGTCGGACCGCATCGAAACGAACGATGCGGAAGGCGAAGTTCCTTCGTCCGTCATCCGCGGACAGACCGTGTTCGTCGTCAGCCTCAACAATTATGCGACGGTTCTGAAGCCGCAGGACGCGCGCGGACAGGTGCAGGTACAGGCGGGGCTCATTAAAGTCTTCGTGCCGATAGGCGATCTTAGGATCGTGACGCAGAAAAAGGAACCGGCGCGCGCTGTGACGCGTCCGCGCGAGATCATGACGGACATCAAAACCGTCAAGTACGAGCTCGATCTTCGCGGCTTCCTTGTGGACGATGCGATCCTCGAGATCGATGCGTTTATCGACGACTGCGTACGCACCGGCAGAACCGAATTCAACATCATCCACGGCAAGGGCACCGGCGCGCTGCGCGCAGGCGTGCAGAACTATCTGAAAACGCATCCGCGCGTCAAGAGCTTCCGCCTCGGCGCATACGGCGAAGGCGACGCGGGCGTGACCGTCGTGACCTTAAAATCATGAACGCATGCGGCAAATGACCGCAGAGAGGGGACAGGCATATGAAACGCAAACCGTTTTTCATTATTTTAGCGACACTGTGCATCATCGGCGCGATCGTTCTGCTGATCGTCGGGATTCGTGTGTCGCTGCGGCCCGCGGTGATCCCGGGGCTGACGTCGCTCGGCGAGCTGACGTTCGAGGCGTTCGACGCGCGGCAGGAAAAGGACGAAAACAATCTGACGCAGTACATTGTCATGTACCGTTACATCGACCCGAAATACGGCGAGATCGTCCTTGAAAACAACGTCGACGCGGACGATTATTATTCCTATAAGTACGATGAACTGCGCGCCGAAGAAGCAAGCATGACCGAGGTGCCGGAGGAGACCAACGAGATCACAAAGCGTACCCAGATCAAACGGTACGTCTACGTCTATCCGGAAAACGGACACTATGAAGCGGTATTTCAGGATCGGTATGTCGGGCTTGCCGACGTTTCCGAACTCATCGATCCCGCGCCGAAGGTCTCGTCCACGCGGTACTACATCGTCGCCGGGATTCTCGTTCTTGCAGGCGCGTATCTGTTCTTCCTCGCGTTTGTCGAAAAACGCACCGCAAGATAACACGCACATCAAAAAAGCTCTCCGAAGAAGGAGGCACTTCGTAAGGAAGTGCTTCCTTCTGCTTCAAATGCAAGAGGATTGACTACTCCGGTCAGCAATCGTATAATGACAAAACAGTTCGGGATTTGATGGAGGATAGATGATGAAAATAGAATCTGATAACATGATTCTTCGCGATATGATTGAGTCCGACATTGAGGACTATGTGCGTTGGTTCACGGTGGAACGCGAATGGGAAAACTGGGATGCTCCCTGGGAAAAAGAACATACTTGCGAAGAAACCGAGCGTAAAAAATGGACGGAATACTATGAATCTGTGAAAGATCGTCCGGATGATACTCTCCGATGGAAGTTTGAAATCGAATGGAACGGCAGACACATTGGCTGGGTCAGTTCCTACTGCATTGACGAAAACTACGAATGGGTTGGAAAAACCGAGGACTGTCAAACTGTTTATCATGCCGTTGGAATTGATATTTGTGAACCGGATGTGTGGGGTAACGGCATCGGAACAAACATTCTCCGTGCTTTTATGAACTATTATTTTGAGAACGGTGTGAACGAGCTTTACACACAAACCTGGTCGGGCAATGCCCGTATGCTCCGCTGTGCCGAAAAGCTCGGTTTTGTAGAATGTGACAGAGTCGTGGGCGAACGAGAGATTGGCGGGCAGAAATATGATGGGCTGACTTTCAAGATAAAGAAATGATTACGCACAGATCATTTCCAGCTTGCGGAGATACCGCGAAGGCAGAAAAAGCCGTCCCCTTGAGGG
>CAMORL010000040.1 GCA_946623765.1 uncultured Clostridia bacterium
TCGGCGTAGGTTCCGGCGTCGGGGTGGGTTCCGGCGTGGGCGTCGGTTCGGGTGTCGGCGGCAGTGTCGGCATTTCCGGCAAAGCCGTTTCCGCCGCGGCGGTCTCCGCCATGATCTCTGTTTCCGCGACCGGTTCGGGCGTTGCGCTCGGAACAGCGGTCGGCGCCGCCGTTAAGGCGGTCTCACCGTTCTGTGTTGTTGTGCCGCAGGCAAGCAGCACCGCTGTGAGCAGAATCGCAAGGATTCGCCCGGACAATCTGGTTAACTGTTTCATGTTTGCATTATAACACGTCGGCTGCATCGCCGCAAGCGTCGCCCCGGCTTCTGAAAGCCGAGTGTCTTCTTTGGTCCGGCGTTGATTTGCGCCGGGTTCTTCTTCAGCGTCTGCATTCCCGTCTCCCGAAAGATTTCCGCCTTTCGGGCAGAACGCGCGCAGTAATCCGTTCGGGTTTTCATTTGTTCTTTTTGCCGTGCGCGGCACGGATACCTTTATGTTTCCAAAGCGTTATTTTGCTTTTCTTCGCAGCTCAATAACCGAATACGCGGACGGCGCTCTGCATGTTTTCCCGAACGGCGACGCCGAAAGGACAGCGTGTTTCGCACATGCCGCAGCCGATGCACTCCTCCGCGTGATGCGGCAGCAGTTTATAATGCTCGCGCACCGTCTCCGGCACTGATGTCTGCGCCTCGGCAAGATGCAGGAACTTTGTCACGTCCGCAACGCTGATCTCCATCGGGCACGGCGCGCAGTGGCTGCAGTACATGCAATGTCCTTCCCACCGAATGCGCGGGAACGAAGCCAGCGCAGCTGCGTAATCGCGCTCCTCCGACGACGCTTCGCAGTATGCAGCGCTGATTTCCAGCTGCTCAACCGTATGTGCGCCGGCAAGCACGACCGAAACCGCCGGGCGTGAAAGCGCATAGGCGATGCATTGATGCGCAGTCAGCGCGACGCCCGCCGGAGACAGCTCCGCATTCAGAAGATCTCCGCCCGCAAACGCCTTCATGACCGTAATGCCGACGCCGTTTCGCTGACAGACTTCATACAGCCGCTGCCGGTCCGGATCCATGTTGGTGAGTACATGCGCATAGGCGTCGTCGTTCCAAAGCTGTTCCACGTCCTCATCCGCAGGCTGCAGATCGTAGCAGGGATTGACCGAAAACATCAGCACCTCGATGCCGCCTTCCGTAACCGCGCGCTCCGCAACCAGCGGATTGTGGCTCGAAAGCCCGATGTGACGGATGCGTCCCTCACGCTTCAGCGCGCGGGCGTACTCCAGGATACCGTTGTTCACGATCTCCTCCCAATCGGACATCGCGTCGCAGTAATGGATCATACCGACGTCGATATAATCCGTGCCGAGCAGAGACATCATTTCTTCAAAGCCGCGCTTCGTTTCCGCAAGATCGCGCGTGCGGCAATACTGTCCGTCTTTCCACGTCGAGCAGATATGCGACTGGACGATAAACTTTTCCCTGCGTCCTTTGAGCGCATTTCCGACCGCGGCACGAAGCTTCGGATCGGATGCGTACAGATCGAAATAATTGATCCCGAGCCGCTCCGCCGCATCGAACAGTCTGCCTGTCATGCGGCAGTCGTCCTCGTTCATACCTTCGCATCCCATGCCGATGACACTGACCGAAAGTCCCGTGTTTCCCAGTCGACGATATTCCATCATGTTCGTTTACTCCTTTTCAAATGTGTCTGCGGCGTCTTTCTGCAATTCACAGATCGGAAAATGCTGCGGACAGACCCGCTCGCAATTGCCGTGCGGCGACTGTTTGCCGCGTCTTGTGCAAAAGCATAAACCGTATCGCATCGACAGTATCAGTATAAACAATTTCAGTCGAAAACGCAAGTTTCGACTCTCCTCCGTCCGTATGCACAGTGCTTTGCAAATAAAAAAACAGACAGGTTCGTGTAAAGGTGTGTGTCAATAATGAACCTGTCTGTATCTAAAAGCGGAAGCGGGCAAACGCCTCTCGCTTTTATTCCTTATTTTCTTTTTGCTTTCTTTGCCGCGGCAACGCCTGCCGCTGTGCCGCCTGCTGCAGCCGCCGCGCCGAGCGTGATCCACAGCCATGTCAGATTCTTCGTCTGTTCTGCAGGCTTAACCGGCGTTTCGGGTGTGTTTGCTGCTTCCGGCGCCGCCGTCACGTTCTCACCCGAGACCGACGGATCCGCAGCTTCCGCAGCGGACGCATTCGTCTCATGATGCTCGCTTCCCGCAGATGCCGTCTCTGTCGGCTGTTCGGGTGTCAACGATCCCGGCGTCGGCTGTTCGGTTGTGGAAGGAGGATTTGTTCCGGTATCCGCCGGAGGCTCAGCGCCGCCGATCTCCTCGCCCGCGCCGCCGGGTGCAGGAGTTGCCGTGCCGGTCGGCGTTTGTGTTCCGGTGTCATGATGTTCCGGGGATTCCGTTGCCTGCGGTTCCGGGGTCGGCTGTCCGATGAAGCGAACATCCGCAGTCCCCGTCGCATTTTCTCCGAGCTCACGGATCGTATCCGGAAGGTACAGGATCTGCACGCTCGTTCCGGCGAACGCATTGGGACCGACCGCATTTACCGGTATGCCTGCTATGCTTGCGGGAACGGTGACGATCGCATCGTTTCCGAAGTACCCCACGATCGTGATCGACTGGTCGGAAACCGTGTAATAAAAGTATCCTTCCGTGTAAACCTGCTCATCTGCCGCCGCAGCGGGCAGAACGGCCAACAAAGAAATTACGCACAAAAACAGTAATATTTTTTTCATATGAGCGCCTCCTTGACATGGTGAGAAAGGGCAGATCGTTTCTGCCCTTTCTCCGCTTGACCGATTTCTTGCTACGGAGGTTCCTCGCCGCCCGTTTCTTCGCCGGATGTTGCAATCACATCGCAGATGTCCAACGCAACGACCTCAAGTTTCGGTGCTTCATAGATCATCTTATTCATGGCGTTTCCCTCCTTATTCCGTAATATCGACGCTGTGGAACACTTTGTTGTTCAGTTCTGTGTAGCTCGCATAGATTACGTTGTCCGAATAGATGTAGTGGACTTCGCCCGCGGCATCCTTCACAACGATATATGCTCTGACGATGAACTGGCGATCGACCTTCTTGGTCGAGAAGTACAGCATCGCCGCGTCATCCAGGTCGGCAGCCACAAACGGTCCTTCGAGGATGTAGCCGTGTCCTTCGCCGTCATAGAACGGAAGCGTGAGCTTATCCTTTGCATCCGCCACGCTGACGCGATCGAGACCTGCATACAGAACGCCAGCTCTTTCAAGCGTGTAGCCTTCCGGAATGCTTCTCGTCGCAACGAAGTTCAGAACCGTCTTGTCGCCGTTCATCGAGGCGAACGCATCCGTCATCCGGACGACCGGTACCGGCTCGCATTCGACGCCGTAGACCGCTCTGACCGTAACGTCCGCTGTCGGTCTCATGACGAGGCTTCCCGCCTTATAGCCGAGGATATTACCTTCGTCATCCGCCCAGTAGGAGAACGATTCTCCGTCGTAGGTCTCGTCAACCGAGAGCGTTGTACGAGTGCTGACCTCTCTGGGATCCTTCTGCTCAAGATCCTTCTTCGCACCGCCGACCCAGTATTCGATGGTCACGATGTACTCGCCGCCGTTCGATTCGTAGATCGGGTAAACCACGATCCGCGTTTCGGTTGCCATCAGCGCGTGGATCTCTTCCTCGGTCTTATCCCATTTTACGAAGGTCTTGCCCATCGTAACGGGTGCGGTCGGGAATACGATCGCTTCTTCGTTCGTATAGTACCGCTGGCTGATGACCTGGCCGTAGTTCTTCGCGCTTACGAACAGAACCAGTGCCTCTTCGCTTGCGTCGTTCTCGGAGTAAACCGCGTCGACGATCGTGTCGGCAACCAGCGTGAACGTGTACTCTTCGCTCGTGCTGACGATCTTCTTCGCGTCGTTGACCCAGTACAGGAACTTATCGCTGCCCGTATACTTCAGCGTTACCGTGCTGCCGGCGGTATAGTAATCGTCGAATCTGGAACGCTGTACCGTGCCGTCGTTGATTGTGAATCTGGACGCCGTGACCGTCAGGCGGAAGGTGGCGCCCTGTGCAAGCGTATACACCGCGATCAGGTCGTTCTTTTCCGCACGAACCGTGTACTCGAATTCCATCTCAGACGACAGCTTCTCGCCGTTGACTTCGTACCAGCCGAGGAACGTGTAACCGGTTACGACAGGCGCGGATACGACCGTCTTCTCGCCGATTACGAACGTGCCGCCGCCGGTTACATGCGCAACCGTCACGCCGGGCGTCGGAGTACCGTCGCCGGACGAAGTTACCGTAACCGTGTATACGCCGCCCTGCCACTTTGCTTTCAGCGTGATGTCAGCGGTGACCGACGTGTTCGCAAAGTCGAACGCTTCTTCCGCATTGTCTGCGAACCAGCCCATGAAGCTGTAGTTCTCTTTGATCGGCTGTTCGGGTGCTTCGATCTTCTCCCCTGCCGGAACGAGGACTTCGATCATCGTTGCCGCTTCTTCGCCTTCCGCTGCCGGGAATGCGCCTTCGTTTGCGTCGAAGGTGACCTTGACCGCGTCGACGATGTAGTAGTAGTCGGTGCCGTTGATCTCTTCCGTCAGCGTCGTCGTGCACAGCTTGCCGTCCACAACGTACTCCGGCTTCACCGTCTCGATGAAGTCGCCGCCCGACACGAACTTCTCAACGCGCGTCTCGCTCTCGTCCACGTTCACCGGTCCGTTGAAGATGCCGCCCGTGACCGCAACCGCGATATTGCCTTCGTCGTTGCCCTGCGGGTTCGCAATGTTCAGCGCCGTTGCGCCGTTGATCGTGCCGCCCGAGATGTTCACCTTAATGTCGAGCTCCGTCGTGTGCTGCGCAATCGCAATGCCCGCGCCGCTCGTCGTCGTGCCGCTGCCGTTTGCCGCAACTTCCGTCGCCGCTCCGTTGCCGCTGATCGTGCCGCCCGTCACGTTCAGTTCGCCCGCACGGACTTCGATACCCGTTTCGGTTCCCGTGACTGTCGCGCCGTCCTTCACGTTGACGATCGCCGCGCCGTTCAGCGCAATGCCGACGTCGTCGCCCGTGATCGTTGCGCCGTCGTTGACGTTGATCACGGAGTTGCCTTCCTTAATATTGCCCATCACCCAGACAATGCCTTCGACCGTTCCGTTGATGTCGATCGTAAAGCCGTTGCCCGTGTTGTCGCTTGCCTGATACAGGATAATCGCGTAGTCCGCCTTGACCGTCGCATCCGCTTCGATCGTCAGCTTGCCGTTCTGTCCCGCTGCAAGTCCGTTCGCGTAGATCGTTCCCGCAATCGTACCGTTCTTCACCGTGACGTCTGCGTCATACTGATCGACATATCCCGTCAGCGTATGTCCGCCGAGGTCGAGCGTGAAGCTCTTGCCCTCCGCGATCGTGACGTTCTCTGCAACGTCTTTCAGCACTTCGATCGTCTCGCCCGCATTGACCGCCGCAATCGCTTCCGCAACCGTCGCGTAGTACGTGCTGCCGATCTTTGCAACCGGTTCCGCCGTGGTGTAGGTCACGGTGCCGTTTTCGTCCGGCTCGCTGACCTTCACGATCACGCCCTCATCCGCGGTGTATACGAAGGTGATTGCATCGTTTGCCTTCTGGACCTTCAGTACGTCGCCCGCATGGAATTCGTATTCCGCGCCGTCCGCCAGCAGCTTGATGATCTTCTCGCCGCCGACCACGCCTTCCACCGCAAACGCTTCTTCGAACGTCGCGTAGTAGCCGTCTTCGACCTGTGCGACCGCCTTCACCAGCAGGTATTCATTGTCTGCCAGCTTCAGCCATGCGTAGCCGTCCGGTACTGTCAGCGTGTTGGTCGTCGACTTGATCGTGCGGTCCGCATTGTTCGCGGAACCCGTCTTCTCATCCACGAAGACCTGGATGCCGGAACTTGCGTTCATCGTGACATTCTCGAGCATGACGTTCTGTTCAACATTCACGTAGCGGCTGGAGATGCCGTAGTAGCCGTTGAACGTGCCGCCCTTGATCGTGAAGCTGCCGTTCGATACCGCGTAGATCGGTGCGCAGAAGTAGCTCCACCATTCATTGTTCGTCGGTACCGCGTTCGCTGTATATTCGCCGCCGTATACCGTAATGTCTGCCGGCGCCGTGGTGTTGTTCGTGCCGATCGCCGCAAAGTGCGAGGTGATCGTCGGTCCTTCGCCGTCTGCCGTGCCGAAGACTGCCGTTGCGCCGTTCAGCGCGTATACGCCGTACATGCCGTCGGAGCCTTCGCCCGTCGCGGTCAGCGTGCCGTTTTCGATCGTCAGCTTGCCGCCGTTGACCGTAATCAGCGCTTTGCCGTCATACTGCTTGCCGTTTTCCGGTCCCGTGATCTTGCCGTTGCCGTTGATCGTGAGATCGCCTGCCGCGGTGATCAGGAACAGTTCCGGCGCGTCGGAGCGCACTTCGTGTCCGTCGAGGTTCAGCGTGACCTGCTTGTCGACCGTGATGCCTGTGATGCTGACGTCCTTCAGCAGAACGATCGTGTCGCTCTGCTTCGCCGCAGCAAACGCATCTTCGAGCTTCGCATACAGCGTGATGCCGATTCTTGCGACGCCTTCCGTCCACTTCGCGGTCAGCGTGGTGTTCTCCGTGATCTGCTGCGTTGCAAAGTCGAACGCTTCTTCACCGAGATACCAGCCGTCGAAGATGAAGCCGTCCTTTTCCGGATCTGCAGGTTTCTGCGCGTATCCCGCGTACGGGATCGTCTGCGCTTCGACCGTGCTGCCGCCGTTCGCGTCAAACGTTACGGTGACATCGTCATGTCCGATCGCCGGGAGGATTTCATCCAGCGTCTGCGTCTCGAACGGTTCTTCAAATTCTGCGGTGTACCGCTTGAGACCGTCTTCATCCGCCGTTGCTTCCTGAATCACTTCGAAGGTCACATTCGCCGTCACCGTCTGGATGTGGCTCGGATCGTTCTTGCAGATGCGGGTTGCGGTAACCGTGCTGCGATCCTCTGCCCATTCGTAGGTCGGTTCGCCCCAATCATGACCGGTCGCATCGATCGTGACCGTCTTGATCTGCGTTGCAAACGCTTCGTTCGTGAACTCTGCGATCCGGATGCCTTCGCCCGCTTCTTCGCAGGTCGCCGCTTTGACGACCGCAGACGTCGTATTGACGGTTTCCGTGATCACGTGCTTGTTGTCGTTCGCGCAGACAACCGTTGCCGTGACAGTCGCATTGTCGTCCGCCCATACATAGGTCGGTTCGCCGTACGCATGACCGAGCGCCGCGATCGTTTCCGTCTTGGTCTGCACTGCAAACGCCGTGTTCGTGAACGTCGCCTTATAGGTCTTCTCGCCCGCTTCTTCGCAGGTCGCCGCCTTCGTCACTTCGATCGTCGTATCGACGGTCTCGGTCTCGACATGCTTGATGTCGTTCTTGCAGGTGCGGGTTGCCGTTACGCTGCTGTTGTCCGCCGCCCATTCATAGGTCGGCTCGTTCCAGTCGTGACCGATCGGATCAACGTTCTCGACTTCCTTGGTCTGTGCCGCGAACGCTTCATTCGTGAACACCGCCGTGTAAGTCGTCTTGCCCGCTTCTTCGCAGGTCGCTGCCGTCGTGACTTCGCTCGTCGTGTTGACGGTCTCGGTCTCGACATGGCTCGGATCGTTCTTGCAGATACGGGTTGCCGTTACGCTGCCGTTGTTCGCCGCCCACTCATAGGTCGGCTCGTCCCAGTCGTGACCGATCGGATCGATGTCTTCCGCTTCATTGGTCTGCGTCGTAAACGCTTCGTTCGTGAACGTTGCCGTGTAGGTCGTCTTGCCCTTTTCTTCGCAGGTCGCGTCCTTCGTGACCTTGCTCGTCGTATCGACGGTCTCGGTCTCGACATGGCTCGGATCGTTCTTGCAGGTGCGGGCTGCCGTTACGCTGCTGTTGTCCGCCGCCCATGTATAGGTCGGCTCGTTCCAGTCGTGACCGATCGGATCGATTTCTTCCGTCTTGGTCTGCTTCTCGAAGAGGCTGTTTTCGAATGTTGCCGTATAGGTCTTTTCGCCCGCTTCTTCGCAGGTCGCAGCCTTCGTGATCTCACTCGTCGTGCTGACGGTTTCGGTGACCTTTTCGGCTTCCGGATTGTTCTTGCATTCCGCCGTTGCCGTTACGGATGCGTTGTCGTCGGACCAGACATAGCTGATCTCATATTCGTTCTCCGCCCAATGCGCCGTAAGCTCAAAGTCTTCATAGACGTTCTTATCGAAGTCATACGCATTGTTGCCGTCGAACCAGCCGAGGAACACATAGCCTTCCTTCACGGGGTCGGCGGCGGGCTTTTCAACCTTCTCGCCCTGCGGCACTTCGACCGTTGTCTTTTCGGTGCCGTTGTCCGCGTCGAAGGTGACCTTGACCGCGTCGACGATGTAGTAGTAGTCGGTGCCGTTGATCTCTTCCGTCAGCGTCGTCGTGCACAGCTTGCCGTCCACAACGTACTCCGGCTTCACCGTCTCGATGAAGTCGCCGCCCGACACGAACTTCTCAACGCGCGTCTCGCTCTCGTCCACGTTCACCGGTCCGTTGAAGATGCCGCCCGTGACCGCAACCGCGATATTGCCTTCGTCGTTGCCCTGCGGGTTCGCAATGTTCAGCGCCGTTGCGCCGTTGATCGTGCCGCCCGAGATGTTCACCTTAATGTCGAGCTCCGTCGTGTGCTGCGCAATCGCAATGCCCGCGCCGCTCGTCGTCGTGCCGCTGCCGTTTGCCGCAACTTCCGTCGCCGCTCCGTTGCCGCTGATCGTGCCGCCCGTCACGTTCAGTTCGCCCGCACGGACTTCGATACCCGTTTCGGTTCCCGTGACTGTCGCGCCGTCCTTCACGTTGACGATCGCCGCGCCGTTCAGCGCAATGCCGACGTCGTCGCCCGTGATCGTTGCGCCGTCGTTGACGTTGATCACGGAGTTGCCTTCCTTAATATTGCCCATCACCCAGACAATGCCTTCGACCGTTCCGTTGATGTCGATCGTAAAGCCGTTGCCCGTGTTGTCGCTTGCCTGATACAGGATAATCGCGTAGTCCGCCTTGACCGTCGCATCCGCTTCGATCGTCAGCTTGCCGTTCTGTCCCGCTGCAAGTCCGTTCGCGTAGATCGTTCCCGCAATCGTACCGTTCTTCACCGTGACGTCTGCGTCATACTGATCGACATATCCCGTCAGCGTATGTCCGCCGAGGTCGAGCGTGAAGCTCTTGCCCTCCGCGATCGTGACGTTCTCTGCAACGTCTTTCAGCACTTCGATCGTCTCGCCCGCATTGACCGCCGCAATCGCTTCCGCAACCGTCGCGTAGTACGTGCTGCCGATCTTTGCAACCGGTTCCGCCGTGGTGTAGGTCACGGTGCCGTTTTCGTCCGGCTCGCTGACCTTCACGATCACGCCCTCATCCGCGGTGTATACGAAGGTGATTGCATCGTTTGCCTTCTGGACCTTCAGTACGTCGCCCGCATGGAATTCGTATTCCGCGCCGTCCGCCAGCAGCTTGATGATCTTCTCGCCGCCGACCACGCCTTCCACCGCAAACGCTTCTTCGAACGTCGCGTAGTAGCCGTCTTCGACCTGTGCGACCGCCTTCACCAGCAGGTATTCATTGTCTGCCAGCTTCAGCCATGCGTAGCCGTCCGGTACTGTCAGCGTGTTGGTCTTTGCCGTGACTCTGCCTTCCTGCGTTTCGCCGTCTCTGTTGGCGTCGAATTCGTAGTAGCCGACCTGCTTCTTCGTTCCGTTGAAGGTGTTGCCGTCGCCGATTTCGACCACAGGCGCACCGCCCGGATATTCGCAGGAGTCGATCACGATCGCATCGCCGGTTGCGACTGCGCCGTTTCCGTTATAGGTGTAGTTCGCCGGGCTCATGCTGCCGGTGATCGTGCTGTTCGTGATCGTCAGATGACCGGACTTCACATACACGCCGGTTGCGCCGGAAATCTCGCTGTTCTCGATCACAAACTCGCCGAAGCCGTTCAGCTGGATGCCGTTGTCGTCCGGGCTCGTGACCTTCGCATTGCGGATCGTGACGTTCGAATTCAGGCAGGTGCCGTTGATGTGCAGAACCGTGTTGCCTGCTCCGCAGGTGTACGTACCGCCGTCGAGGATCACATTGCCGTTGTTGTTGGTCGCATATCCGACGTATACGCTGCCGTTATATGCGGATCCTTCTGCGGAGCCGTCGAGCGTGAGCGTCGTGTTGTCGGTGACCCAGGTGATGCCGGTCAGCGTATGACCGTTCATTGCGATCGTGTAGGTCAGACCGTTTTCCGCATCGACCGTCGTGGTGTCCTTCAAAAGCACAATCGTTTCGCCGTTCTGCACCGCGTCGACCGCATCTTTCAGCGTCAGGTACATCACATCGCCGATCTTTGCGACCGCATCGAGCCACTGCGCCGTGAGCGTGATGTCGCCGGTAACAGGCTTGCTGAAGTCATATGCTTCGCCGTCCAGCGTCCAGCCGTTGAAGACGAATCCGTCCTTCGTCGGCGCTGCAGGCATTGCAACCGCGGTGTCGTAATCGACTTCGACCGCTTCGATCGCGCTGCCGCCGTTCGTGTCGAACGTGACCGTCATCTTGTTCGGCGTCCACTTTGCCTTGAGATACAGGCTTCCCGTAACAAGCGCGGTGAAGTCGTATGCGTTATTGCCGTCGAACCAACCCGCGAAGGTATATCCCTCCTTCACAGGATCGGTCGCGGGCTTCTCAACCGCGGTATCGCGATCCACCGTGACAACCGCCGCTTCTTCGCCGTTGTCCGGATCGAACGTGACCGCAATGCCCTTGATCCATTTCAGCACGTAGACGATGTCTTCCGTTGCCGTGTCGGCGACCGGAACCGTCCACATGTCGTTTACATTATAGTGATATCCGTCGCGCTGCGTGATTCTGTCCGTTGCAGTGAACGTATACGCTTCCTTGGAGTCGCCGTAATGCACGTCGAATCTCTGCAGGATCCTGCCGGTGAAGTAGTCGGTGTAGATGATCATGACGGCGTCGCCCTGCCATCTCGCCTTGAGCTCCACGTTTTCGGTGATCACCGTGTCGAAGTCGAACGCTGTCTCTGCGCCTTCTTCGAACCAGCCGAGGAAGTTGTAGTGATCCTTGACCGGGTCGGAAGGTCTTTCGACTTTCTGTCCCTTCGGGACTTCGACCGTAACCTTTTCGGTGCCGTTGTCCGCATCGAAGGTGACCGTCATCAGCTTGACCAGAAGCTGAATGTTGCCTTCCAGATCGACCCAGGTATAGCCCGCGGGAATCTCGATCTCGACCTTCGTCTTGTCTCTCTTGACCCATGCCTTTTCGGGCGGGTTTGTAAGCAGATCTTCCACGCTCGCGTCAAGAACGATCGCGCCGGTAAACGTGCCCGATTCGAGCATCAGCCCGAAGCCGTCCTTCGCGTCCTTACCGGATGCGGAGACCTCGATGTTGCCGTTGATCACGCTGTCGCCCTGGACCGTGACGTTCACGGACTTGT
>CAMORL010000041.1 GCA_946623765.1 uncultured Clostridia bacterium
CGGTTCCGTTGAAGACCACCTTGGTGATTGCAACCGGAACTTCTTCGCTGCCGAATGCCGCTTTTGCGTCGGCGACGAATGCGGTGAGGTCAACCGTGCCGCAGTCGACGACCTGATTGTCCGCATATGCGGTCAGCGTCAAAGACTGAAGCGGTACGGGGTACGGATAGTTGGTGTAGTAATTTCTGAGCGAGGTCAGATCGTCGTAGGAAGCGGAGGTGTAGGTCTCGTTCTGGATCTTTTCCATCTGCTCCACTTCGAGCGCCGCGACTTCGTCCTTCGTGAGACTCACGCGGAAGTCGTCGACGTTGATGAACGCAAAGCCGCCGTTAGAACCGTCGTTTGCGTCAACGACCTTCAGATAGCAAACTCTGCCGATGTATTCGCTTGCATCCATGTAGAACCGCAAAAGCGTCAGTGCAAGCGCAGGATCGGAGAAGTAGATGTTTTCCTGCTTGATCAGCTCTTCGTCGGTGTTGCCGTCGCACAGCGCCACATAGGAGCCGCCGTTGCCGGAACCCATCATGAAGGTGATGAAACCGTCGCCGCCGAGCGTGAACTTGGTGGAACGGATCGCGCCGGTCAGGTTCTCCTGGATCGCGCCGTTGTTGGAGCCGTCAAGATAATATTCGCCTTCGCCGTAGACCGAACGGTCGGTCCAGTACAGCTGCGAGGTCGGAACGATCGCCGCACGGGTGAGCGCGGTGCCGTCCAGAAGCAGCCAGCCGGTAAGATCGCCGGTTTCAAAGCCGCCGTTTTCGATCGTGGCAGACGTTTCATCCTCTTCAAACGGCTTCGGACCGTAGTCGGCAAACTGACGGTCGTGTTCCGCCTTCGCCGCTTCGACTTCCGCGTCGCTCGTCAGAACCTTGAACGCGTCGAGGTTCAGCCAGGAAACGTCGTTGCCGTCGTCGTTGTCGGTTGCGACGATGAAGATCGTTTTGCCGATGTAGGCGGACAGATCGACGACCTTGGTCATCAGATGGTCGGTGATGTACACGCCGTCGCAATCGTCGTTCGTGACCTTTGCGATCGCGGTTTCATTGCCCTGCTCGAAGAATTCGACGTAGCACTTTTCGGTGTTCTTGCCGCCGCCCATCTTGAAAGAAATGAAGCCGTTGCCCGCAAGTTTGAACGGATCGGAGGTCAGCGTGCCGCGCATGGCGGGGTTGCCGCCGACGGTGCCCGCGAAGTAATAGTTGCCGCTCTTTTCCATCGGCGCGCCGTTGACCTTCGCGGCATCGGTTACGCCGCGGAAGTTGAACGCGGCATCTTTACGCGTCCAGCCGATCCACTGACCGTCGGAGACGTCTTCAAAATCGCCGTTGACGATGTCGTCGTTGACCTTGGTTTCCGTTGCAGTATTGCCGCCGGCATTGCCGCTGCAGGCAAACGCGCTGAATGTCAAAACGACAACAAGCAGCACGGCAAAGAAACGGTGCAGATTTGTTTTCATAACAATTCCCTCTCTATAAAACTGTCTGTTTTGTGCTTTTCCCGCATTTTTGGTGAGCATGCGGAACAACGGTAAAAGATGGTTTCAAATGTGTGTAACGTTTCACAGCTATCACGGGTTCAGTATAGCAGATGAAAAAAACAGTGTCAATATATGATTTAATAAAAATGCGATAAATTCAATAAAAATCCACCCATGCAAATCGCTTGGGTGGTGCAAAAATGACTATGAAACGTTTTTACCGATCGATCAGGGAACGGACGGTTTCCTCCGATCCGGTCGTGAACCCGGTCCGGTCGACGAGGATCCCCTTGTTTTGAGACGTGATCAGGATCAGCAGCCGGTCGCTCGTCAGCGTCTTTGCGATGTCGGAATATGCAGCCGTGATTTCGCGCCCCTCCGGATTCACGACGAGGTGATCCTCATAAAACACCGTCGTGCGCTCGGGATCTTCCCCGTAGAGTTCGAGAAACGCGCGATACGCCTTTCTGCGCTTGTTCCACGGCGTATAGACCGCGACCCAAAGCGAAGCAAGGATCAATACAAACGCCTCGACCGCTATAAAAACGATGCTCGGGTTGGTCAGAAGCGTGATGACCGCGACGATGACCCATGCGCCGGTCATGATCAGCACCATCCGAAGGGCAAAGCGGGAATAGGTTTCCTTGCTCGTGCGCTTGTTGCCCTCGTAAAACAGTTCCTTTGTCAGCGTAAACCGATTGACAGCGAGCGGCTCGTTCACGGAATATACTCCTCCTCGGGAAGATTGTCGGGAAACGCCTCGCGGATCTGCTCCTCGACCTTGAAGTCCTTATTCAGCGGACGGTAAATGAAAAACACCGCAAGGAAGATGATGTACCAGTCGCCGAGAATCGGCACGATGAATGCCGTCCACGGCAAAAAGAGGAACAGAATGAGCCAGTATACGACCTGCAGCACCGCGCCGCCGAACACGCGTCCGGGATGGAACAGGATGAAAAACAGTGTGTTTTTCAGGCGAATGCCGAGCTTTTGCGAAAACAGCACCGCCTGCGGCCACCATACCGTCAAAACGGCGGCGAGCACGATCGAGCCGACGAGAAGGATTGCGATCGTACCGAGCGACGGCGGCGTCGCGCCCCACAGCATCAGCGCGCCGGAGAACACGACAAGCCCCATAAACACGCACTGCACGATGCCGGTCAGGATCGAAATGACAAGGTTCTGCCGGAACGCCTTTTTCCAGCTCGTCCACCAGTCGCTGCTGTCGTTTCGGAGACGTCGAAGAATCAGATCATAGAGACAGCCGAGCCCCGGACCCGCGATTGCGCCGCCTGCGACGCCTGCAAGGATCGCGATCAGAGCGCTCTTTGAAAGGACTGCATAGACCATGCCGCCCGCAAACGGGATGAACAGCAAAAGCGAAAGGAAGCCCACCGCGAACAGCGCCTTCCAGCTTCCCTCCAGTACTTCACGGTAGCGGGCAAAGCCGAGCGAACGGACGCCCGTGAAACGTTTCTCGTCCTGCGGAAAAAATAAACCCATACAGGTCCCTCCTTAAAAATGCAGTCGGTTCAAAAATTGCAGAAGGATCGCTTCCGTATCGTCTTGATACCCTTCTTTTGCAAGTACCTCGACGGTCACGGCATTCGCGCCTGTCAGCAAAAACGCCGCCGTTCCCCGCCGATACGGATTGTCCGCGCCGCTCTTAATCAGATGCAGGATGCGGTATTCGCGCCCGTTGACGGTTACGGTCGATTCCGTCGTTTCATACGCGTTCTTTTCGCGCTCGATCCAGTCGGCAACGTCGTTTTCCGCGCCGTTTTCCGTCTGCCCTTCCTTTAACAGCAGATAGATCTGCGCGTCGTAGACCGAAGCTTCTTTGCCCTGCGCGTTTTCGATCTGCTCGGCTTCGCCGGTCGTCCACGTCGCGTACCAAAGTCCGGCAATCGACATTACGTCGTTGCTCTCGTTGAGTTCGAAGCCCTCGATCGTTTCGGCGGCAAGCACGTCGCCGAAGCGGATCGGATACGCGTTCCATTCGGGATGCGCGTCCGCGGAAGGTCCTTTTGCGCACGCCGTCAGCAGCAAAAGAATCAAAAGAAGAATGGGCGTCCGCCGTTTCATCGTGTCGCTCCTTTCGTCAGTAGGTTCCAGAACGCTTCTTCCGCTCCGTGCTCGTTTGCGGCCTTGCCGGAGAACCAGCGCCGTCCGAGCGACAGACCGGAAAATGCGTCCGGATCGAGATTCAGGTTTGCAAGCGCAGGGCAGTTTTCCCACAAAAACACCTTGTCGGTCACGTCGGGATCGTCTTCGTCCGGCATGGAACCGTCGGCGTTTGCCAGGATCATGTACGAGCGCTGCAAAACCTTCGGATCGTCGGTCAGATAGAAATAGCTGTCGCCCCGCGTCATGTCCGCGAGCAGCTTCGTGTCCGCTGCCTGATTGAAAAAGAGCGCCGTTTCCGCGTCGCCGCTTCGCCGCGTCAGATATTGGCACAGTTCGACCTTTACGCTGCCGTCGCCGTTGACGTCCGTGCCGAGCGACGCGAGCGCCTCTTCGAATGCCGCCGCCTGTTCCTCGGTCAGCGGTTCTTTTGCAACGTAGGCGAACACATAATCGGGTTTTACCTTGCCGATGCCGAGGATGTTCCAAAGCATCGTGCCGACGATCGTCAGGAGCACCGCACCGATAAGAAGCCACATCCAATGGTAATGAAACCAGTTTGCGATCTTATCCTTGCGCGAAAGAACGACCGGCTCTTCCGGTTCTCTGTTTTGCGCCTCCTGCTGCGCTTTCCATTTCAAATACTCGCTTGCCATCGTTTATCTGCGCGTCGTGCCGCCGAACGCGTATTCCACCGGCAGGCAGAGCAGGGACGGCGCTTTCGTCTGGTCGGTGTTCAGGATCATGTTGACGCAGGTTTCGGCAATTGCATCGACCGGCTGCACGATCGTCGAGCAGGTCAGTTCGAGGTCGCCGAAGTACCGGCAGCCGTCGAAGCCGATGATCTGCACGTCCTCCGGCACGGAAAGTCCCATTTCCCTGAGCGTTCCGCGAATCTGATACGCAAGCGAATCGGTCACGCAGAACAGACCGTCGAAATCGAGCTTGCCGTTGTGGAAATGCGCGTTCAGAAAATCCACGAACTCCTGATACGGCGCGCCGTCGGTCAAAATCTTCTGATCGCAGGAAAGCCCCAGCGATTCGCATGCGGCGACAAAGCCGTCGCGCCGCTTTGCGGGTTCGTGCGAGAGCTGCGAACCGATGCGCAGCATGGCGACGCGTTCGCACCCGTTTTCTTTGAGCTTTTCCGCAGCAAGCCGGCCGCCGCCGTAATTGTCGGAGGACACGCAGGGGATCTTTGCCCCGAAATAACGGTCGATCGACACCAGCGGGATTTCGTCGGACACTTCAAGCTTCGGATTGTAGCTTAAGCAGATGATGCCGTCCACCTTCTGCTGCTCCGCAAGCCGCACATATACCTGTTCCTGATCGGGATCGTAATCGGTGCCGAAGAACACCATATGATGCTTTTTCATCGCAAGCTGTTTGCCGATGCTGTTGACGAGCGACGCAAAATACGGGCTGACGAGGTTCGGCATGATGACCGCGATCGTGCGCGTCTTGCCGCTTTTCAGCCCCTGCGCATAATTATTGATATGATAGTCCAGTTTTTTGATCGCCTGTTCGACCTTCAAACGGTATTCTTCGCCCACGCGGATCCCGTTGACGACCTTGCTGACCGTGCCGAGGGCAACGCCTGCTTCGCGCGCAACGTCATTCATGGTAGGATTGCTGCTCTTTTTTGCCATATCAGACTCCGTTTCGTGAAATTTCATGAAATCTAACGTGTAATATACCACATTGTTTCACGATTGTAAAGAGTAAAAATACGAAAAACGCGAAAAAGATTGCGATAATTGAAAATAATACGCATAAATTTGCAGATCAGCCGTTGACAATTCCGGCACAAGCGTGCTATTATGAATGTGGTTTCAAAAATAACGTTTCACGATTACCCGCAAAACGTCGCACAGGTTGGTGACCCGACGACCGTGATGCGGGCAAAAGCAGTCACTTTATTCCATGCGCAAAATGAATAAGGAGGTTCCCCCGTGAGCACAGTCACAAAAGCTGAGGGGAAGAAGGTCAAACCGATAAAGCACGGAAAGTCGCTCGGTCGCCGCATTGCGGAAAACTGGCAGCTGTATCTGATGCTTCTGATTCCGATTATCATTACGATCATCTATAAGTACATCCCGATGTACGGCATTCAGATCGCGTTCCGAAACTACAAGCCCGCGCAGGGCTTCTTCGGAAGCAAATGGGTCGGATTGCAATGGTTTGAGCGGTTCTTTACGGCGCCCACGTTCGGCAGAATGATCACCAACACCGTTCTTCTGTCCACGCTGTCGCTGCTGTTCAGCTTCCCCGTACCGATTCTGTTGGCGCTCGCCATCAATCAGCTTCGCTTCAAGCGCTATAAGAGAGTGGTGCAGACCGTTCTCTACGCGCCGCACTTCATCTCCATCATGGTTGTTTGCGGTATGATCCGCATCTTCCTTTCTCCCTACGGCGGTCTCATCAACCTGATCTTCGGCAACCAGATCGATTACATGACGCTGCCCGAGGCGTTCCGTCCCATCTACATCATTTCCGGTATCTGGCAGGATGCAGGCTGGGGCACCATCATCTACCTTGCGACGCTGTCTGCGGTCGACCCCGGTCTTTATGAAGCGGCAAAGATCGACGGCGCGTCCATGTTCCAGCGCATCCGCGTGATCGACATTCCGGAACTGATCCCGATGGTGATTCTGCAGCTCATCATGGCGGTTTCCGGCATCATGAGCGTAGGCTTTGAAAAGGTCTTCCTGCTTCAGACCCAGCTCAACAAGGCGACGAGCGACGTCATCGCGGTCTATGTATACGAACAAGGTATCGTAGACCACGCGTACAGCTATTCCACGGCAATCGGTCTCTTCAACACGGTCATCAACATCATCCTGCTGGTCGTCGTCAACAAGATCGCGAAGAAAGCCGCGGACGTCAGCTTCGTATAAGGAGGGATCGACATGAAGAGAAAACAAGGTATGCACACCATGTCGGATAAGACCAGCGATATCGTTCTGGTCGTCCTCACCGCGATCATCATGCTGATCATCGCCTACCCGCTCTATTACGTCGTCGTGGCGTCGGTCTCCGATCCGTACGACGTCTATGCGGGCAAGACGTTCCTGCTGCCGAGCCAGTTCACGCTCGAAGGCTACAAGATGGTTTTCAAAAATTCCAGCTTGTTCTCGGGCTTTCTGCACTCGATTCTGTACACCGTGATCGGTACGGTCTTCTCCGTCGTCATGGTGTATCTCACGGCGTTCCCGCTGAGCCGCAAGAACCTGCCGGGCAGAAAATGGATCTCCATCTTCTTCATCATCACGATGTACTTCGGCGGCGGTCTGATCCCGACGTATTTGGTCGTTCGCGACACGGGACTGCTCAATACGATGTGGGCGCTGTTTTTGCCGGGCGGCGTTGCAATGGGCAACGTCATCATCGTGCGCAACTTCTTCGAGAACAACATCCCGAAGGAGCTGTACGAAGCGGCGGAGATCGACGGCGCAAGCAATTTCAGAACGTTTTTGCGCATCGTCGTACCGCTCTCCCGTTCCATCATGGCGGTTATCGTGGTCTTCTCGATGGTTGCTTACTGGAACGACTGGTTCACCGCGTTGATTTACCTCCAGAAGGATCAGTATCCCTTCCCGCTCGTTCTGCGCGGCATCCTGATCACCTCGGAGGCAATGACGCAGATGACCGGCGGTATGAGCTACGCGGAATCGAACCGTATCTCCGAGCTCGTCAAGTTCGCCTCCATGATCGTGGCGGCGGCGCCGATGCTCATCATCTACCCGTTTGTCCAGAAGTACTTTGAGCAGGGCTTTATGTCCGGCGCAGTCAAGGGCTAATCAATAAAATAAGGAGAAACAACATGAAAAAAGCTATCGCAATTCTTCTCGCGCTCGCCTTTGTCATCGGCATGGTGGGCTGCACCGGCGGAAACGTTGCGGCAGGCGATCCCGATCAGACAGACTTTCTGATCGTCGGCGGCATGTCCGTGCTTTCCAGCGGAAACGATTCGAACCCGGTTCTCGTAAAGCTTGCGGAAGACGCGGGCGTTGAGATCGAATGGGACCTCATGAGCGACTCGCTCGGTGAAAAAGTCGGCGTGCTCATCGGCGGCAATCAGCTTCCCGATGCGTTCATCGCGGTCGGCTTCTCGCAGAACGACATCATGGAATACGGCGGAGACGGCACGTTCATCGACCTGACCCCGTACATCACCCCGGAGATCATGCCGAACCTCTCGGCGATCCTCGAAAAGCACCCCGACATCAAGTCCGGCATCACGCAGGCGGACGGCTGCATCTACGGTCTGCCCTCCGGCGAGCTCATGGGCACCGCGGCGATCGGCGCAACCGACGACCTTTCGATCTATGCGGTTCCGGAATTCTCGATGATCAACAAGACGTGGCTTGACGAACTCGGTCTGCCGATTCCCACAAACCTCACCGAGCTTCACGACGCGCTCGTCGCGTTCCGTGACAACGATATGGCGACCAGAAACGGCAACGCCGCAGGCTCCACCATCCCGATGTCCACCGGTTACGACCAGTGGTGCTGGGGTCAGGAGATCTTCTACGCGGGCTTCGGCTTCACAAACTTCACGAGCGACATCTGCTTCGACCTTCTGGCGAAGCCGGACGGCACCGTGGAATTTGTCAGCGCGACGCAGGCGTATCGCGACGCCGTGACCTACTTCCATGATTGGTATGCGGAAGGTCTTATGGACCTTGAAATGTTCTCCCAGTCCACGTCTCAGCTGATCGCAAAGGTCTCTCAGGGCCGCGTCGGCGTCACCACCTGGTGGGAGATCAAGGAGATCGCGGGCGACTACACCGACGATTTCGTGTTCCTGCCGCCGATGTACGGTCCTGCGGGCACGCAGTATGCGAACACCCGCAACCTTACCATCCGCTCGGGCCCGGGCGTTACCTCCGGCAACCTGAACATCACCGCAGCCTGCGGCAATCCGGAGCTTCTGTGCAAGTACTTTGACCAGTGGTACGATCCGGAAGTCGTCATGCAGCTCCAGTACGGCCCGATCGGCATCTACTTCACCGAAAAGGATGCAAACGGCGTCTGGCAGGTCATCAATGACGACGCAGCAAAGGAACAGTTTGGCAAGAGCGCAGGCGAGCTGAAGGCGCAGTACGAAGTCTACGGTCCGCGTCTGATCCTTGCGGAGTACTACAACAGCGTCTTCTACATGGAAGACCGCGCAACGCAGCGTCTGCATGACATTGAAGAACAGTGGATGCCGTACGTCGAAGCGCCTGTGGCATACCCGAACGACGTCACCTTCACGGAGGAAGAGCTTGAGGTTATCAGCCGCTACAAGGCGGACTTCGTCTCCCAGGTTGCGGAATATGAAGGCACCTGGCTGAAGAACGGCGGTCCGACCGATGCGGAATGGGATGCCTATCTCAAGATGCTTCGCGACAACTGCGGCATGGACCGTCTCCTCGACGTCTATCAGTCTGCATATTCCCGCTATCTGGCTTCCCGGTAATTTCCCTCCACACTCCCATATAGAACATGCGGCAGCCGCACCCAAAGCGATGCGGCTGCTGCATACAAAGACATCAAGGAGCAGACCATGAAGAAGGACAAACTGCAAAAAGCAAGAACCTTTGAACAACGGTACCATCCGCATCTCTCCCTTACGGAGCAGCCGCGTTTCCATGTGACCGGAGGCGTCGGCTGGATCAACGATCCGAATGGGTTTTCCGTCTATCGTGGCGAATACCATCTTTTCTATCAATACAATCCCTACGATACCAAATGGGGTCCGATGCACTGGGGACACGTCAAAACGACGGACTTCGTGCATTGGGATCGGCTGCCGTGCGCGCTCGCGCCCGATGAAAGCTATGATAAGGACGGCTGTTTCTCCGGCGGCGCGATCGAGCTTCCGGACGGCAGACACCTTCTGATGTACACCGGCGTGCGCAATGTGCGCCGCAGTAACGGCGTGGTCGACGGCTATCAGACGCAATGCCTTGCGGTCGGCGACGGCTGTGATTATGTGAAATTCGAAAATAACCCCGTACTGGATGCGAAGGACCTGCCCGAAGGCGGCAGCGCGATCGATTTCCGCGATCCGAAAATCTGGTACGAGGATGGAAAATACTGGGCGGTGGTCGGCAACCGCCCCGCCGACAAGAGCGGCTCGATCCTGCTCTTTGAAAGCGACGATGCGTTTCACTGGCAGTTCTCGTCGGTGCTCGCGTCGTGCCACAATCAGTACGGCAAGATGTGGGAATGTCCCGATTTCTTTGCGCTCGACGGCAAGCATGTGCTTTTGACAAGCCCGCAGGACATGACCTCGATGGGGCTTGAATTTCATCCGGGCAACGCCACGCTTTGCATCATCGGGCGGTACGACCGCGAACGCAGGCACCTTTTGCGTGACAACACGCAGGCGATCGATTACGGTACCGACTTTTACGCCACACAGACGCTCGAAACGCCCGACGGCAGACGCGTGATGATCGCATGGATGCAAAGCTGGGAATCCTCCGGCTGCAAGCTCAAAGGACTGCCGTTCTGCGGGCAGATGACGCTTCCGCGCGAGCTTACGATCCGTGACGGGCGGCTCATCCAGAATCCCGTGCGCGAGATTGAAGCCTGCCGCACGACCAAGGTCAGCTATCAGAACGTCGTCGTTTCCGACGAGACCAACCTGCAGGGCGTTTCGGGGCGGTTCCTCGATATGACGGTGCGCGTGCGTCCGGGCAATACGAACCACATGTATCGCTATTTCAAGATCAACGTCGCCAAAGACGGCGAGCGCGTGACCATGATCCGGCATAAGCCCGAAAACAACACGATTCGCGTCGACAGGAGCCGCTCCGGCTTCCCGCACGACATCGTAAACGTCCGTGATTTTCCGATCGCCGCGCGCGACGAGCTGAAGATTCGCATCATCATGGATCGTTACAGCCTCGAAATCTTCGTCAACGACGGCGAACAGGCGGCTTCGTTTGTCATCTACACGCCGATCACCGCCGATTCGATCTCGTTCTACGCCGACGGCGCAGCGATCATCGACGTCGAGAAATACGATATTGAGGTGTAAAATGGAAAAAGCATTTGACGTCATCGCTCTCGGCGAACTGCTCATTGACTTTACGGAAAACGGCACGAGCGAACAGGGGAACCCGCTTTGGGAAGCCAATCCCGGCGGCGCGCCGTGCAACGTGCTTGCCATGCTGAATAAGCTCGGCAGAAAGACCGCGTTTATCGGCAAGGTCGGAAACGACGTCTACGGACGTCAGCTGATCGACACCGTGAAGACTGCGGGCATCAATACGACAGCACTTTTCGTCGATCCGAAGGTGCACACCACGCTTGCCGTCGTGCATACGTTCCCTAACGGCGATCGCGATTTTTCGTTCTACCGCAATCCCGGCGCGGATATGATGCTAAGCGCTGACGAGCTTCCGATGCCGATGCTTGAAGATTGCAGGATCTTCCATTTCGGCACGCTGTCCATGACGCACGAAGGCGTGCGCGAAGCGACCGAACAGGCGGTGCGGCATGCCAAAGCAAGCGGCGCGCTGATCTCGTTCGATCCGAACCTGCGTCCGCCGCTGTGGAACAGCATGGACGAAGCAAAGGCAGCGATCGAATGGGGACTCGGGCATGCCGACATCGTCAAGATCGCCGACAACGAACTGGAGTTCATGACGGGCGAAACGGACTTCGACAAAGGCGCAGCCGTCCTGAAAGAGCGGTTCCAAAACCTCCGGCTTCTGAACGTCACCGCAGGCGCGGACGGAAGCTACAGTTATTACAAAAACCTGCGCGTGTTCGTCCCTGCATTCCGGCTCGGCGGCACGATCGAAACGACCGGCGCAGGCGACACGTTCTGTGCGT
>CAMORL010000042.1 GCA_946623765.1 uncultured Clostridia bacterium
GCCGCCTCCTGCCCGACGGCAATCTTTTTTTCGCTCGTAAGGACGCGCCCTTACCCCCGGGAAATCAGAGATTGAAATCCGCCGTGTTGTCGCGCTGATAGGAACACCAGTTGCCGTTTTCGATCAGTTCTTCGCGCGCGATCAATCGAAGCAGCGCATCGGATTCGCCGAAGCGGTCGATGCGATCGAGGACCGCGGCATAGAAGCCCGCCATCTTGACATGGTCGGATGTTGTGCGCGAAAGCGACAGGCGTCCGTAATAGTTTGAGATAAACAGCGCTGCCGCCGAGATGCTGCCGAGCAGCAGTTTGGAAAGGGTACGGTAGAATTCGGCGTTTGCGATCTGCCGGGAAAACGGCAGCAAGCCGCCCCAAACGAGTTCGAAGGTCAAAACCGCAAGATACAGCAGAATACTGACCCATAGGGCTGCGCGGACGATGCGTTCGCTCCCCTTGTGCGCGCGCTCCGACCGACCGACGGACCGTTCGTGATACCTGCGCTGCGCGTCGACCCATGCATCACGGATGCGGTTTGACCGATCCGGCGGAATGCCGACGGACAGGGCCTTCAGCGCGGCAAAGGTCCATCCGGTTTCCGTCTTGCCGGTCCACGGCAAAACATCGGCGGCGGAAATGCCGCTTCCGGCATAGCGTAAAAACGCCTGCACGCGCAGTCCCTCCGCCAGCATCCGATATTCGAGATAGCGCCGGTGCGAAGCAAAGCGGTTTCCGTACCGCTGTACAAGCCATGCAAGCAGCAGCATTCCGCCGCAAACGAGAATCATTCCGTGCAGTTCGGCTTCGTCATACAGTAAAAATGCAATTGTGATGATTGTGCTGATGATCGCAAGCGCGGCAAGAATGCGGCGGTACTGTTTGGCAAAACGAACGCTCAAAGAATCCGCCTTTGCATACAGGATTTCCATACGGTCGAGCTGCCTGTCCGGTTCCCGATCCGACGGCAAAAGCGCAGATTCGGATGCGGGCGCTTTCTTCGCAAGCCGGTTGAACTCGTCGGTCCGGGACAGCGTTTCGTCAAAAGCGGCACGGTCCCCGAGAAAACGCACCGTTCCGGCGACACTCGTTTCGTCACCTTTCCGCGGTGAAAGGATATGCAGCACGGGACAGCAGCCCCCGAGCGGAATCGAATCTGCCGGTGAAAAATCGCCGTCCAGCGCGCAATGCACGATCGCCGCCGTGCCGCAGTCGGAAGCGGGCGATTCCGCTCCGTCCCAAAGCGCGAGCAGCACATGCGCGTGCGACGCAGCATAGACGCCCGCCTGCCGATACGCAAAGTCCCGATCCTTCGACGCCGGCGCGCGCTCCGTATCCGGCGCAACAAAACAATCTTCCGCCGCGTCGCAAAGGGAACGGAATGCGGGAAGCGCTTCCGGTGAAAAGTCCTTTTCATACTCTGTCCGATCCATCGGCAAAACAGCGATCAGCGGCACGGAAAGCTCCTGCGCGACCTCGGCGCAGAGCCGATCCGCGCCGTCCGCAAGGCAGTTTTGCATCACGATTTCGGAATGCGGGCACCGGCTTTGCAGCGCTGTGAGTTCCTGTTTGACTGCGTTGTATAAAACGTCGCGGTCCTCCGGTCGGATGTCGCGATGTCCCGTTACGCCGACGACAATCGGGATCGTATCGTGCAATGTCATTTCGTCTCCTTTGTCAATCAAGCTGATAGATGCGCAGTCCGTCGAACTTGCGGATCAGCTTCAGCATGGAATTGAACGGCTTCCAGTCCTTGCCCTGATCCTTCTCGGACAGGTTGAGGTAGTGCCGCGCGATCTCCATCTCGCCGAAATCGCCGCTCATACACAGCTTGTGCTGCCGCATCTGTTCGCGGAGCGCAAAGCGGTTCGTTTCGCCGTCGGTTGTCACGGTTTCATAGAGGCTTCCCGCCGTCCAGCCCATCGCGCGGTGCGCGCGTACCCAGCGGGCATGCTCCATCGGCGCGAACACGGCGGTCTGCTCCGCCGTAAACGCGCGCAGCATTTCAAAGTCTACGGGGCGATCCGTATAGAAGCAGCCGATCGCATTCAGGTATTTCGAGAAGCTCTTGACCTGATTGATGTTGCTGAGCTGATATTCGAGCGACATGGTATCGAAGTCGCGTTCAAGCTGCTCCGCGGAGACTTCCTGTTCCCGACCATCGTATCGATAGCGTCCGTTGATCGCCACGGCAAAGTCATACATGTGCAGAAAACTGCTGCCGGACAGATAGGTGTGCTTGCTCTTGCGGTCCGCCGTGCGCAAAAACGTCGTGATAAACAGCGGATAATCGGAAAGATCGACGATCTTTTCAATATCCGTGCGGAAGCGCTGCTCGGATTCCGCCATGTCGCTGTACGCTTTGAGACGCGGCGGCGCATCCTGCCTGCCGCCCTGCTCCCACGCGCGGTAGCGCGCCTCATATTCGCCGATCTTTTCGGATTCCTCGGCGTCGAAGCAATAGAGCGCGTGGATCATGCCTCTGCCGAAATCGAACTCGGCATCCATCGGATGCAGCTCGGTCCGCGAATTCCTGCCGTAAGCGGTGCGGTCCCAGCATTGGAGCTCGTCGCACAGCATCAAAAGATACGCCAAAGGATGCAGCTCGGCCTTCAGCGGCGGTTTGCGCTTGTCTTTATCCTTATAGAACGCGATTGCGAACTTAAAGAGACTGTTGTGCAGCATGATCGCCGTCAGCGCATCGACGTGCGCTTCGGTCAACGCCTCTTCACCGAGCACTTCGCAAAGCTCCTGAAAAAGCCGCGTCGCGGAAAAGTACGCGTGATCCATAAAGTACCCGAAACGGTTCGGGTCGGTCGGCTTTCGGCGGATCGTATCGCAAAGATCTTCCTCCGAAACGTTGTACGCCGCGCCGAGGCGCTTTGCGATCCCGTACGCGAGCAGCGCTTCGACGGAATCGAACGGACGGGAGAACAGCTTTGCAAAGCGCGCCTTTGCCGCGTCGCTCATGCCGGACAGGCAATCGAGGTCGCGATAGGCAAGGAACAAGCTGCCCTTGCCGCGTTTTCTGCGATCCACCTCGAAATAGGCAAGCACCTGCTCAAACGGGATTTCAAACGGATAGCCGATGTCATGGAACAGGGACGTCAGGCCCCAGTATTCCAGAAAGAATGCAGCGGCGCGATGCTCGTCCCGCTTCGGATCAAAGCGGTAGAACGTCTCAAATGTCTTTCGGAAGCTTTCGTTCGTTTCATAGATCGCAAGCCCGAGCGCGAACACATAGACCGAGTGCGAATAGTGATCGCGATGCTTCATCAAAAGGGAGCTTGCGTTGGATTCAAACTCCGACAAAAGCTCGATCATCTTGCTCGACCGCCCGTATGTGCCGAGGAACATCTTCAAAAAGCTGTAATAGACGGTATACGCATCCTCGGCAACGCCGGAGTCGATGAAAGCTTCCAGCTCGCGTTCTAAGCAGAGCCGGTCGATGTCCATCTGCATATTGTACGGGATCTGATTCGGATGAAAGCTTGTGCCGAGATACTGCCCGGTTTCTTCCTCTCTCTTTGTCAATTCGGGTGAGAAGCGCAGCCCTTCGCAGCGCTCATGCAAAAAGCGCAGCGCGGCGGATTTCAGATCGCTGCCCATTCGTCCGGAACCGTAAAGCGCGGGTTCATACGGACCGACGTCCGCGTTATAGCGTTCTTTGTTGACCTTCCGCATCTGCTCCAAAGCCGTGTATGCCATCGTGTTTCCTCCCTTTCTGTGTATTGGTTTAACGAATCTGCTGTCCATACGGCGGGCAATAACCACCGCCGTCCGTTTGCGAATAATAAACCCAGTATAGGTGTCCTTCGTAACCGACCTTCAAGGTGCTCCATTCTGCGTCGTCGATCGTTTCGCCTTCTTCATACTCCGGCGAAAAGCCGAAATGCGCCTGCAGCGGTTCGGGCAGCGCACGGAACACATCGACAAGCTTGCTCCCGATATGACCGTTTTCGGTGCGGATTTCATCCAGCACCGGTAAAACAAGCGCGTCGATCGCCGGATTATCACCGTTCTTTTGCAGCCGCTTCACCGCAAGTTCCAACGCAAACACACGGTATGTCCAGTCCGGATGCTGTTTGACAATTTCGATCAGTTTTTCCGTCGGAAATGCCGAAAGGCGACGCTCCCATTCATCCCGCGAACGACCGCGCCCCATTTTCAAAAGGTCGTTCATCAGCTCGTCGTTGATCGCGCTTTGCGGCAATCGCCGCACGATCTCCAGTTTGTCCGCGCTTCGATGCTCGTCAAGCATCCCGTACAGACTTTTCAGATGCGCCGCATCCAGCAAGCCGAGCGCAAGGTTCCGACAGATCGTACTTTGCGCCGCAAGGTGCCGCACCAATACATCCTGCTGCGTGTCCGTCAGCGGCGGTACACTTTGCGTCTTGCGGTCGTAGAGCCAGCACAGCGTGCTTGCGGCTTCCCTGGAAAGATCAGCGTCACGGCTTTGCGCCAGAATCGCAATCAAGTGAGCGGGGTCGCCTAAAACCCGCGTGACCGCGTATTCCGAGCCCTTCAGCTCGCCGGATAAGCTCATCTCAAGCACGGCATTTTGAAACGCATCGCCGCAGGGTTGATCCTCCTGCTGCGCCCGCTTCAGCACCGCCTGCGTGACGGTATAATCGACGTTCGCGGTCAGCAGGCTCAAAAGCGCGTCTTCGCTGTTGATTCGGACGACGACATCCCAGGCGGATTCGGTCACTTCCCGATCAAGCAGAAGTCTCAAAAGCGTCGCTTCATCCGTCGCTGCGGCAATTGCCTTTTCTTCCTGCTCCCTGAGCAGCGCAACGGCTTTTGTTTCGACCGGGTAGAGACTTGCCGTCTCCCGGCTCCAATGCTTTGCCGCTGCCTTGACCGCAAGCAGATAGTCCCGTTCCTTCGGGAGCCGTTCGAACGCAGCCATGCGAACCTCTGTCCGGGCGTCCGATGCGGCGATATGCAAAAGCGCTTCGGGATCCTCGATCCTTTCGATTACGGACTGCGCGAGCGGCAGCAATTCCCGATACCGGCAAGCGATCGCGCATGCAGCTTTTTCCGTGTCGGTTTTCAGCAATTTACTGTACAGCCGCTTTCCCCAAAGCGGCACGCGTTCGCTTTGGCAGAACCGGGCGATCCTTTCAAGCTGTTTTGTCATCCCCGCCTCCTTATTCGATTTCCAGTTCAAATCCGAATCCGTCGCCCAGCGATCGGATCGCGGACTGCATATTGTTCGACACGCAAGCCGCACGAAGATGCGAAAGCTGCAACAGCGGCGAAATATCGCTGAGTTCCGGCGTCCACGACACCTTGATGTATTCGAGTTCCGGGTGCTGCTCGATGAATGCCTTGAACGTTTCGTTGGTAAAGCGGCAGTTGCCCGCATGGAGTTCATGGATCTTCACATGCTTCACGGCGTCCATCCATAGTCTGCAGTCCGTGTTGAACACATTGAGACTTTGATACTCCGGCACGGCGGACAGCACCGCATACTGCTCGTCCGGGATCTTCCCCTGCAGATTATCCACGCCGAGGACGAAATACGGCACATTGCCGTCCTCGTCCGGCGTCATACAGAACGTATAGTCGATTTTGGCGATCGCGCTGATGTCCGTGAGGTCGTTGCCACCGATATTGAGATCGGTCAGATGCGGAAGCTTCTCAACGCCCTCGATCGAAGTGACCGTTTCCGTGTTCTCCACGCTGATGATCTCGAGCGACTCCAGATCGAACAGCGGGGACAAATCGGAAAGCCTGCCCCATTTGGTTTGGAACCGGCGCAGCTTTGCAGCCGCTCCGATGCCCTCCGTCGATTCGATCGGCTGTCCGTACAGATACAGCGTTTCGAGGTTCGGAAGACGATTCAAAAATCCGAGGTCGTCAATCGATCCTTCTCCGATCGGGAAGCGCTCGCCGGCTGCGTTGTCGTGCAGATACAGATCCGGTCTGTTGCCGCCGTTCCAGTCCTCCTCGAGCCACAGATCGCCCCACGGGTCCTTTGTTGCGTAATTCCCGAAGAAACCGATCTCGCGGACGCGGGACAGCACGGCTTCCGGCAGGGCAAAGAATTCGTCCGCCGTCATCAACGGGAGGTCGAAGAAGAGACCGCAATCCTCCGGAAGCGCACCGATCGGGGAGAGATCATCGAGCTTCAATCCGTTCAGATCCGCCCAATGCAGATTCTGCAAATTCTGAATGCCCTGCACGCTCGTTACGCCGGTGTACTGTAGCCGCAGCTCCTCCAGCCCTTGCAGCGTAAACGCCGGGGAAGCATCCGTCAGGGTCGGCGTGAACGTAAGTTCGAGATTCTTCAACTTCTGCAGATTCTGAATCCCCTCGATCGACGTCAGCGACTGATCGATCAGGTTCAGATATTCGAGTCCGGTCAGCTTGGACAGCTTGGAAAAATCGGTCATTGTACCGGGGTGCTCGATTGCGATATCATGGCTGGGGTCACCGTCGTTCGACCGCAGTACAAAGGTCGGCTTGCCGTCGTCCCAATCCTGATCGAGCCAATATTCCTCCCAGGAGAAGATCGTGTCGCCGACTGCATGCAGATCCTTCACGCGGCTCAATACCGCGCTTGGCAGCGTGTCGAGTTCGTCGAACGACAAGAGCTTCACGTCAAACTCGGCGGGTTGCCACCATTCGTCCGGATAAACGATTTCGAATGTGCGGAAGTTGCCGCTTTCCACAAGAAGCTGCGCCTGCTCGCCGAGGTGCGCGGGAACCATGAGCCGGCTGCCGTTTTTCAGCGCATACAGCGGCGAGAGGTCGGAAACGTCCATCGTCTGGAACAGCTCGATGGAGACGCTTCGATTCGGATCCATGCCGTCGAAGCAATGCAGGTCGAACAGATCGACCGGCTCAAGAAGCTTGACGGAATTTGTGTCGATCGCCGCAAAGTTCGGCAGCGTAAACGTGTTTTCACAGCAGATTTCGGCAAGTTTCATCCCGTTCAGCGCCGACCAGTCGGTCAGGCGCGGACAGCCCTTGACGTTCAGCCACAGCATTCCGTCTTCTGCATGTGTCAGGTTTTCGACGCCGTTCAGCGAGGTCAGCGTCTGTGAATCGTCGATAAACAGTCCGGTGATCTCAAGCGCAGGCATGCCCTCCAAAGATACGACCCCGTGCAGCGTCATATTCTGCGTGACATGCGGGAACAGCGACCAGTCGAGCGGTTCCCGGCTCCAATCGCTGTAGCCGCTGCGGCACCAAAGCTCAAATTCGTGGATTGTCGCATTCTTGATATAGGGCAAGGCGCTGCCGGTGCGGTCTGTGACGTTCAGATAGTTATAGTTTTTGATCGCTTCCAGTCCCGACCAGTCATCCACCTCGGAAATGCCGAACGAGAAGCCGTCCTTGTTCACGATGTCGGAAAGGAAATTGACATCGTGCAGATCGGAGCCGTAGATGGCAAGATCGCCAAGGTGCGGCAGCTTTACGATTGGAGAGATGTCCGCAAGATCAAAGACGCTGTTCATATGGAGCATCTGAATTCCCGTGCAGCTTTCGAGCGCGGAGATGTCGGTAAGATGCTCAAGCTCTTCGATATGCACGCGCTTTAGACTTGTATGGTTTTCCAGACCGCGCAGGTTCCGAACACCGTGCGTACCCCAAAGAGTCAGTTCTTCGAGATTCTTTGCGTTTTCGAGCCAAGAAAGGTCGGACAGCGCATCGTTGTGCAGATCGACGAATTTCAGACTTGTATTGTCCGAAAGCGCGGACATGTCAGATAGGTCTTCGCTTTGATAATCCACAAACAGGCGCGTCAGCTGCTGATGATCCTGTAATCCGTTGACGCTCACAAGCTCCGGCAGGTTCCAAAGCTCCAGTTCGCGGAGCTTCTTGGACGCGGAAAGACAGTCGAGATCGGTCAAAGGCAGACTGTCGAGCCGAACGAGCGAAAGCTCGGAACAGTTTTGCAGACCGGACAGGTCGATCATCCGTGCCGTGCTGTCGGTGTCAAGGTAAAGCTCGGTCAAGTTCGGCGGTCCGAAGGACGTCAGATCGGAGGGGATCGGATCGAACAGCGTCAGATTCGCATAGCGAAGCCGTTCGCAATCGGACAGCGGCGAAAAGTCCGAAAGCGTATTACCGGAATAGCCAAAGTTGCGGATGCGGGCATTTTTCAGCCCGGCAACGCTCATGACGCCGCAATCGAACAGCTCGACAACGTCAAGCTGTTCCAGTCCGGACAGATCGGGAAGCTCGCCAATGACCCGCACCAGCGTGATGAACTTCACATTCTTCATGTACCGCAAAAAGTCGAGATCGTTCCATTCCGCCGTCCCGATCTCGTGTCCATCCTCCTTGCTGTACCAATGCCTTTTGCCTTCCTCCTCGGTGCGGTTGACAAAGTACTCCGCGCCGATACGCGCCCAGCCGTTCTGCTTCGCAATCCCCTCATCACCGGTGAAGTAGTGCAGCGTATCGCCGACGATGATCAGCTCGTGTACTTTTTCAAGATCCTCGGCGGTCAGCCCCGCTTCTGCGGGCACGACAGGAACGGCCGTCGGCGCAGGCGCTGTCTCGGATGCGTCTGTTTCCTTGGCGGGCAGCAGCTTCACCGCAAGGAAAATGCCTCCGGCGATCACAAGCGCACCCGCCGCGGCGGCAAGGATGATCGGAAGCGTCTTTTTCGCTGCTTCAAACGGCTTTGCGGTTGCGATACGCTGTGCAAGCTCTTCTACGGAGTACCGTTCGGCGAAGATCGTGTTGCGGGAATACAGCGCGTTTTTCAGCAGCTCCGGCGGCGTTGAGCCGTCGAGGTTTATCGGCACCGTCTCCACGCCTTTCGCGTCGTTGGCGAAGAACGTTTCCAAAAGGGCAGGGGCTTCGTTCAGCCGTTCGGACGTGAACAGCAGCATGACGCCGCGTTTATTCGGCGTTTCGTTTTCGTCTGCAATCGAAAATCCGGTTGCCCGCAGCGCGTCGAGAATCGGCGCGACGCGTTCTTTGTCGGCTTCGGCATACAGCGGGAACAGCTTCTTTTTTCGGTATGCGGGTTTTGCCATGGCGGACCTCCTTGTCCTGTGCTAAGGGGAAATGGGTTACGGGACTAAAATGACATCGAACGCCGCATCCTCCGGGAAGATCAGCGGCAGCATATCGAGACTCACAGTCACGGTCTCAAGCGATGGCTGTGCGTTCAGCACGGAAAGGTCGCGCACATTGCTGTGCTCCAGATGGAGGGTTTTAAGGCTCGGCAGAACCGGCAGCGTCGCAAGATCTGCGTTTTCACAGCCCGCAAGACTCAAGTCCTCTAAAAGCAGGAGACGATCGAGTGCAGCCAGCGATTGCACCGGTTGCATGATCAGCGAAAGCTCCCGAAGGTACGGCATGCGCCCGATCACGGAAAGATCCTCGACAGGACCCATCAGCGGCTTTGCACCGTTTACGGCGTATCCGCCGTCTGTGTATTCGACTGCAGACAGATCGTTCAGCACCATGGTGCCGCAAAAATGCAGTTCCGTCATGCCGCCGAGATCGGAGAGCGTAATATCGCCGTTCGAAATACCGAGCGCATTGCGCACCGCCGTCTCCTGCTTCGCGTCGGGGAACACGACCGTTTCCATGCCGGGAACATACGGCGTCGCAGTCGGTTCCGGCGCTTCGGTCGGCACGGACATTTCGGTCGGCGTCGGTCGTGCCGTTGGTGCGGATGTCGGATCGGGCAGGATATAGGCGTCCAATCGACCCGTCATAAGCGCATATAATCCTGCCGCCGCAGCGGCAAACAGCAGCAGCGCGAGCGCAAGCATCAGCCGGTCGAACCGCAGGTTTTCAAACGGCTTGCGATAATATGCCCGCGTGATCTGTTTGCAGGAAAGAACCGCTTCGGCACGCGTTAAAGCATCGGAACCGGACGAAAGCCTTATACACTGCGAAAACAGATCGTTCCATTTTGCATTCGGCGCCGTATCCGAAAGCGGCAGCAGAAGAACGGGTTTCTTTAATGCAAGAGCGGCTTCGATTTCGCTCAGACAGTTGGGAGAAGCCAGCGCGGCTTCGGAGACAAAGAACAGCACCGTCGAGCAGCTTTGCATATGCTCTTCGATGTTCTTCGGCCAATCGCTGCCTGCGGGAATGCCTTCGTCGTACCACAGCCGCAGTTTGCGGTTGTGCAGCAGCGTGACGGTCTTCAGAACCGCTTCGGAATCGCGGTGGGAATAGCTGATGAAAAGATAGGGACGGCGACCCTCATACGGCTTAAAGTAGACGCTCATTGCCCGCCTCCCGTCAGCACGATTTCATACTGTTTGAGAAGCGGAGCGGCGTCGGAAGCGTTCGCCTGATTCAGTTCAATGCGGGAAAGATTGGGAAGCCGGTCAAGTTCCTCCGCTTGCTTTGGCAGCGCGTCGAAACGAAGCATCGTAACCGTCTCAATTGATTCTTCGGTGATCGGTCCGCCGCCGAGCGCATCGCGCACTGCCGCAGTCAGGACGGGATCGGAAAAGAAAACCGTATCGCCGGGTTTTTCGACGGACGGCGAGCGAAGACGCCGAACAAGAACCGCTGCGCCGAGCAGCAGAAACGCCGCGGCGATGATTGCGGCTGCGATCGTAAGAACGGACCTTTTGCGAACGGGCAGCGGCGGACCGATCAGCTCCTGCGAAAAGCCGTCCGCATGGAGCAATGCCGCTTCCGCCGCATCGGCGCTGCGCGCTTTGAGATGAACCGCGCGCGAATCCAGCCCCATGGACAGCGTACTTTCCGCGTCGTCCGCGTCAAGACTGATGATCGGGATGTTTTTCTCCTGACAGACGAGTACCGCGCTCTTAACCGCCTGATCCGTACGCGCGCGTTTGGTCTGATACAGGACCACAAGCCGTGCTTTGCGCATACGCGCATCGCGCCGTTCCCGTTCCGCAACGGTGCCGCCGTACCCCGTGGGGTACCAGATGCGGCAGCCGCGTTCGTACAGCCGTCGAAACAGCGATTGCAGCCGGCTTTTGTCCGCGTCTGAAAAGCAAAAATACAAATACGGCTGATCGCCGCCATACGGCGGAAAAAGCTCCGAAAACCCCGCCATCCGTATCCTCCCCGCACGCTCCGTATTCGCTTCTATACTACCACGATATATTATATATGAGACCGTTGTTTCCGTCAATCCCAAATGCGGGAAAACGCCCGAAATGATACAGGTTTCGATTCCGATGCCCGGCTGCCGAACGGATGGTTATGTATTCCGTTAATCCCTGAGAACGGTTTGAATCGGTACAAGAAAAAACCGCGTCTTTTTGCATCCGAATGAAGAAGACGAACGTGCGCATATCATCGCCAATACAGAACGAGGAGCATAAGCGCGTTATGAATGCGCACGAGCGGATCGGAGGACAGACTGAAGCAGATACAGAAAAGTGTCTGCGCTTGCAAAAAA
>CAMORL010000043.1 GCA_946623765.1 uncultured Clostridia bacterium
GCCGGCAAAGATGAGACGTCGCCGCCGTAAAGTTGCGCGCAGCGATCCTTTATGCAGCAGTTTGTACGGACGTCTGTCCGTTCTCCACCCCTCCCCCGTCCGGGGCGTGGGGAAATACCGTTTTCGGAAAGGAACCAGTATGTATCTGATCGTCGGGCTCGGCAATCCCGGGCTGAGTTACAAAAAAACACGGCACAACGCAGGCTTTCAGGCGCTGGACGCGCTGTCGGAACAGTACGGCATCCCCGTCAAAACCAAGGGCTTTTCCGCTCTGTACGGCGAAGGCCGCATTCAGAACGAGCGCGTGATCCTCTGCAAGCCGCAGACCTATATGAACCTCAGCGGCGACGCGGTTCAGCAGCTTCTCCATTTCTACAAGCTCGAACCGGAAAAGCTCATCGTGCTCTATGACGATATCGATCTGCCGATCGGCAGCCTCCGCATCCGCGAAAAGGGCTCCGCCGGCACGCACAACGGCATGCGTTCGATCATCGCCTGCATCCATTCCGAGGGCTTTCCGCGGATTCGCATCGGCGTCGGCAAGGACGAATCGGTGCTTCTGCGCGATTACGTTCTGAAGCGTCCCTCGAAGGAGGAACAGAACGTGCTCGATGAAGTCTATATAAACGCCGCGAACGCCGCCGCGCTGATCGTGTCCGGCAATATCGGCGAAGCGCAGATGAAGTACAACAAGAAGCACGAGCAGAACCGTTCCGTCTCGATCGACGGACACAGGGATGAAAATTGATTGGTGCGTTTTTACACCATGATTAGGATATGAAAGAACTGTTAAACGCGGTCGCAAACGACCCGGGCTATCGACAACTGCATGCTGCATTGGAAAACGGTGACGGAACGGTCGCCGTCTTTGGGCTTCCGGAGGCGCACCGTGCCGCGGTAAACGCCGCGCTTGCCGAGGACCGGACGGTCGTTTGGGTCGTGCCCACGCCTGCGGAAGCGATGCGTCTCTATGAGCTGCAGCGCGCATACTGTCCCGATGCCGGGCTGTTTTTGCCGCGTGAGCTGCCGCTTGTTCACCTCGAGGCGGTTTCCGCCGAACGCCGAAGCGAGCGTCTTTCGGTGCTTTCTCGTCTCGCGCTTTCCGTGCCGTCACTGATCGTTACCTGCCCGGAAGCGATGATGGAACGTCTTGTTCCGCATGAGACATTTTTGTCGCAGATCGTCCGGGTATCCGTCGGCGATACGGTCGATCCGCGTGTGCTTGCCGCACAGCTTGCGAACGCAGGCTACGAACGCACGGCGGAGATCGAAGGTCCGGGACAGTTTGCGTCCCGCGGGGACATTCTGGACGTCTATCCCCCGCAGGCGGCGTATCCGTACCGCATCGAGTTTTACGGCGACGACGTGGATCAGATGCGCGTCTTCGATCCTTTGACGCAGCGCAGCGTTGAACAGGTTTCCGCCGCCGTGCTGCCGCCCGCCTTTGAGTCTCCGCAGACCGCGGAGTCGATGGCGCGGGCGCTGCGGCTTTTGAAGAACGCGCAGGGATTCGACGCGCAGCGCGACTCCTGGAAGGAGGGTCGTCCCTGCATCGGGGCGGACGTGCTGATTCCGCTTCTGTACCCTGTCACGGAAACGCTGCAGGATTACCTTCCGGACGGAAGCGTCATCCTTCTGAACGATCCCGAACGCATTGCGGACGAGGCGCGCGCCGCCGAACTGGTCTTTTCCGAAACCGTTGCCGCGACGCTCGAACGCGGCGAAGGGCATCCCTCGCAGGGAAAGCTGCTCTGTCCGGCGGACGCAATCGTGCGGCGGCTCGACACGCGCCGCACCGCAGCGTACTACGCGCTGTTCCGTCCCTATGCAAATTACCGGCACCATGCGCGCGTAAGCTTTACGGCGGAGCCCGCACCCGTGTATCTGAACGATTCCGCGCAGTTTCTGACCGAGCTTGAAAAGCTCCTCGGCGCTCGCGAAGCTGTGCTTTTGTACGTCGGAGAGGCGCAGGAACGTATGCGCGACGTGCTGCGCGACAGCGATCTTTCGGTCGCGTATGCCGACGCCCTGACCCGTCCGCCGGTGCGCGGCGAAGCGCTGATCCTTTCGGAAACGCTGCCGCAGGGCTTTGCGTTCCCGGAATCGCATCTCTACGTGCTGACGGCGCAGGAGCTGTTCGGCAAGCGTCCTGCCGCCCGTGTGCGCAAAAAGAGCGGCATGCTGAAGTATTCGGACCTGTCCGTCGGCGACTACGTGGTGCATGAAGCATACGGCATCGGAAAATTCCTCGGTGTCGAACAGCTCACGATCGACGGCAGTACGAAGGACTATCTGCTGTTCGCCTACCGCGGCGGAGACCGGCTCTATCTGCCGACCGATCGGCTCGACGGCGTTCAGAAATATGTCGGCGCGGACGCGGAAGTGCCGCCGCAGCTTTCGAAGCTCGGCGGAACGGAATGGCAGCAGCGTGTGGAAAAAGCGCGGCAGGGAGCGAAAAAACTCGCGGTCGACCTCGCGCGGCTGTACGCGGCGCGCGCCTCGAACGGCGGCTTTGCCTTCTCCAAGGACACGCCGTGGCAGAAGCGGCTCGAAGACGCGTTCCCCTACGAGGAAACGCCGGATCAGGCGCAGGCGATCCGGGACATCAAAGCGGATATGGAATCGCCGCGGCCGATGGACCGGCTGCTGTGCGGCGACGTTGGCTACGGCAAGACCGAGGTTGCGATGCGCGCGGCGTTCAAGGCGGTGCAGGACAGCAAGCAGGTCGCCTTTCTCGTCCCGACGACGATCCTTGCGCAGCAGCATTACCATACGCTTTTGCAGCGGTTTGCGGATTTCCCGGTGCGCGTGGCGTGCCTTTCCCGTTTCCAGTCGGCGAAGGAATGCGCCGAAGTCAAAAAGGGGCTCGAATCGGGCGAGATCGACGTGGTCGTCGGTACGCACGCGCTGCTTGCAAAATCGGTGAAATACAAGAATCTCGGGCTGCTCATCATCGATGAGGAACACCGCTTCGGCGTAAACCACAAGGAGCAGATCAAAGCGATGCGCAGCGAGATCGACGTGCTGACGCTGACCGCAACGCCGATCCCCCGGACGCTGAACCTTTCGATGACGGGCATCCGCGATATCTCGACGATCGAAACGCCTCCGGAAAACCGATTCCCGGTGCAGACGTTCGTTATGGAATACAACGACGCGTTCATCGCCGCCGCGCTGCAGAAGGAGCTTGCCCGCGGCGGGCAGGCATTCATCGTGTCGAACCGCGTCATCACAATGGGTTCGACGCTCGAGCATTTCAGGGCGCTGCTGCCGGAGGCGACAATCGCCATGGCGCACGGGCAGATGCCGGAAACCCAGCTTGAAAACACGATGATGGCGTTTCTGAACCATGAAATCGACATTCTTCTCTGTTCCACGATCGTCGAAAGCGGCGTGGATATCCCGAACGCAAACACGCTCGTCGTGCTCGACGCGGACAGGCTCGGGCTTGCGCAGCTCTATCAGCTTCGCGGCAGGGTCGGGCGATCGACGCGCATGGCGTATGCGTATCTGACCGTTCCGCAGGCGCGTGAAGTGTCCGAAACGGCGCAGAAACGACTCCTGGCGATCCGCGAATTCACACAGTTCGGCGCAGGCTTCCGCCTGGCGATGCGCGACCTCGAGATCCGCGGCGCGGGCAGTCTGCTCGGTGCGGAGCAGCACGGGCATATTTCGGACATCGGCTACGAATTCTACTGCAAGCTGATGCGCAACGCCGTCGCCGAAGCAAAGGGCGAAACGGTTGCGCCGGAGATCGAAACGACGGTCGACGCGCCGGTCGACGCGTACATCCCGAAATCGTTCCTGCCGAGCGAACTGCACCGGCTTGCCATGTACAAGCGCATCGCGGGGATCGGCGACAGCGATTCCTATACGGATCTTCTGGACGAGTTCAACGACCGCTACGGCGATCTGCCCGAACCGGTGATGACGCTGATGCAGCTTGCGCTGATTCGCGCGTATGCGCGCCGCGCGGGATTCTCCACCGTCACCGTACGCGACGGCAAGGTCACCCTCGTATACGACGCGTCCGCACATCCGGACGGCATACGGCTTTTGGCGGTTTTGTCCTCGGAACCGAATCTCCGTCTGCTTGCGAACGAGCCCGCCGCGATCGTCTGGACCGATAAAAAGCGCGATGTTCGCGATTTTGTCAAAAATCTTCCACAATTAATTTACAGGCTGATGCATTGCGCGGATGCCGAACTCGGAGTATAATGGAGCGAACCCACAGAAAGGATCCCTGTTCAATGAAATTCAACAAACGTTTTCTTGCGATGCTGACGGCAATCCTGCTGTCGCTGTCGCTTACCGGCTGCCTTGTTCCGAAGGAGGAAGGCGAGCTGAATGAAGTCACCCCCGCCCCCGAAGACGCGCAGACGCAGGCGCCGGACACCGTCAATTTTGACGGCGAAGCAACCGCGATCGAGCTCGGCAGCATCAAAATCAAGGCGAACGACGTCGTCAACCTGTTCGACTCCTATATGGGCATGTTCTCCTATTCCGGCTCGGTCAACGCCGAAACCGTCGAACAGTGCATGTCTATGACGGAGGACGAGATGATCCGCACCTACGTGCCGCTCTGGAAGGCCGAGGAGCTCGGCATCACCCTCACAAGCGAAGAGGAACTGGAGATCGACGCGTCCGCGCATGCGGAAGTGGAGGAAGAGCGCAATGCGCTGCTGTGCCAGTTCGCGTACTACTACGGCGCGATCGAGGAGATTCCGGACGACGCCTCGAGCCTCACGCAGGAGCAGATCGACGTCGCGGTCAACGCGATCAACGAGCAGCTTGCGCAGATGTTCCACGAAGGCTTTGTGTTTGACGACTATCTGGCGATGGAACACGACAGCATTCTCGAAAGCTTCCGGATCGATCGTCTCACCGAAGCGCTGAAGGCGACCATGAATACCGATTCGCTCGACCCCGCTGAGGTCGACGCGTGGTACGAAAAGACGCTTGCCGCACAAAAAGCCAAATACGACGAGGATCCGCTGGAATACTACTACGACGCGCAGGGACTTGAGGTCGAAGACGCCGTACCCGTGCTGTATGTGCCGGACGGCTATATCCGCGTGCAGGTGATCCAGCTTACACCGGACGGCGAGCCGGACGAAAAGATCGAGGCGAACGCGACGCAGATGAAGGATCTCGAAGCGGAATACGGCGAACTGGCGCTGAACGGCGAGAACCCGGAACGTCAGGCGGAGATCGCGGAACAGTATGCGGCGCTGAAGGCGGAAAACGACGAGCTGGAGAACAGCTACTACAGCGACGTCCGCACAAAGATCGACGAGGCGTATGCCGCGCTGGAAGGCGGCGCGTCGTTCGAGGACGTCATGAAGACCTATAACGGCTCTGCGGAAAACGAATCCGGCATGGACGAGCGTCTCATCTACATCAAAGGCGAAGACCCGCGCAACGGTTCGCTCGGCGACTGTGCCAAGGATCTCGAACCCGGCACGTACAGCAAGCCGCTCCTGGTCGACGGCGCATATGTGATCGTCAAGTTCATCGAGGTCGTGAAGGAAGGTCCCGTCGACCGCGCGTCGATCGAAGAGGATATCCGCATCGCGGCGCTGGCAGCGCTCACCGAGGAAACGTGGGAAGCGCAGTTTGACGAATGGTACACCGACGCCATGGAGAAGGCGGTCTTCCATCGCGATACCTATGAGATGATCAAGAGCGAATACCTCTCCTCCGATCAGTAAAAAACCGGTCGGCAGAGATTCCATACAAATTCAAAAAAGGAGCAAACATATGGAGTATCAATATCAGAATCCCGTGATCGAACAGCCCGTGCGTACCCCTGCGTCCGTCAAGCTGCAGGCAACGGCGCTGGTGCTCGGCATCGTCGGCTGCGCGCTGTCGTGTGTCGGTTATTTCTTCTCCCTGTTCAACGGCGTCATGCGCGTCGAGTATGCCTATTACAACGGAACAACAGCCGGCAGTTCCGTCGGGATCATTCTCGGCATCATCGGACTGGTCCTCGGCTTTGCCGCACTCATTCTCGGCATCATCGGATTGGTTCGCAGCATCCGCCGCGAAACCCGCACCGTGAAGGGCATCATCTTATCCGCGATCGGTCTGAACTGCGCGCTCGTCGCAATCGCGTTCGGATTCATCTGTATCTTTATCACCGGCATGATCTCCCTGGCGATGACGTTCGCGTAAAAAGCATCTGCACCTTCCCTGCCTCCCCCGGTTTCGGGGGAGGTTTTTTGCGTCCTTTTCGCGGTTGTAGCCGATCGGTGTTTTTTTGCATAGTATACCACGGGCGGCATACGCCGTCCGGAAAGGAGTATCCTATGGCAATCATCAAGAATCAGGCAAATCTGACATATACCTACGGCACGACGACCGCATCCGTGCTGTCCAACCTTGCGGAGACGGAATGGAACGCGGCGCTGACCGCGGAAAAACGCGCGCTCGAGGACGCGTACCGCGAAGGCTCGACGCTGACGTACCTCATCTCGTTCAAAAACAGCGGCGCTTCGCCGGTCGAATCCCTCGTCGTGACCGACAATCTCGGCGCGTTCACCCCCTCGGGTTCCGATACGCCGGTCGTTCCGCTGACCTTTGCAGGCAACGCCACGCTCTATGTCGACGGGACGTTCTCGGAAACGCTGACGCCCGCATTCGTACCGGAAGGCATGCAGTTCACGCTGCCGTCGATCCCGGCGAACGCGGATGCGCTTCTCATCTATCAGGCGACGGTGAATTCCTTTGCTCCGCTTACGGTCGGCAGCGAAATCACAAACACCGCGACGATCGGCGAAACGGATCCGCTGACCGTCTCCGCGACCGTCCCCGCAGCCGAATACGCGGACGTGACGATCCAAAAGGAGATGTACCCGAACCCGATCACCGGCGGCGGCTCGCTGGAAGTCGCCTTCACGATCGAAAACCGCGGCAACACGGAAGCGACCGACCTCGTGCTGACCGACGATTTCCCGCTTGCGTTCAGCGGCGTCGCGGTTTCGGTCAACGGAACGCCGACGACAGACTTCACCTTTGACGGCACGCGGCTTACGCTGCCCTCGGGAACCGCGGGAACGCTGTCCGTGCCTGCCGCGACGTTCACACAGGACGAGACCGGCGCGGTTGCCGTCACCCCCGGCGTGCTGACGGTCACGCTCACCGGCACGGTGTAAAACCCCTGCAAACGGAATACAAAAAAGGCGCCCGTTCGGACGCCTTTTGCCGGTTTTCGGATTATTTGCCGGTGGTCTTCTTCGCGGTCTTTTTGCCCGTGGAAGTCGTACCGGTCTTTTTGGCGGTCGAAGACGCAGGCTTCTTCGCCGCAGTCGTTCCCGTCTTTTTCGCCGCTGTCTTCTTGCCGGTCGAAGTCGTGCCGGTTTTCTTGCCGGTCGAAGACGCAGGCTTCTTCGCCGCAGTCTTCTTGCCGGTCGAGGTCGAAGGCTTCTTTGCCGTGGACGTGCCGGTCTTTTTGCCGGTCTTTTTCTTTGCGGAAGACGTTTCTTCCTTTTCTTCAAGCGCGGAGCTGTCGCCGAACAGGTTCATGGCAAGCGAGCCGAGCCCGCCGAGAATGGAACCGGAGGATTCTTCCTTTTCCTCCTCCTTCTCCTCTTCCTTGCCGCCGAACAGATTCCCGAGTAGTCCGCCCAAAAGCCCGCCGGAGCTGTTCGAGGACGAACTTGAGCCGCCGCCCAGAAGGCTTCCGAGCAGCGACGCGCCGATTCCGCCGGAGCTGCTCTGCGAGCCGCCGCCCAGCAGTCCGCCCAAAAGCCCGCCGAGTGCGGAGCTGTCCGCATCATCGTCGTCCTTCTTGTTGCCGATCTGCGAAAGGAGCAGCGGTGCGACCATGGATAGAATCGTGCCGACCTTCTTGCCGGAAACGCCGCTCTTCTTCGAGATCGCCTTGGTTGCCGCCGCCTCGTCGCCGCCGAGGATGTGTCCGAGGATCTTCTTGCCGTCGTCGCTGTCCGCGCCGGCGAGGAACGACGCTGCGTCGATCACGTCGCCGGTTTTATGCTCGTTCAGCGCTTTGTTCAGGGATGCCGCGCCGTCCTTTGAGGAAGCATTGTCGGACATCTTGCCGACGAGCACAGGCAGTGCGTCGGAAAGCACCGTCGTGACCTTGGATTTATCCGTCTTGGTCGCCTTTGCGATCGCGTCGATACCGTCGCTGCCGACCAGTCCCATCAGGGAATTGAGATCGATGCCCGCCATGGCTTATTCTCCGGTCGCTTCGCCGACGCCTTCTTCAACGTTCAGGCCATCCAGCTTCAGCTGCTTTTCTTTCTCGGCTCTGTTTGCGCAGAAGTAGCAAAGTTCGCCGCGTCCGTTGTCGATTGCGGCAGTGACGGAACCGCTGTACAGCGATGCGGAATTCTTCAGAGAGCCGCAGTCGCCATAGATGTGATACTTGTGACCGAACGCGGTCCAGTACACGTCCTCGGTGATCGTATCTTCCGCCTGCGCTTTTTCTTCTGCGGAAATCGGGTTGAAGTCCGCGCCCAAGAGTCCCGCGATGAGCAGCGCGACGATCGCGACGATCGTAACGATGATCTTGGATTTCTTGTCGAGCTTATCCTTGCTCAGAAGCACGAGGACGATCAGCGGGATGAAGCAGATTGCCGCCATGATGACGCCGAGCTGTGTGAGAATGAAGAAGCCGACTTTGTTGTTGGTCTTTCTGAACGGATCGAGGTGGCTTGCTTTCTTCCAGAGCAGTGCAGCAGCCACACAGCAGGCGAGATCGAGCACGATGCAGATAATCATTCCCCACATCTGCGGCAGCCACGGGATATACAGTTTTTTGAACAGGAAGAGGATCGCAACAACCTCAAAACCGATCGCAAACGCCCAGAGAATGGCTGCTACGATGCGCAGCGTCGTCGCCTTGCTTTTCTCTTCCGACTTGCTGAGGGTTTCGACCTTTTTGACGTTTTTCGTTTCTTCTTCGACCGCCTCGCTCGCTTCTGCGGCTTTCTTCACGGTCTTTTTGACTTTTTCACCGTCTTCTACCTTGGTGATTGTTCTTTTCTTTTGTTCCATGCAAACCCCTCTCATTTCTTTATTTGGTTTGGATCGAATGATACTCCATTCTTATTATATATTTTACGGCAAGCGGTGCGCAATGTCAAGGATGGATTGGTGTATTTTTGTCGCAATTATCGCGCTTTGCAAAGAATGTCTTGACATTTTCCGCGTTTCGTTTCAAACTGAATGAAAGGACTTTTCCCGGGAGGAAGCATATGAACTGGTGGGTCATTGCGCTGATCGCCGCAGGCGGGCTTTTGGCGCTGTTCGGAGGATTTATGAGCGTTCGCCGTGCTACGCGCGGCATGCGCGAGCGGATCAGGACCATCAAAAACGCGCTCGACGAAGCGATCGCTTTAGACAAGGAGCCGGAAAAACCGCGCTCGCTGTCCTCTCTGGAATCGGTGGTGCTGCCGAAGCTGTTGAAGGACTTTCCGGATTTCAACGCGCGGATCTTCGGTCAGCGTGTGCGCCGCGACGCAAAGACGTATTACGAAAGCGGCGCGCAGGGCAAGGTGCTCTATCGGGACGACGCGACGATGGAGTTTCGCGAATCGTTCGAGGACCGTCTGCCGGACGACGTGAAGGACGGAATCGACGTGCACCGCGTCACCGTTGCGGCGTACGACAACGCCTCGCGGCGGAAGTTTCTCACGTGCCAGGCGGCGGTGGGCTATCGCGACAAGACCGAGACTGCGCGGGAAAAGCGGCTCGTGCTGACCTATGTCGCGGGCTATGCGGACGATCCGGAAAGCGAGGTCGTCGGCTTCAACTGTCCGAACTGCGGCGGTCCTCTGCCCGCGGTCGGCGCGCGGGTCTGCGTCTACTGCGGCACCGCGTTTACCGCGCCGGTCAGTCTCGGCTGGATGCTGATGGACGCGAAGGAAGGCTGAATTCCGTCCGAGACGGATTATCAACGGGAATGTAATGAAGGAGGCGAACCGAATTTGGAAAAACAGGAAAAGCAACTGATGCGCGAACAGCGGGAGCTTCTGCGGCTCAACCGCGAAGCGCAGCGTCCGAAAGGCGCTCTCTATCTGCTGTTTGTGATGATCGTGCTGACGGTCATCTACATCGTCGACGAAATCACGTCCAACATGAACTCGTCCATGCAGCCCTATGCGCTGTTCGATCTGTTTAAGATCGCATCGCGCGACGTCAATTCGGAGGCGTACAAAGGTGCGATCAATACCGTTGCGCCGTGGTCGACCGCAGCCAATCTGTTTCTGATCATCACGCCGTTCTATAAAGCGCTGTCCGATCGGTACGGCAGAAGGCTGTTCCTGATGATCAACACCGTCGGCATGGGCGTCGGCATGCTGATCGTTATGACCGCGCACAGCGTCGTGCAGTATATCCTCGGCATGCTGTTTATGATGTTCTTTACGCCGAACGACATGCAGGTGCTTTACATCATGGAAACCGCGCCGAAAGAAAAGCGCGCTACCTACAGCTTTGTCGCAAAGGGCATTGCGCTGATCTCCGTTTCACTGATCGGCGTGCTGTCGCGGATGTTCCTCAAGGAGGACGTGGCGTCCAGCTGGCGCATGGTCTATCTGATTCCGGTGATCGTCGCGATCGTCGTAGGCGCCGGATCGTTCTTCCTCGTGCGGGAAACGCCGGTGTTCGTCGAACAGCGTCTGGGCTTCCTTTCGCTTTCGCCCGAACAGCGCATGGAAAAGGCGAAAGAGGACAAAAAGAGCGGCACCGCCGAACAGGGCGGCGTATTCCGCGCAATCAAGTTCATCTTCAAAACGCCTCAGCTGCGCTGGATCTTCATTGCGGGATTCCTGTTCTTCGCGACGACCTTCTACACCTCGTATTATTCCACGGTGCTGGAAGGCGCGATGTCCACGGATCTTGTCTCGACCGTGCTCATCATCTATCCGCTGATCAACGGCGTCGTGACGATCGTTTCCGGCTTCTTCTCCGACAAACTCGGGCGGAAAAAAGCCTGCATGATTCTCGGCGGACTTGCGGTTTCAGGCTTGCTTCTGTTCGTGCTTGCATGCCGTCTCGGTTGGGGTCCGATCGCTGCCGGCGTCTTCTACGGCTGCTCGATCGGCGGGCTTTGGTCCATGTCCGACACGCTGATCCTCACGATGCCTGCGGAATCCGCACCCTCCGGTATGCGTGCCTCGGTTATGGGGACGATCTCGGTTATGATCGGCGCAGGCATGTTCATCGGACAGGCGCTGTTCATCGTGCTGCAGAATTTCCTTCCGATGGATCTGCTGTTCCTGCTGATCTGCGTGCCGTTCATGGCGGTGT
>CAMORL010000044.1 GCA_946623765.1 uncultured Clostridia bacterium
ACTCCGTCGGCACAATCTCCATGACCGCCGCCGAAATCGACGGCGAATGGAAGCTTCTCGCGCTGTACCTTCTTAACTGAATCGAAAGAAAAATGCCGCCGGTCTTCAACGGACCGGCGGCTTTGTATTATCCCTGTTACGGCGCTTCGAACACCACGTTTCCGTTCATGTGTTCGGCAGCATAGCGACGCAGAAAACGAATCCATACGTCCTCGCCCTTGATGTTCAGATGCGCGTTCCCCTCGGCAAGATCCTTTCTCAGATAGCCGTCCTCGTCCATCAGCTCGTCCGCGAAAGAGATATACGCAACGTCCTTCTCTGCGCAGAGCTGTTCGAGCCGCTCGTTGAACGTGTTCCATTTCGGCTCCGTTTTCTTATAAAACGACTTCTGCACCGGGAGCACGCCCTGCACGATAATCTCAACGTCCGGATTCGTTTCGAGGATGTTATCGATAATCTTGGAGAAATAACCGAGTACGTCGTCCCAGTTGCGCACGGCAAGGTCGTTGAGACCGAACATCATAAAGACCTTCTTTGCCTCGCTCATGGCGATCCCCTCCGGCAGAGTGACCCTTCTCCCGCGATAGCGGAAGCAGACATCGCCGTCGATACGGTTTTCGCTTGCGCGCTTTGCACTCATGCTCGTCGCCGCAATGAACTGCGCCTTGCCGAGATACTCCGTTTGGGTCTCGTTGCGCAAGTTGCGCACGCGATGCGAGAAAACCAGCGTCAGCGAATCTCCGACGAATACGGCGTCGTCATAGAAGCTGTCGAACTCGCCCGAATCCAGCCGCTCGTTTGTGATGAGCTCAGGCGTGGGTTCCGGCGTGGGTTCCGGCGTGGGTTCCGGCGTGGGTTCCGGCGTCGGTTCCGGCGTCGGTTCCGGCGGCAGCGTCATCTCCGGTATCTCTGTCTGTGAAATCTCGCTGTCCTTCGCCTGCTGCGCGGCAGAATCCGCAGCTGCGGCGGGTTCGCCGGTCGGCGTTACGGAATCTCCTCCGCACGCAATCGGTATTGCCAAACACAACAGAGCGATCACAATACACACAATTCGCATATGAATCCTCCGAAAAATGATTTGTCAAAGCGTTTCCGACTCCGGATACATCCGCATATACCGACGTCGGACGACCATGGAGACCGTAAAGTGCGTCAGCGCGGTCAGCGTCCACGAAATCGGATAGGAGAGATACACCATCCACAGCACGGGTTTCAGCGGGAAAATCAGATAAATCCACAGAAGCCGGAACACGCAGGAACCGAGCAGCGAGATGACCGTGGACAGCGTGGATTTGCCGAGCCCCCTCAGAATGCCCGAACCGACCTCCATGAATGCAAGCGTCACATACGGCGCAATGTTGATATAGAAGCGTGTATACGCGGTATTCAGCGCGAGTTCGCTGCCGTCCCGGATATAGAGTCCGAGCAGCGGATGCCGGAAAATCAGCAGAATTGAAGTGCTCACGATCGCGACCATGGCAGTCACGAAGTAGCAGCAGCGCATGACCGTGCCGATGCGCTTATACTTTCTTGCGCCGTGGTGCTGGCTGGTGAACGTCACCGACGCCTGATAGACCGAGTTTGTCGCCACATACGCAAACCCCTCAAGGTTCGTCGCCGCGGCGTTGCCGTCGATAACCGCCGATCCGCCGGGGCACAAGGTGTTGTTGATGCCGATGATCGTGCTTTGGATCAGCATGTTCGAAAGCGAGAACAGCATGCCCTGAATGCCCGCGGGCAGACCGTCGCGGATGATCTCGCGCATCGCCGTACCCGTGATGCGGAGCTTTTTGAGCTCCAGCCGGCACCAGCCGGAATCGCGCATCAGCACAATGCCGAGGATCACGACGTTCGCTGCGTTCGCAATGACCGTTGCGTAGGCCACGCCGTCAACCGACATGCCGAGCACGAGCACGAAGAACAGATTCATGCCGACGTTCAGAAGTCCCGTGCCGGTGAGAATATAAAGCGGCGTACGCGTATCGCCCTTTGCGCGGAAGATCGCGATGAGATAGTTCGATACCGACAGGAACGGCGCTCCGGCAAAATAGATGCGCGTATAGAGCGTCGCAAGCTCCAGAACATGCCCCCTGTCGCCGAGAAGCTCCAGTACCGGACGGCTTACAAACAGCCCGACAACCGCGCAGATCGCGCCGAACAGCGCTGCCATGACGAGAGAGGTGTGCACGGAGCGCTCCGTTGCGTCCCGGTCTCCCCTGCCGATGTTTCTTGCGACGACGACGTTCGTACCGATTGCAAAACCCGAAAAGATATTCAGAATGAAATTGATCATTGCGCCGGTCGTGCCGATCGCGCCGATTGCGCCTTCCACGCCCGACAGACCGGCGACGATCATGTCGGCGGCGTTGTAGAGCATCTGCAGAAGGTTCGTCGCCATCAGCGGCAGCGCAAAGAGAAAGACCTTGCCGAGCAGCGGCCCCTCAAGCATATTGATATCTTTGGATTTTCCGAATGCTTTCATACGTTCAAACGACGGATAGATACGGCGTTGCGTTCAATTCAAGTCCGTCGCGTCGTCCTTTCATTAAAAGATAGAATCCGGCGCTGCCGATCATAGCGGCGTTGTCGGTGCAGTATTTCCAGTCGGGGCAGCAGAAGCGGATGCCCTTTTTCTTTGCCTTCTGAAAAAGCATCTCGCGCAGCGCTGCGTTTGCGGACACGCCGCCCGCAAGCACAAGCGTATCGTCCGCTGCGCGCACCGCTTTGTCCGAAAGGATCGAGATGACCTCTTGCTGGAAGCTCGCCGCGACGTCCGCGCGGTTCACAGTTTCTCCGCGCTGTTCGGCGGTGTGCAGCACATTGATGACAGCGGTCTTCAGTCCCGAAAAGCTCATATCGAATTCGTCCTCGCGCTCATTGAACGCGGAACGGAAGCGGAACGCTTTCGGGTTTCCCTCCTTTGCAAGCTTTTCGAGTTCCGGTCCGCCGGGATAGCAAAGCCCAAGAACACGCGCGACTTTGTCGAACGCCTCGCCTGCCGCGTCGTCACGCGTGCGGCCGATCAGCGTACAGCGGTCATAGTCGTGTACCCGTACGATGTGGCTGTGACCGCCGGATGCGATAAGCGCGGTAAACGGCGGTTTCAGGTCCGGGAACGTCAGATAGTTTGCGGCAATGTGCCCCAGAATGTGGTTCGTGCCGATCAGCGGCAGATTCCGCGCAAGCGCAAGTCCCTTTGCGTAGCTTACGCCGACCAGCAGCGCGCCGACCAGCCCCGGACCGCAGGTCACCGCGATCGCGTCGACGTCTCCGAGGGTCATCCCTGCGTCGTCAAGCGCTTTTTCGACGACCGCTCCGATGCGCTCGACATGGTTGCGGCTGGCAAGTTCCGGCACGACCCCGCCGTATTTGCGGTGCAGCGGGATCTGTGTATGTACGACGTTCGAAAGGACTTCGCGTCCGTCCCGCACAATCGCGCAGGCAGTCTCGTCACAGGAGCTTTCGATCGCAAGAACCGCTGCGTGACCGCGTTCGATCAGAACCGCCTGTTTTTCGGCGGCAAGCGTATCGTAGCTCATGCGTCCTCCTCGGGTTTGCCGGAAGGTTCGGGATCCGGATTTGCAGGCGCGTTCTCTCCCTCGTCAAGGGAAGGTTGAATGTCTGCCGTTGCAGGTTCTTCCTGCGCCGCAGGCTCCGTCTTCGGATAGATGGGATCGACAAGATGCTCCTTGACCGGCGACAGCGGCGTTTCGTCCTCAAGGGATTCGCCGTTCTTTGCGCGGCGGATGATCTCGCTGCGGCGGTTTTTCGGGGCGTTTCGCAGCTTGTGCGAGAGCACGAGGTCCGGCCCCTTGATCGGCTGCGGCTCGTTTGCGTCATGCTCGATGACCACGATGTCCGCAATCGGTGAAGGCTTGCCTTCCTTGCGCCACGCAAACCGCACGAACACCGCAACCAGCGCAACAAATGCGATCTCGAAGATGATACAGATCGCCGCGCGCAGCACGATCGACGGGAAGATCGGCAGCAGCATGTTGACCATCTTGCTCTCGGAATCGAGCACCCAGTTCAGTTCGTTCATCGCCTGTACCGTTCCGCCTGCGGAAAGGTATTGAATCAGCGATTTCGGGAAGATGATGAAGTGAAAGACGGTCCAAAAGCTGTCGAAATCCAGGATCGCCCAAATCCCCATGAACGCCAGAACGCCGCCGAAAATACCGGTTCCCCAAAACATGCCGGACGAGATCAGCGCGCGGCGTTTTCCGTGCTCCATGAGCAGAATGCCGACGAGAAGCAGCACGCCTGCCGCGATCGCGCCGTACCGCGAGAACGCGGACAGCCCGAACCAAAGGCGCTGCACCTCGGTCATATGCACCTTTTCCTTCTGCTGGCTGAACAGATCGCTGACATCCTCGCCGTTGACGCGCGCGTCGACCGTGATATTGGCGCGTTCGCCGCGCATGTAGTCGAACAGGACTTTCGTTGCTTTGGACAGGTCCGGCGTGCCGATGCCGAGGCTTTGAGACACGTTCAGCTCCTTATACTTTTGTTCGAGATAATCGCCGTCCTTCAGGATCAGCGAAACTGTGAAGAATGCGGCGGCGAAGATCAAAATCAGCGTCGCAAAGATCACGCACAGTTTTCCGATGGTATTCCGCATGTCCCCTCCTCAGCGGTAGAACGTATTTCCGCCGACGAACTCGCGAAGAATGCTTGTGGGCGGGATTTCGTCCTCGACGGCGGCGTCCGAGATATAGTTCAGGAATTTGATGATGCTGATGACTTCGTCGTAGCACGGGCTCGACGATTCCACGTCGTTCAGCAGCGGATAGATGTGCTTCTTCAGCACGCAGAGCTCATAGACGAGCGACGTATTCATGATCTCGTCCGCGCTTTCCTGATACGGGAAGATCCATCGCTGCTCGCCGCGCTTGACCGATTCCCACATGCCGAGCGTACGCTCGATGGTCGCGCCGCGCGTTTCGTAATCGCGCACCATGCGTCTGAGAAGCCGCACGTCGGTCGACGGAATGCGGTTGTGGTCGTCGAGATTCAGCGTCGTCAGCGCAGACACATAGAGTTTGAAGATCAGCTTCTTGTCGATGCGCGGCGTCAAAAGCTGCGGGTTCAGTCCGTGCAGGCCTTCGATGATCAGCATCGCGTCATCCCCGAGCTGCACGTAATGTCCGAGCATTTGCCGGGAGCCCGTCTTGAAATCGAAATGCGGGATCTCCACGCGTTCGCCGGACAGCAGCGCTTCGAGGTCGATATTGAACTGCGGCACGTCGATCATGTTGATGTGCTCATAGTCGATTTCACCGTTCTCGTCCGGATGTACCAGCGAGCGATCGATGTAGTAATCGTCGAGCGACAGGAGGATCGGCGTCTTGCCGAGTACGCGAAGCTGTGTCGCAAGGCGGTTGGCGCTCGTCGTTTTACCGGAGCTCGAGGGTCCCGCGATCAGCACGGCGCGCGCGCCGCGGTTGACAATCCCGGTTGCGATCTCCGCAAACCGCCGCTCGTGCAGCGCTTCGTTCACGCGGATCAGCTCGCGCACGCTGCCGTTTTCCACCATATCATTGAGATCGGCGATACAGCGGCAGTGCATGAGGTCCGCCCACCGGTCGGACTGCGCAAAGACCTTCGTAAGGTTCGGCATATAGACATACCGTGTCGCGATGTCGGCGTCCGCATCCGAGGGGCGCAGCAGAAAGAGCCCGCCGGGACGGAACTGAAGATCGAACACCTTTGCATAGCCGGTCGAAGGCAGCATTTCGCCGTAAAAATAATCGGCATAGTCGCCGTGCATGTACACGTCGAAATAGGTGAACTTGCGCCAGTTCAGAAGCCGCACCTTGTCCTCCTGCCCGTCCTGCTTGAACAGTTGGATCGCCTCGTCGATATCGAGACGCTTGCGGACGAGCGGATAATCCGCGTCGACGATCTCGCGCATGCGGGTACGAATCGCCTCCATGTCGTCCGGCGTGAACTGCGGATCGATGTCGACGCTGATGTCGATCGACGGACCGATCGCATAGTTCACCTTGCAGCGTGCCTTCGGAAACAGCTCGCGCATCGCGAGGAAGAACACGTAGATGATCGTGCGCTCATAGATTGCTCTGCCGCGGCTTTCCGTGTAGCGGATCAGCTTGATTTCGCCGCCGCCCTTGCGGATCGCCTTGCGCATGCGGAAGGTGGTCGGGTTGTCGCCCTGCTCCTTTTGCCGCATCGGAATGTAATTCAGCGTAAACACCTCGCCTGCGATATCCGCGGCGATCGGTCTTGTCTTTAAGCTCGCAGTGTCGAGCCCCAGGCGTTTGACGATATCCAGAAGGCTTTCGCCTGCCTGAACCTCGACCGGAGTGCCGTTCATTCTGATTTGCATGATTTTTACCCCCAAAGAACGGATAGCGCCGGAACGATCTGCTTTTTGCGAGACAGTACGCCCGGAAGGAATACGGTGTTGTCCTTGATCTTGACGTTGAACGCTTCCTCAACCGTTTCGACGTCGCCGACGGAAAGCAGCACGGTGCCCTCCCGCAGCACGTCGGTCAGCATCAGAAGCAGAATATCGAACTCGCGCTCGGTTTTGACCTGCTCCATGGCAGCGATGAATTCGTCATGCCGTTTCAAAAGCTCCGCCGAATCGATGCAGTTGATCTGTCCGATGCCGAGCCGGTGTCCTGCGATCACGAAATGCTTGAAGTCGGAAAGGAGCATCTTTCTCGGATCGGTCTCACGCGTTGCGGACGGCGTGAAGATGTCGCGTCCGAGTTCGTCGAGCGATTCGCCCGCGATCGCCGCCATGCGCTCCGCCATCATACGGTCGCGCGGGGTTGCCGTCGGCGACTTGAAGAAAATCGTATCGGACACGATGCCTGCCGCCAGAAGCCCCGCAAGGCTGCGGTTCGGCATGACGCCGCGTTCCTGATACATCGATGCAACGATCGTACAGGTTGCGCCGACCGGTTCGTTGCGCACGTACACCGGCGCTCCGGTCTGCACGTCCGCAAGACGGTGGTGGTCGATGATTGCAAGGATCTCCGCTTCGGAGAGCCCGTCGACCGACTGACTCACCTCGTTGTGATCGACCAGAACGACCTGTTTGCGGTTCGGACGAAGCAGATGATACCGTGACAGCGTGCCGACGACCTGATCGTTTTCGTCCAGAATCGGGTAGCTCCGGAAGCGGGATTTCAGCGTCTGCTCGCGAACGTCGTCCACGTAATCGGACAGATGAAACGAAACCGTTTCGGTTTTCGGCAGAATGCGCTCGACCGGAACCGACTGGATAATCAGCCGCGCAGCGCGATACGCGTCGTACGGCGTGGTGATGACGACCGTGCCCTTCGTCCGCTCAAACAGCGAAGGATCGATCTGCGCGCCGCAGATCACGACGCAGGCAACGTCGGCTTTCAGAATCGCTTCTATGACCGCGGGATCGCCGCCGGTCAGCACGATCATGTCGGAACGGAATTCCACGTCCCCGCCGTTTTGCGGCACGACGATCTTGAGTTCGCCGGAGAGCGACGTTACCGTACTGTTCCGGTCCCAAAGCTGTCCGTCAAGGTTTGATACGAGGTTGAACAGCGGGATCTCGTTGAGATGCGGATTCTCGGAGGATTCGAGGTCAAACGCCGCGATGTCGCCCGTGGTGACCATGCCGCAGAGCTTTCCGTTCTCCCCTGCGACCGGCAGGGCCGTCGCTTCGCCCTCGTCTTTCAGCATGGCTTCCCATGCCCGGCGGACGGTGACCGCGCTGGACAGCACCGGCGGACGGTCGAAGTTCAGGTCGCGTACCTGCGTGCGAACGTTATAGATGCGCTCCGGCGCGGAAAAGCCGAAGCGTTCAAGGATGTGCGCAGTCTCGTCGCTGACCGTGCCGAGCCGCGCCGCAGTATAGCGGCGATCGCCCAGCGCGTTCATCAGCGCCGCATATGCGATCGCGGAAACGATCGAATCGGTATCCGGATTTTTGTGCCCGGTCACATAGATGGGATTCTGTACGTCCATGCTCCTTTTCCTTTCCTGTATAGATAAGAATCCAGTTTTGATTATAGCAGATGCAGGCGCGATTTACCACAATTCGCACTTGACGTTTGAAAAAAGTTAACATATAATGATCCCGTAAAAGGGAGTAGCCGACGCGTAAGCGTGGCCGCGGCGTCAGCACGGAGAAATCCCGCTGCCGGTCAAAATGTGCGAGACTTTTATGCATTATATGATGTGCATAGAAGTCTCTTTTTCTATGCGAAAGGAAGGTAATCTATGTCTTTTTCCGTACCCGATTCCCTCTTTTGGACAATCGTTCTGTTCCTCGTCGGATTGGGGCTCATCTGCATCGCGGGCGATAAGTTTGTCGACGCGGCAGTCGCCATTGCAAAGCGGCTCAAAATCCCGCAGATCGTCGTCGGCGCAACGATCGTGTCCCTCGGCACGACGCTTCCGGAGATCCTCGTCTCCACCACCGCAGCGGTCGGCAGCGTGCAATCGCCCGACATCAGCGTCGGAAATGCGCTCGGCAGCATCATCTGCAACACCGCGCTGATCGCCGGCATCGGACAGCTGATTCGTCCGGCAAAGGATGTGAAGTCCAAGTCGGTCAGCTGGCGCATGCTGTTCTTTGTCGCAACCGCGCTGGTGCTGTTCCTGTCGGTGCTCTTCACGCCCGCAAACGACTTCCTTGCACCGGACGGCACAGTAAAGCACTTTGTCGGCACGGTCGGCAGAATTGTCGGCATCGTCCTCGTGCTCGGCTTCTGCGTCTATGCGTTCCTTTCCATCAAGCTCAAGGACAGCGACGGTGAAGCGGAATACGATGAATCCGAAAAGGTCATGCCGCTTTGGGGCGCGCTTCTGATGCTCGTGATCGCGGCTGCAGCGCTGTTCGTCGGCGCAAACCTGCTGGTTGAAAACGGTCAGCTGCTGGCGAAAGCGATCGGCGTTCCGGACCGTGTCATCGCCGTAACCTTCATTGCGCTCGGTACTTCGCTTCCGGAACTCGTCACCACCGTCACAAGCGCGATCAAGGGACAGGGCGATGTGGGGCTCGGCAACATCATCGGCGCGAATCTCTTCAACATGCTGCTCGTCATCGGACTTCCCGCAACGATCACCGGCAACATCGCTTTCACCGCGCAATCGCTGTACATCGACCTGCCGCTGGCGCTGCTCGTCATGGCCGGACTGATCGTACCGATGCTGATCCGCAAGAAGGGCTCCCGTGTACACGGCGCGCTTCTGGTGCTCGTCTATATCGGATACTGCGTCTGGTCGTTCCTCGCAAAATAACGAATGCAATAAGCCGGAAGAGCAAACGCTCCTCCGGCATTTTTTGTGTCCGTTATGATTTCAGTCTGAAGGCAAGACTCATCACGATCGCTTCGGTCTCGATTCCTGCGAAGAAGTCCGCACCGGCATCTTAACACCGAACCGGACGCCTTCCGCGACCGATTTGCAGCGTACAACCGGAATTTTCAATCGAGCCTTGACAAATCGGAAATCCGTGTTACTGTAAAAGAAAAGCTTTCGGAGGGACATAACATGACCGACTACGACGTCCTGATTGCCCAGGCGGACGCGCTTGTCTCCGGCGTGCCGCATCGCATCTCCAATCTTGCGAATGTTTCCGCTTTGATCTTCGATACCCTCGAAGACCTCAACTGGGCGGGATTCTATCTTTTGGAAGGCGAAACGCTTGTGCTCGGACCGTTCCAGGGCAAGCCAGCCTGCATCGAGATCCCCGTTTCTCGCGGGGTGTGCGGCGCCGCCGTGCGTGAAAACCGTTCGCAGCTTGTGCCGGACGTGCATGCCTTTTCGGGACACATCGCCTGCGATTCGGCGTCGCGTTCGGAACTGGTCGTGCCGCTTCGAAAAGGCGGAGTCGTGTTCGGCGTGCTCGATCTCGACAGCCCGTCGCTCGCGCGCTTTACCGAAGCGGACCGTGAAGGCATGGAGCGCCTTTGCAGAGCAATCGAACAGGATCTTTGATTTCCCGATCGCAGCCCGGCGGCGCAAAATCTTCAAAGGATTTCAAAATGAATACATAAAAAACAGGCACAACGTTTGCAGCAGCGTTTGCCTGTCTTTTTATTCAAAGTCGTTACGGCGCGGGAGTATCGTCCGGAAGCGGCGTCGTCCCGGCGTCCTCGATGTAGGTAAAGACCTTGCGCATCGCGTACGGTCCCTCCTCAAAGAGCGTCGGCGAAAGCTCGGTCAGACTGAAGTGCATCGCATCGCAGGTATGCGGGTAATAGAGCCCCCAGGAGAATCCCGCACGGTAGAACGCGAGCTCATAGAGCAGATAGTTCATCAGCGGTTCGGGCACACCCATCTTTATGCTCGATGCGCGTCCGGAATAGGTGAAGTCGTAGCACTGCTTTCCGTTGACCTCGACAATGCCGTTATAGACCAGGTTGTCCTTAACTTCGTGATAGATCTTCTCCCGATTGGCGAGCACGTCGCGGTGGCTCGGCGTATGTGCATTGATGTCTACCGCCGTCCCGAAGGAATGGTGGCTTACGAACGCGCCGGAATTGACGAACCGGCGCACGCTCGTCCCGTCCAGCTTCACGAGATCCTTGAGGCATACCGCGCCGGTGTCGGATTTCGCTGTGTGAATGCAGACGTATGTGTTCTCCATATAGCGTCCAGCCTGTTCAAAGTACGGGACCGCGTCGACGTGACAGCGCCATTTCTTTCCGTTCAGCATGACCGCCTCGGCATCGTACTGCTTCAGCCATTCGGAATCGATCGCGATCCTTCTGCCGTCCTCCTTGAACTGGTAGCGGAACATGAATCGCTCCGGCGAGCCGAAGAACGCAAGCGCAGTCGTGTAATTGCCGCGCAGATTGTTGGGCAGAAGCTGCACCTTACGGTCCGAAGTAACCGTAAAGTCCGCAGTGCAGAGCGTTGCGCTCCGATCCAAGGTGTCTTCAGCGGAAAGCTCCAGCGTATACGCGCCTGCCGCGAGCGTTTCAAAATGCAGATTTTCCGAAATACATTCGACCTCGCGTGAGAACGTGTCGTCCAGCAGCCGATACTCGGTCACGTTCTCCCCGTCTTCAAACAGTTTTTCCGCCTCGTGCAGAACACTTCCGCCGCTGTTTTTGATGACCGCATAAACGCGGCGCAGCGGCGCGGTCGAAAGCACCGTGCCGTCGATCGCGAACGGATGTCCCTTCATGATCGGTCCGTTCGGCTGCGGCATGGGGTAATTCTCCGAAGCGACAAACCGGAGCGGCTCGGGTTCAGGTGTCGGCGTAGGTTCCGGCGTCGGGGTGGGTTCCGGCGTGGGCGTCGGTTCGGG
>CAMORL010000045.1 GCA_946623765.1 uncultured Clostridia bacterium
GGTTCGTTGCCCTGCGCTGCCGGTTCATTGCCCTGCGCTGCGGGAGCTGCAGGCGTCGTGTTGCACGCGACAAGTGCGAGAACCATCACGAGAGCAAGCAGAATTGCCAATGTTCTTTTCATAATTTTCCTCCTGTTTAATTTGATATTCGTTTCCGAATACCGGAATGAAAAGAATTTCATCCGGGACCGCAGGGGCATGTTTCAACATGCCCCCACGTTCTCATGATGTAACTATAATATAATCACTTTTACGGCTGTTGTCAACCGATTTTTATATATAATGCGTCAAATTGTCTCAAATGTATCTGTTCTACGCAATTACGACTGACTGTTCAGAAGCGCGTCGTCGATTTTGCCCCACGCGCCGCTTCCCGCGCCGGAACACTTCACGAAAATGCCCACGGTGACGGTTTGTCCCTCCTGCACCGAAATGTCCCTGACGGTCTGCGTGTCCCAGTTTCCGTAGGACGTGATCTTCATCGGCGTCCGTCCGACCTCGACGCCGTCGACCAGCGCATAGCAGTAGATTTCCGTATCGCCCGCATCGCCGCCCATGATCGAGATCGTAAACTGATACGTGCCCGCCGGGAGATCCTTTACCTCCTGGAACAGCGAGAAATCGACCGATTCCTTCGCCGCGCTCCAGAAATGCATATGATACGTGCCGTTTTTAGAGTCGGTGATCTTGTCCTCAACGTAGAGCTGATCCGCGCCGCCGCGATCCTCGATCTTCCACGGTTCGATCACGCCGTCCTCGAAGCCGAAATTCCGGAGGAAGTTAAAATTGATCATGGACACGGTCAGCCGCGCCGGAAGTCCTTCCGCCTCGCCCGTAATTTCATAGGTCCTGACGCCGCCGGCATACATCTGCTCGATGTCCTTGTCGGTGACGTTCCACTTGACCGGAACCGCCCGGCGTTCGTTGCTCGTCAGGATCGCGTCCACCGTTTCGGGCAGCTCGATCTGTCCCTTGAGGTCAAAGGACAGCGACGTATCCCGAAGCGCGTCCACCTTCGGCTCAACCTCGTTGCCGTACCGCGCGAGGTTCCACACGCGCAGCGATTCCAGGGGTTTTCCTTCCGGATCGAACATCGCCTGGTTGTCGACCGCGCTGCCGCCGTAATACTTGCCCGCGTCGTCCGGATCGTAGCTGCCGCCGTAGCTCGACGCCCAGCCGGAGCCGTATTTCTCCCACTTTTCGTGGTTTTCCTCCCACGAGCTTGTTCCGACCGTGATCCACGTGCCTTCCCAATAGACCACGCCGATGCCGTTTTTGACATGCGCGACCGTGTCGATCACGTTGCGGACGTGGTTCGCCTGCGCCTGTACCGTAAACGGATAGTCCTTGACGATGTTCGCGGACTCGTCCGAGATCGTGTTGCCGGAAAAGTCCGTATCGACCCCGGTGTAGGCATAGGACGTCTCCATGACCATCACTTTTTTACCGTATTTTTCCGCAATGCCGTTCAGAACATTCGCGAGGTTTTCAAGCGTTCCGTGCCAGTACGGATAATACGAAGAGGCAAGCACATCGTATTCGACTTTGAACGCATCCAGCTTCATAGCATATCCGTCGTATGCGTCGGTGCGTTCCGGATTGGCAAGATGAACGGCGATCAGCGCGTCCGGATACACCTCGCGGACCGCTCTGCCGCCTGCCTGCATCAGCTTCGCGATGTTCTCAAAGTGACGCTCGCCGCACAGCGCGCTGTTCGTTTCGTTTCCGAGCTGCACCATGCCGACCGCAACGCCTGCATCCTTCATCTGCGTCAGCGCATCAAGCGTGAACGCATAGAGCGCATCCGCCTTGGTGCGGACGTCCATATCCTTCCACGCAAGCGGAACCATCTGCTTTCCCGGATCCGCCCAGAAGTCGGAATAATGGAAGTCCACGATCAGCTTCATGCCGTACTTCGATGCGCGTCTGCCGATCTCGATCGCTTTGGGAACGTCGCAGTTTCCGCCGCCGTAGCCGTTTCCGTTCGCGTCGTACGGGTGGTTCCATACGCGCACGCGGATGTGCGTAACGCCATTCTCAGCAAGCGTTTTGAATACGTCCTGCTCCTCGCCCGCGAAGTTATAGTATCGTACGCCGCTCTGTTCTTCCGAAATGACCGACGACGCGTCCATACCCATAATAAAGTCGTCCGGCAAGTCCTCGACCTTCTTTACGAAGAGCGAGCTGCCTTCGATCTTTTCCGTCGGAATCACGTTTTCCATCCCGATCTCCGTTTCCGTTCCGTCCTCTGCCGCATTCGTCGGCGGCACGGCTTCCTGTTTCGGTTCCGTTCCTGTGCAGCCCAGCAGCAGCACCGTCGTCAGCAGCGCTGCGATCCATTTCTTTTTCATCAGCTTTCTCCTGTTCACGTAATGTCAAAAACTGTCCGGCAACGGCAAACGCCGCATCGTCCGGATCGCCGATGTGAATCGACTTCGCATTGAAAAACAGATAACACCGTTCACCCTGCAGATAGAAAACCCGTTTCCCGCCGATTCTGAGATTGCTCGCTTCGTCATAGACCAGGATCCCGTACGCCTTGCCGTCCGATTCATAGAATGTTTCGCCCGGGAACGCCGCTCGGTCGATTTCCGTAAACGAGGGCAGATATGTTTCCGCTCTCGATTCGGGGATCAGGTAGAGATCGCCGGACAATACGGAAGAAGCGTTGAAAATGAGATCGTCAAACACGCTGACCTCGACCATCCGGATGCCTTCCGGCAGGTTTTCCTCAAGCGCGATCGACAGCGAATTCCCGTCGATCGCCGGAAGATCCGCATACAGCACGACTTTCTTCTTCGGCGGCGCCGTAAAGAGCAGCGTAAAGATCCACGTCCAGAAGATCGCGGACAACAGCGCCCAGAGAATATACCGATACCAGTTTTTCAAAATCCGCTTAATCATCGCCGTTCTCCTCATATGCGACGATGAAATCATACACCGTCTCCGCCGTCCCGGAGAATGCGTCCGGAAGTCTGTCCGCAAGATGCTCGCTCACCGAGAGAACCCTTTCGCGTTCCTCCTCAAAGAACCGAACCTTGCGGACGGTCATGCCGTTTCTGACACGCTGTACGTCGCCGGTTTTTTCAAACCGCCCGCGCTGCGTTTCTCGCGGTTCCCGAAGCATGGTTTCCCAATGGCGGACGTCGGCGTTCGCATTGCCGAAAGAGCCGTGCAGAAGCGTGATGACGATCCAGCCTGCAAGAACGGACGCCGCGATCGTCAGCGGAAGCATTGTCATATAGTTTTTGCGCGTGGTCAGCACGCAAAGCAGAATACAGGCAAAAAGACCGATCCCGCCGACGCCGAGCATGAGGGCGAGAAGTGTTTTTCTGCGCGCGCGTTTTTTCGGAAGCGCATCCGGATCATACAGTTCGATTCGTTTCATACTTGAAAGTATAGCATGTTTTTGCATGCAAAGAAAGCATATTCTTGACAAAAAATCACAAGAAATATACTATTGTTATGAACGATTCTATACAAGAGGGAGATGTTGCCTTGTGAAGACCGTACAGAAATTCGTCTGCGCACTGCTCGTGACCGTGCTGTTTTCTCTGTGTTTCGGCTGCATTCAAAAAGCGGATCCCGCAGCGGAACCCGCCCCGACGGCTGTTGCTGCAACTGCGGAAGCGCCGCAGGAAACAGAAGCGCCGCAGGAGACGGAAGCGCCGCCGCAGGGCGAATACGCTGTCACCGATCAGAATCTCTTAGGTTCCGTTCCCGCGTCGGACAACGCACGGGTCTTTTATGAGATCTTCGTCGGCTCGTTCTCCGATTCCAACTACAACGGCATCGGTGATCTTCGGGGCATCATCAACCGTATGGATTACCTGAACGACGGCGATCCGGATTCCGGCAAATCCCTCGGCATTGAAGGGATCTGGCTGACGCCGATTTTTGCCTCGCCTTCCTATCATAAATATGACGTTGCCGATTATTACAAGATCGATCCGCAGTTCGGCACGCAGGAGGATCTGGATGAACTGATCGCGCTGTGCCACGCGCGCGGCGTCAAGCTGATCCTCGATCTTCCGATCAACCATACCGCAAGATCGAACGAATGGTTCGGGAACTTTACAAGCGCGCACCGAAACGACGATCCGACCGACCCGTTCTATGATTTCTACTGCTATTACAAGCAGGGCGAGACCGCGCCGGCGGGTCGCACGTTCTCCGCGCTTTCCGGCACGGATATCTATTATGAATGCAATTTCGACGGCGGCATGCCGGAGCTCAACTTTGAAAATCCCGCCGTGCGTGAAGAGTGCCTGAAAATTGCGCGATACTACCTCGACCGCGGCGTCGACGGCTTCCGTTTCGATGCGGCGAAGTATGTATATTACGGAGATCATGACGCAAGCGTCGCCTACTGGCAGGAATATCTCGACACGCTCCGCGCCGAGTATCCCGATATGTACACGGTCGCGGAAGTCTGGGACGGGGACGGCATCACCGACCGGTATTACCCCGCCTCCAACTGCTTCAATTTCACGACCTCGCAGTCCGGCGGTCTGTTCGCCGTCGCGGCAAAAGCAGGCAACGTCGGAAAGCTGACGCAGTATATCGAAAAATACCTCGCCGCGATTGCCGGCACGAACAGCGACGCGATGTTCGTCCCGTTCATCGCAAACCACGACACCGACCGTGCGGCAGGCTTCCTGTCCGTCGATAACGGCGATATGCAGATGGCGGCGAACCTCTACATTCTCGGTCCGGGATCGCCGTTCATCTACTACGGAGAGGAGCTCGGCATGCGCGGCTCGCGCGGCGGCGCAAACACCGACGCCAACCGCCGTCTCGCCATGGTCTGGGGCGACGGCGATACCGTGAAAAATCCGGTCGGCTCGACCTATCCGAGCCAGATCGAAAACGGTGCGGAGCAGCAGAAGGCGGACGCGGACAGCCTCTATACCTACTATAAAAAGCTCATCATGATCCGCAAGGCAAACCCGGCGATCGCCCGCGGCGAATATAAATCCGTCTCCGTGACAGGCAGCAACATCGGCGGCTTCACCTCGACCTACGAGGGCAAGACCGTTCTCGTGCTGCACAACACAACCAAAACCGAAAAGACGATCGATCTCTCGCAGTTCGGGGACTTTACGGAGCTTCGCGCATGTATCGGTCTCGGAACCGCCGAGCTTTCCGGCACGACGCTGACCCTCGGCGGGCAGACGAGCGTCGTTCTCGGATAAGCGCATTCCAAAAAACACGAACCGCCCTCTCAGGAGAGCGGTTCGTTTTTTTGCGGCTCATGTTGGGGAGAGGAGGAGCCGCACGTAAGGAGGATCAAAAGACGGGTCCGCATTGCCGCAAAGCAAGAAACGGGCAATGCGGTCCCGGCGGGGAGGAATACAAGATTTATTCTTCCGGCAGAATGTAAATGATGTCGCTGATGACGCGGCTTTCATTGTTGCTCTTGTTGATGATCTTTCCGTTCCAGTACATCTGCGCGGAATCGCCGCCGTCGAGATTATACGCCGCCTTGCAGCCGAGATCCGCCATCAGCTCGCTGAACGCGGATAGCCGGATGCCGTCCGAACCGCTGTCCTTTTTGCCGCGCTGTCCGTCGACGATCACAAAGCAGTAATGTCCCGGCTCATAATAGCCGATCGCCGCGCGCGGGTTGTGTCCGGAAAGCCGGTGGTCGATGCTGATTGCGTTGCCGTTCTCGTCCAGCAGCGCGGGTCCGAACCCCCACACCTGCCACGGATCGGAATCGATGATCTCCTGTGCCGTGAACGTGCCCCATTTCTTTGTTTCCATGGTTCCGTCGCGATACAGGACGCAGATATCCGTGTCCTTGATCGGGGTGTCGCGGTACAGCACGCCGTTGCGAATGACAAAGCTCTTTTCCACGTGCGTATAGGTGTCGCCGTCGATTGCAAGGATCGCGCCGGCGTCTGCCGCGATTTCCTTTACGCGCCGTTCATAGCGCATCCCGAAATCGTTCTGCGCGGCTGCCGTGCGGATCGACGTCACATCGGCGACATAGATGTCCGCGACATAATAGGTGATCCGTTTGGAGTACGTGCCGGTCTCGTGATACACCTTGATCGAAATGTCGATCTTGCTGCTCTTATAGGTCATGCCTTCGGCGTCCAGCACAGGCGTGTCCGAGAACTTTCCCGGAAACCGTTTTTCGACGGGTACGGGCTGCAATGTCGGCGCGGCTGTCGGCGCTTCGCTTGCCGATTCCACAACGACCGTCTCTTCATCTTCCGGCGGAAGCGTCGGATTGGACGCTGCCGTCTGCTGCGGCGCCGCGATCTCTTCCGTGGTGACGCTCGATTCCGTTTCGGCGGCGTATACAGGTTCCGGATTCTTTGCGGAAGCATCTTCCGCTGTTTTCGCAGCCGGTTTCCCGCATGCAAACAGCAGCAGGCAGACGGCCGCAAACAGTGTGATTCGTTTCATGAGGAATGCCCTTCCTTTCATCCGGAACCTATTATACACGACAAATGCGTCCGAAACGTAAATTTTGCTAAAATTTTGCAACAAAGCTGCCGGATCTCGGATCGACGGGCGTTTGCCCGCCGATCCGCAGGTTCCTCAGTTGCCTTCCGGACGCGGCTTCACATGCAGATCGCCGTCCCAGTCGCGGTATTCGGGAACGAACTTCTTGCCCGTCGCGGCGTTCACATAGACCGTGTCCGCGACCCAGCCGGTGTTGATGCCGACCCAGAAGAACTGATCGTTCGCGTAGTGTTCGGCATACTTCAGCACGTCGTTTTCAAAGCCGAGCTCGTAGACCGTGCCGTCCTCAAGATAAACGTCCATCGTGCAGTAGGCTCCGTCATAAACCGCGTTGACGTCGACATTTTTCACAGCCTTGCCGTGCGCGTCGCCGCTGTCATCAAAGATCCCGAGCTTGGTGAACAGCTCCTCGCCGATCAGCCTTGCGACCGCCTCGTATTCCGCGCCGCCCATCTGCTCATACGGGATCGCCGAAAGGTCCTTGCACGGGATGCTGCAGTCCAGCCGGATCACGTCGCGCGAATACGCCGACACCGTCATTTCGAAGCCCGCGCTCTTGATCACCCAGCAGTCCTCGCGCGCGCCGCTTTCGTCGCGGTAGAAGGTTGCTTTGAAGTCTCCCTGCTTTTTGGCTTCTTCTCCCATAAGCTGATTATAGAGACGTGTCGTTCGGATAATGATCTTATCGCCCGGCAGCATCTGATCGAACGGAAGCTTCGGCGCTTCCGCTTCAACGAAGTTTCTCGGATATGCCGGCGTTTCGTAGTCGATCTGGATGTCTGCAAGGAAATATTCGCATTCCAGCATCGCCTGCTGGCTCGGATAGACCGCAAACTGCCAAAGCCGATCGCCGCAGTACGAGAACGCAAGGCATTCGTCCGTTTCGGTCGTGAGCATGTAGACGCCCTCATGCATCCAATCATTGTTGTTATCACGGTACAGCACCGCTGCCTGATAGCCGAGCTTTTTCGCAAGCCGCAGCGCGTCCTTTTCGCGGTCGAGCGTAACGGTTCCCGGATACGTCAGAAGATCGGCGCAGAGCACCTTCCAGGTCGTCTCGGAAAACGATACGATGTAGTTTCCCGCAGGATCGGTCACGCGGAGAACGGTATCGCGGTCACCGTTCTTGTCGGTATACACGACCACGCTCGCATCTTTGAGCGGGTAGCCTGTCAGCGTCTCGTACGACTGTTCGAACACGAGCTCCGTAAATTGCTTTGCCGCATCTTTTGCAAGCTCTTCCTGCTCCTGACTCGGTCTCGATGCATCCCAGATCATCAGGTTTTCCGCAGGGCAGTTGCTTGTCCGAACGGGGATCACATAGTCCCTGCGCCTCTGCACTTCCTCTGTGATGCTCCTCACCATGTCCGGGGAGAGCTTCGTTTCCTGCGGCGTGGGCGTGGGAACGGGCATTTTGTCCGGCGTTTCGTTATCTTCGGTCTCCTTGTTCGCTTCCTCCTTCGCCTCCGCGACGGTTTTGAACGAGCTGCCGCTCTTGGACAGATTGATTACGCCGCCGAGCAGAAGTCCGGAAAAAATCCCGAGAACCAGTACGCCGCTGAGCGCAATCACCAGAATCTTGTGTTTTGTGAAAAATGTTTTCATGGCTGTTTGCCTCCTTTCTGCGATTCGATCGTAGCATGGAACATGTAACGGAGTCATCACAGACTTGTCACGAGGTTGTAAAATCCTTGTCGGAAGCAGATGCGTTTACAGATCCTGCGCACCTTTTTGTCCGAAGACGACCGCTGCGGTCGTCCCCTCGCCCTCTTTGGACGTATAGGTCAGCACGGCGTGATGCATCGCGGCGATCTCGTGACACAGCGGCACGCCGAGTCCGCTTCGGATGCTCGGGTTCTTTGCGCGCGAAGGATCATTGACGTAATGGAGCTGCTTCTCCGTCATGCCGCTGCCCTTGTCGATGATCTCGATCACCCCGGGGATTGCTTTCATCCGCACGGGGCTGCCGGGGGCGGACGCTTTCACCGCGTTGCCGATCAGATTGCCGAGGAGGCTCAGCAGCAGCGCACGATCGGCGGTCAGCGCATCCCATCCGATCTCCGTTTCCAGCGTCGGATAGGTCCGTTTCAGATGCGCGGCGAGCTCGCCGAGCTTCACGCGCTCGGGACGAAATACGTTCTTCCGCGTGTCCGCCATCGTCAGAAGCGTCTGAGAGATCTCGGACAGGCGTTCACTCTCGGTCACGATATAGCTTGCCGCCGTATGCTGCTGCTCCGGCGTGAGCTTTGCGCGCTCCAAAAGCTCGCCGTAGCCGCGGATGACGGTCAGCGGCGTCCTTAGTTCATGCGCAAGCCGTTCGACCGGACGGTTGATCCGGTCTTCGAGGACATACAGTGCAGCGGAAATGCCCCCAGCAAGCGCCGTGCAAAGAAACACCGCACCGATCGCCTGCCAGATCAGCCTGTGCAGCACGTCGGTCATGTCCAGTCCGTAATGCAGCCACACGCCGTCGGACAGCCGGTCCGCGATTGTCAGTACGGTACGCCCGTTTTGACCGACCCACTGCATTCTGCCCGTCTTGATGACCGGCGGAACCGGTTCGATCGCGACCCATGTCTCGTCGCCGCATCCCAATGCAAACGTTGCGCCGCCGCTGTCATATACGGCAAACCCGCGCGCATACACGGGACGCTGCCGTACGGGTGATTTTTCAAACAAACCCTCGATCGCAAGCGCAAGCGCTTTTTCCTCGCCGAGCGCGCGCGCCTCCGCCGATCGGATCGTCATGCGAATATTCGGCAGCAGCAAACAGAGCATGCTCGCATACAGCACCGCCGCAACGAGCAGGACGGTCAGAAGATAGCTTTTTTGTCTGAGTTTCACGGCGTCTCCTCGAACCGGTATCCGAGCTTGTACACGGTCTTGATCCGGTCGTCAAGACCGAGTTTTTTGCGAACGCGCTGCACATGCACGTCGACCGTGCGCGTTTCGCCCATAAACGAAATGTCCCATGCCTCGCGCATCAGCTTTTGCCGCGACAGCGCAATGTTGCGGTTTTTGACAAGCGTTTCCAAAAGTGCGTATTCCTGCATCGTGAGTTCAACCGGAACGCCGCCCTTCGTCACCGTCTTTGCCTCGAAGTCAATGTCGATATCGTCGATGCGGTAATGCTTCTCGCTCTTGTGCGTGCGGCGCAAAACCGCCTCCACGCGCAATAAAAGCTCCGTCATCTCAAACGGCTTCACGATATAGTCGTCCGCGCCGCGTTCGAAGCCCTTGACCTTGTCCGCGGTTTCGCCGAGCGCCGTCAGAAAGATTGCCGGCGTCCCCCTGAGTTTTTCATAGACCGTGAAGCCGTCCGTGTCCGGCAGCATCACGTCGATGATCATAAGGTCGATCGGCTGAATCGACGCCGCCTTCAGCGCTTCCCCGCCGGTGAACGTCTGGACCGTCGTGTGACCGACCATGCTGAGATTCAGCGCAACGAGATCGTTGATCGCCTTTTCGTCCTCTAAAACAAGAATGCGTGCCATATGCCCCTCCCATTCGGTATTATACCAGATTCATTGTAACAGAGTTGTAAAAAACCTGCGGAATCCCGTGATCCGTACAAAAACAGTCTAACACCGGGATTTGTCGAAACTGCAACAAAATTGTCACATAGTTGTTGCAGACTTGTAAAACCGCATCAAAACCGTTCTATACAATAAGACGCGTGAAACAGCGAAAATGTTGCATTTTTTCCGAAAAAAAGAAGACCCCGAGGGGTCTTCCCGTTGAAAAAGCCGGTTTTCAGATGCGTTCCGGCACCTTGGCGTTGACGTCGGCGATCATCTCCTTGATCTTCGCTTCAACGGTCTCGGCGGCGGTGTCGATCGCGATATCAGTGCGGAAGGACTTGTCCCGCGCGGAAAGCTCGAACGCGTTTCTCGAAAGCGTCTTCGGCGAAATGACCACACGGACGGGTGCGGCAAGCAGATCCGCATCGGAGAACATAACGCCTGCGGAAACGGGACGGTCGTCGAAAAGCACTTCGACGCCTGCGTCCTCCAGTTCCCGATAGAGCTTTTCAGCCGCCTTGCGCACGTCCTCGTTGTCGATTCTCAGCGCACAGATTTCCACCTGCCAGGGCGCAATCGTAATCGGCCAGATGGGACCGTAATCGTCGTGATGCGCCTCGCACACGGACGCGATGAGACGTCCGACGCCGATGCCGTAGCAGCCCATGATCGGGTTTTTGCGCTCGCCGTTTTCCGCGTCGTAGGTCATGCCCATCGCCTCGGTATAGCGTTTGCCGAGCTGGAAGATGTTGCCGACCTCGATGCCGCGGCGTACCTTCAGGCTGTGGCGTCCGCAATTCGGGCAGACGCCGCCTTCAACGGCTTTGCAAAGATCGAGATATTCGGTATTCTCCGGCAGATCGCGCGCGGGCGTAAAGCCGGACAGATGGTATTCGGGCTTGTTTGCGCCGCAGACGAGGTTCGTTGCGCCGACCAGCGAACGGTCGAACAGCACGGTCGCATTCGTCTTGAGGTTGACCGGTCCGATATTGCCCGCGGAAAGATTCGCGTTCTCGATGTCGACCGCCGGATGAATTTCCGCTTTGAGATAATTCGTGAGCTTGGTCTCGTTGACTTCTTTGTCGCCGCGCACGAAGATCAGCACGTAGGAATCGTCCGCGTTGCGCTGAT
>CAMORL010000046.1 GCA_946623765.1 uncultured Clostridia bacterium
CTTTATGCAGAGCAACGATATGGATGATGCCTGCGAATGTGATTGTGCTCCCCGCGCCGAAAAAGCCGTGCGGCACGGCGCAATCTGCGACCGTCTGTCCGGTCGCGCGCTCCGGCGCGTCGGAAGGCATGCGTCCGTCGACGTTCGCGATCCGGCTGATCCGCCCGCGGCGGGGATGCTGTTGCCGAAAGAAAAGATGCCTTTTGCTTTGGAAAACTCCGCAGCGCTGCGTTTTCTTCGCGTCGGATTACCAGACCAGTTCTTCCGCGTGTACCGGATGCAGGTTCTTTTTGATGCTCGCGATCCTGCCGTTGCGCACCTTGACCACGCGGTCCGCCATCTTGGCGATCTCGGGGTTGTGCGTGACCATCATGACCGTCGCGCCCTGGTTGCGCACGATGTCCTCAACGACCGAAAGCACCTCGATGCTCGTCGTATAGTCGAGCGCCGCCGTCGGCTCGTCGGCAAGGATCAGCTTCGGTTTTTTCACGATTGCGCGGGCAATGGACACGCGCTGCTGCTGACCGCCGGACATCTGTCCCGGATAGTTGCCCGCACGGTCCGAAAGACCGACCTTTGCGATGGCGTCCGCAGCGTCCATCGGATCGCTCACAAGCTCTGCGATAAACTGCACGTTTTCGAGCGCCGTAAGGTTCGGCATCAGGTTATAGGACTGGAAGATGAAGCCGATGTATTCGCGGCGGTACTTGGTGAGTTCGGCGTCGGAGGGGTGCGAGAAATCTTTGCCCTCGACCAGAAGCTCGCCGTCGGTCAGAAAGTCCATGCCGCCCACGATGTTCATCATCGTGGATTTGCCGCAGCCGGATTCGCCGAGCACGACCACGAACTCGTTCTTGTAAACGTCGAGGTTGATTCCCTTCAGCACCTGCAGCACGCCGTCGCCGGACGGAAACTCCTTCGTGACGTTGCGGAGCGTTGCGAGAATCTCCTTCTTTTCGCCGAGATCGACGATCAGACCCTTTTCGTCGATCGTGATCGCCGCGAGCGACGCCATGCGCTCGCACAGCTTCAGCTCGTCCGCGTCATAGAGGCTGCCGTCCTTTTTGTTGACGATCTGCACGCAGCCGATGACGTCGTGCAGGTTGTTGAGCGGCACGCAGATCATCGTTCTGGTCACGACGCCGCCGTCGTCGAATACGGAGCCCTCGAAGCGATCGTCGTTTGCGGCATCCTCGATCATGATCGACTTGCCGGTCTTGGTGACGACGCCCTCGATGCCGAGTCCGTTCTCGACGGAGATATTGGAGATGTCCGCCGGTCCGATGTGGAACATCGGGGTCAGACGCTCCGTTTTCGCATCCAGAAGCCAGATCGCTCCGGCTTCGCTGTTCAGCGTATTGACGATGATTTCCAGACTGCCGGACAGCGCGTCGTCAAGGTTGTCTACCTCGAGAAGCTGTTCCATGATCTGCCATGTCGCTTTGGTAAACCGTTTTTCTTCAGGCATGTCGTATTCTCCTTATGCGCTCTGATAAATTGATATGTTCGCCGCTTGGGTGCGGCCGCCTTCGGTGTTCCGTCACTCAACGGTCAGGATGTCCGAAAAACCCGTGACCTCGAAGATCTCGAGAATCATTTCGTTGGCATGGACGACCTTCATGGAGCCCTGCCGGTTCATGGTCTTCTGCGCGGACAGCAGCACCCTGAGTCCCGCGGAGGAGATGTAATCCAGGTTTTCGAAATCCAGCGTCAGCGTCTCCGTTCCGGGTACGGCTTCCAGTAAAACCGCCTCCAGTTCGGGTGCGGTTACGGTGTCCAGACGTCCGGAAAGTGCAATTTTCAAAGCGGTTCCGTTCTTTTCTTGTTTAACAGTCACAACGTTTCCCCTTTCTGACCGTTTCGGAAGAACTGCTCCGTTCCGCACGCGGTCCCTTTTCTGCAAATGAATATCTGTTCTTTTTATTATATACCATCCGCATGCTTTTGGCAATCAGAATTCTTGATCCGGACCGGACTCCTTCGCGCCCCGCGATCTGTATCGCGTCCGTTCCGAAATATTGCATCTCGGACCGAATCATGGTAAACTGATAGCTGCAAAGCCGCGCCGGCGTCCGGCAAACGAACAGGATCGGCTTTGGAATCGCGCGGGGACCGTTTTTTAGCGGACGCGCAAAAACGAACCGGTTCAGGAGGATCATATGACGATTTACGATCGGCTCATCCGGGAGCAGGACGACGCCTACCGGGCGTTTCAGACGAAGCTCGTACCCAACATTGCGCCGGAAACGATCGTCGGCGTGCGGACGCCCGCGCTTCGGAGGATCGCAAAGGAGCTCTTTGAAAGCGCGGACCGGGACGCGTTTCTTTCGGACCTGCCGCACCGGTATTACGAGGAAAATCTGGTCCATTTCTTTATGACGGCGATGTTCCGGGAGTTCGACGTGTGCATCAGCATGACGGAAGCGTTTCTTCCCTATGTGGATTGCTGGCCGGTTTCCGACCAGGCGACGCCGAAAACGTTCCGGAAGAATCACGAAAAACTTCTGCCGTACATCCGGAAGTGGATCGCGTCGGAGCATGTGTACACGGCAAGATTCGGACTGCGCATGCTGATGAACGAATTCCTCGACGGCGATTTCAAACCGGAATATCTCGCGCTTGCCGCTTCAAAGCAGGGCGACGACTATTACCTCAAAATGATGGTCGCGTGGTTCTTTGCCACGGCGCTTGCCAAGCAGTACGACGAGACGGTTCCGTATTTCGAGACGCGCCGGCTGGACGAATGGACGCATCGGAAGGCGATTCAGAAGGCGATCGAAAGCTATCGCGTTTCGGATGAACATAAAGCATATTTGAGGAATCTCCGGTAAGCGTCTGCAGAACGTTTTGCAGCGCGCCGAAACAGAAAGGATTATGACATGGATCGAATGGCTCTTTTGAAAACCGCGGGCATTTTATTTCTGATTGCGCTTGCAGTCTTTGTTTTGACGTTCTTCATATTCCATTACATGCAGGAGAACGGACGATTCGGCAAAACCTTCCGCAAAACGCCGGGCAAGCCCTTTATCACGCAGCTGTTCGGCGTCTGGGGTACCGTTTTTCTGTCGCTGTCGATCGGCGCGCTGGTGCTTGCGCTGACGCTTCCCGCATAAGAACGAAGAAACCGCCTGCATGAACGGAACGGTGAAAAAACTGACCGCCGGAATCCTGGCGCACGTGGACGCGGGAAAGACCACGCTGTCCGAAGCGCTTCTGTTCCGCGCGGGCATGCTGCGAAAACTCGGACGCGTCGATCACAGGGACGCGTTTTTGGATACGCATGCCCTCGAACGCGAACGCGGCATCACGATTTTTTCCAAGCAGGCGAGGATCCGGACGGACGCGCTTGAACTGACGCTTCTGGACACGCCCGGGCACGCGGATCTTTCCGGCGAGACCGAGCGCGCGATCGCCGCGATGGACGTCGCGATCCTTGTCGTCAGCGGCGTCGACGGCGTTCAGGCGCATACGGAAACACTCCGGACGCTTCTGATGCGCGGACACGTGCCGACGTTCGTGTTCGTCACCAAAATGGACGCGTCGAACCGCAGCCGGGAGGAACTTCTGAACGACCTCCGCGCCTGTTTCGGCGACGGGTTTTATCCGCTTCCCGCCCCGGACGAAACGCTTGCGATGCTCGACGAAACCGCGCTGGAGCGCTATATGGAGACCGGACGCGTTTCCGACGCGGAAATCACCCGGCTCATCCGCGCGCGAAAGCTCTTTCCCGTGTCCTTCGGCTCGGGGCTGAAGCTGGACGGCGTGGACGAATTTCTGACGCTGCTCGCCCGCTATGCGCCGGAACCCGTGCGTCCGCCGGTGTTCGGCGCGAAGGTGTTCAAGATCGGGCACGACCCGCAGGCGGGCAGGCTGACCTATCTCAAAATGACCGGCGGCACGCTCTCCGTGCGCGACACGCTGCGCTATACCGGCGCGGACGGCGAAATCCGGACGGAAAAGGCGGCGCAGCTGCGGCTGTATTCCGGCGCAAAGTTCGAAACGGCGCAGCAGGTTTTTGCGGGCGACGTCGCTGCGGTCACGGGACTGTCGCAAACGCGTCCCGGGCAGGGACTCGGCGCGGAGCCGGACGCCGAAACGCCTCTTCTGAATCCCGCGCTCGGGTACCGGATCGGACTTCCCGCGGGCACGGACGCGCGCACGGTGCTGCCGAAGCTCCGGGAGCTGGAAGAAGAGGAACCGCTGCTGCACATCGTCTGGCAGCCGGCGCTCGGCGAGCTGCAGGCGCAGCTGATGGGCGCGCTGCAGAAGGAGGTCCTGACCTCGCTGATCCGCGAGCGCTTCGACCTCGACGTGACGATCGGCGCGGGACACATCCTGTACCGGGAGACGGTTTCGGAACCGGTCGAAGGCGTCGGGCATTTTGAGCCGCTGCGGCACTATGCCGAAGTGCATCTGCTCATCGAACCCGGCGAGCCCGGCAGCGGTCTGCGCTTCGCGTCCGCGGTGCCGGAAAACGAACTCGATCTGAACTGGCAGCGGCTGATACTCACGCATCTTGCGGAAAAGGAGCACCGCGGCGTGCTCACCGGCTCACCGCTGACCGACGTAAAGATCACGCTGATTGCGGGACGCGCGCACCTCAAACACACCGAGGGCGGCGATTTCCGGCAGGCGACCTATCGCGCGGTGCGGCAGGGGCTGATGCGGGCAAAGAACGTGCTGCTGGAGCCGTATTACCGCTTCCGTCTCGAGGTGCCGTATCCGGACATCGGGCGCGCAATCAACGATATTCAGGCAATGGGCGGCGAGCACGACGCGCCGTTTGAAGCCGGCGGACGGATGGTGCTGACCGGCGCGGCGCCGGTGTCCCGGATGGCGGATTACATGACCGAGGTCGCGGCGTACACGCGCGGCAAGGGGCGCTTCTCCTGCCGCGTGGAGGGCTATCGCCCCTGCAGGAACGCCGATGCGGTGATCGAAGAGATCGGCTACGATCCCGAAGCGGACCTCGACAACACGCCGGACAGCGTGTTCTGCGCGCATGGCGCAGGGTTCATTGTGAAATGGAAGGACGTGCCGGACTATATGCACCTCGACACCGGTTTCGGAAAAACGCCTGTTTCGGAACAGCAGACCGCGGTGCGACGGAAAAACCTGAACCTCGACGAAAAGGAACTGGAAGCGATCATGGAGCGGGAGTTCGGTCCCGCCCCAAAGACGGTTCTGTACGCGCCGCGCACGGTGCGGGCACAAGATCCGCCTCAGCCGGTTGAAAAAACGCCGGAACGCATCATCGTGGACGGGTACAACGTGATCTTCGCGTGGGAGGAGCTGCGCGCGCTGTCCGAACAAAGCCTCGACCTTGCACGGGCAAGGCTTATCGAGCTTCTGATCGGCTACCGGAGCTATACGGCGGCGGAAATCGTGTTGGTGTTCGATGCGTATCAGCGTCCCGGAAACGCCGGGACGAAGGAAACGGAAGCCGGACTGCACGTCGTCTACACGGGCGAGAACGAGACTGCGGACATGTACATCGAACGGCTTGTCGGAGAGATCGGCAAAAACGTGACGGTGCGGGTCGTGACGTCCGACTCGCTGATCCGGCTCGGCGCGCTTCGCGCAGGGGTGCTGCGCACCTCGTCGAAGGCGTTCGAACAGGAGGTAGCCCGCGTGACGGAACGGATCGCGGCGGAACTGCAAAAGAATCGGGAAACGGTATGGAACATCGGGAATTCTTTAAGCGCATCGACGATCTCGGCGATCGCTCCGAACGGCGCGGAATCGTAACGAAAACGGATTTTCTGACGCCTGCGGAGCAGATCGCGCTGACGCAGTACGAAAAAAGCGACCGGCTGCTGCTGACCGGCGGACAGGACGGCTGCGAGCGGCAGATCGCGTTCTTTCTGCCGGAATACATGGAGAAACCGGACTTCGATCCTTCGGCGTACATCCGCGCGGTCAGAATCGAAGCGCACTTCGGTACGCCGGGACACCGGGATTATCTCGGCGCGGCGCTCGGGCTCGGACTTTCACGCGAGGCGATCGGCGACATCCGCATCTTCGGCGAAACGGCATATCTCTTCTGTCTGCCCGCCGTGCAGCAGGTGCTGTCGGACGAGCTCGACAAGGTCGGACGCGTCGGTGTGACGGTCTCGCCCTGCGCGCTTTCGGACGTGCCGGCGGCGATCGTGAAAACAAAAACCGTCTCGTTTACCGTAAAAAGCCTGCGCTTCGACGCGGTGCTCGGCGCGACGTTCGGCATGAGCCGCACCGCGGCGGCGGAGTGCATTCGCGCGGGGCTTGCAAGCCTCAACTACACCGTCTGCGAACACACGGACGCCCCGATCGGGGAGGGCGATATTCTGTCGGTGAAGGGGCACGGCAAGGCGCGGCTCGTTTCGATCGGCGGACGGTCGAAAAAGGACCGGCTGTTCGTCGAGTCGGAAGTGTATCTTTGAGGAGGTCGTATGAACTGTTTACTGCGTCCGCATCACGGGATGTGCTTTCAATTTTACGAGGGCAAGGGCTACAGCGCGGAGTTTACCGACCACATGGGCCGCGTGATCCGGGCGCTGTCCGAAGCTCCCGAGGCGACGGTTTCGCTGACGGTCTCTTCGGATGCGGTCTGCGCGCATTGCCCGAACCGTACGGGCGGGACCTGTCAAAGCGCCGACAAGGTGCGCCGCTACGACGAAGCGGTCTTGCGCGCCTGCGGTCTTGCCGACGGCGACGAACTCGCTTACATAGACTTTATCGCGTCGGTCCGCACGAAAATTCTGAAAAAGGGGCTTCGGCAAAGCATCTGCGGGGACTGCGAATGGAACGAAATCTGCAAAAACCATCATCTGTAAAGAAACACGGCGCGGGGAAGCGCTGCCGGGGAGGACGGATATGATCGAAACAAGAATCTATGTGGGACTGAACGACGCGGTCGAAAAGAAACAGATCTTTGAAACGGACAAGTATCTCCGCATACTGCGCGAGGTCTGCTATGCGTACCGAACGCCGTTTTCCTTCGACGTGCTGGAGGGCGGTTATTTTCATAAAAACGGAGACTACACGCAGGAAACGACGCTGATGCTGACGCTGATCGATGCGGAAAGGGAGACGATCGACGAGATCGCCAAGGACCTCTGCGTGTTCTTTCATCAGGAATCGGTGATGATCACCGAGAATCCGGTGCGGTCGTACTTCGTCAGCGAATCGCTGCAGCGGTAAGGAAAGGCGGCAAAGCGATGGTGATTCTGATAACGGGCGCTTCGCACGCGGGCAAGACCGTGCTTGCGCAGCGGCTTTTGGAAAAGCTGCTGATTCCGTACCTGTCGATCGACCATCTCAAGATGGGACTCATTCGCAGCGGACAGACCGCGCTCACGCCGGAGGACGACGAAAAGCTTGTCGCGTACCTTTGGCCGATCGTGCGCGAAATCATCAAGACCGCGATCGAAAACCGGCAGGACCTGATCGTCGAGGGCTGCTATGTGCCGTTCGAATGGCGAAAGGACTTTGACGAACGGTATCTTCCGTCAATCCGCTTCCTTTGCCTTGCGATGACGGACGACTACATCGACGCGCATTTCGACGCGATCAAAGCGCATGCTTCGGATGCGGAAGCGCGGCTCGACGATTCCTTCTGTACGCCGGAACGGCTGAAGGCGGAAAACCGTGCCGGGATCGCGGGATTCCGTTCCGCAGGCGAAGCGGTGACGCTGATCGACACAGACTGGAAACGGACCGTCGAACCGGCGATCCGGGCATTGGAAAGGGGACAGGCATGAACGAATGGGAAAAAATGACGTCGGGACGGCTGTATAACCCGGCGGACACGGAAATTCAGCGGCGGCACGAGCGCGGCATGTCGCTTTGCGACCGGCTGAACCGGACGCCGTACCGGAATAAACGAAAAAAAAGAAGACTTCTGGAAACCCTGATCCCGTCCGCAAAAGAGCGGAATCTTGACGTATTTACGCCGTTTTACTGCGAATACGGCGTAAACATCCGCGTAGGCGCGAACGTGTTTCTGAACTACGGCTGCACGCTTCTGGACGTTGCGCCGATCACGCTCGGAGACGGCGTCATGCTCGGCGCAAACGTGATCCTCGGCACGCCGGTGCATCCGTATCTTGCCGACGAACGCGCGATTCAGGCATATCCGGACGGTGTGCACGATCTGGAATACGCGCTGCCGATCACGATCGGAAAGAACGCCTGGATCAGCTCCGGCGCGATCATCTCCGGCGGGGTCACGATCGGCGAAAACGCCATCGTCGCGGCAGGCGCGGTCGTCACGCGCGATGTACCTCCGGACACGATCGTCGCCGGCGTGCCCGCAAAGGTCCTCCGAAGAATCACCGAGGCGGACCGGCTCGACGTGCGGAACGCATATTTGAGAGAGCAGTACCCGGTACGGGATGCGCACGGGGATGCGAACAAGAACCGGGAAAAAGAAAACGACGAAGATGCCCATGCGGCTGAAGCTGTACAAAAAAGGCGATAAAGCACGGTACGAGCAGCTCGTGTTCAACGAGGAAGCGATGCGCATGAACTGCGGACGGACGTTCACCGCAGAGGAGGCGTCGGCTCTGTTTGCCGCAAAAAGAAAAACATCGGAGGAAAAGGCATGATTACGGTTTACACAAGTCCGCTGTGCCCGGATTGCCGGGAGTGCAAGGTGAATTTTGACGAACACAAGCTCGCATACGAGGAGATCGACATCACGGCAAGCATGAAAAACCTCAAGGCGTTTCTGAAGCTCAGGGATACGCTTGCCGTATTCGACCCGTGCCGCGCGCAGGGCAGCGTCGGGATTCCGGCGATCGTAAGCGGGGACGGCAGCGTCACGCTCGACTGGGAAGGGTATCTGTCGGAACGGGGACTTCCGGTCGTGTACCGGGAGGAACGCCCCGCCTGCCGTCTCGACGGCAGCGGCTGCTGAACCTGCGCAGCGCCGCATTGACGCAGATAACGCTCGGAAGCTGCAAAAAGAGAACGAAACAAGGATCCGCCGGTTGCTCCGTCGGATCCTTGTTTTGCGGAAATGCTCCGCTTTTTTTATTTCCGTTTCGCGATCAGGCCTTTGAGCCGCTCGATCTCGCGGAGGTTCTCGTCGACTTCCTCGCCGTCTGTGACGTTATACTCGGTCTTCAGGCAGTCGATGACGCGCCTGCGGTCCTCGATCGCGCCCTCAAAGTCGCCGATGAGCTCGTGTACCTGTGCTCTTGCAAACAGCCCGTCGGTATAGCGCGGCGCGCTCTGCATGGTAAAGCTCTTCTCAAACGCGTCGAGCGCTTCTTCGTACATGCCGAGCAGGCGATAGCCTTCGCCGAGCCAATCGGTTGCCGCCCATTTATCCGGATTATCCGCCGCCGCTTTTTTCCACAGGCGCAGCGCTTCCTCACGATCGCCTTTCAGGAATGCGAGCTTTGCGCTGTAATCAACGAAGGTATAGTCCTTCTTCATATTCGCGATCTCGGCTTCCGCTTCGTCAAGCCGGTGATCCGCAAGCAGGTTTTCAACCAGCAGGATCCGCGGGTAGCGAAGCTCCGGACGGCGTTCCACGTAATCCTTGATATAGCGGATCACGGAGAAGTGGTTGTCGAGCCAGTTGTCGCCGCACGGCGCGTTGTTCGCTTCGAGATACGCCGCCCATGCGTTGTTCTCATCCGCCGGATCGGCTTCCAGCGCGCGCTCCGCATAATAGGACGCGTTTTCATGGTCGCTGTGCGCGCGGTGGTTATAGAGCTCGGAAAGCTTTGTCAGCGCTTCTGCGTCCTGCGGGTTTTCCTTCAGGATGCCTTCGAGGTACGCGGCGGTGCGGTCGAAGGTCTCGGGGCTGATGCGGCGCTCATCCCAGAGCATGTTCTGGATGCGCTCCATCTTTTCGGTGCGCGGCACCTCGAAGAGCTCGTCGATGCTGACGCCGAAGTAGGTCGCAAGCTGCGGTAAAAGAGCGATGTCCGGGTCGCTTGCGCCGGTTTCCCACTTGCTGACCGCCTGCGCGGAAACGCCGATCGCGTCCGCAAGGGTTTCCTGTTTGATGTGTTTTTCCTGTCTCAGTTGTTTGATATTCATACCGATCATGGCTGTTTCCTCCTAAACTGTTGTTTGTTTGTCTGTTTTTTCAGATCGATCTTATGCCCTTATTATACTTGCTTTTTTTGCAAATACAAGCGAGGCAAATTCTTTTTGAATCAACTTGCGGTTGATTCGCTTTTGTGCGGTGTCGGGCAAACGTACAGACGATCGCCGTCTTTTTTGTTCCGCCGGACTTGACAGCCTCAGACAGGGGATTTACAATTTACGGGAAACAGAGAGGTTTTTTGCCGAAATTCGGTATGTGGGGTTTTGATATGGAAAAAATGCGTTCCTCTTCGCGGTCTGCTTCCGCCGAGGTCCGGCGCGTGATCGCGATCGTTCTGACGCTGCTGTCGCTCGTTTTTCTGTTTTGGCCGCCGTCGTTTTATGTATCGGATAAGAACGGAGACACGTTCACCGGCGCATCGTTTCCGGACATGCAGCTGCGGTTTTCCGAGGGAACGACGTACGCCGCGGAGCGTTATTCCGACGGGATCGACGACGGCGCTTTTGCAATGGTTCTGTTCGTGATGTGTTTCTGTCACTGCATTCTGCTTGCGATCGCTTCCGCGATCGTCATGCTGCTGAAAAAAGCCCCCGTCGTCCCGTGCATCTATGCCGTGTTCACCTTTCTGATCTTCTTCGGGTGCATCCTGTACCTTGTCCTTGCAAACAGCGAGAGCGTCCGGGAATATCCCGGCGCGGGATTGTATCTGCTTCCCATGAGCGCGACGGCGGCGATGCTGCTCTATTCGGCGGACCGCCGCAAAGCGAAAAAGACGGCCGCGCCCGTACCGGCGCCGCCCGCCCCGCCGCCCGTACCGCCGGTCAAATCGAAGCCCGCGCCGAAACCGCCCGTGCTGATCAGTACGTTCAAAGGCAAAACGGCGACTGCGGACGCGCCGAAAACCGCAATCGTCCCGGAACCCGCAGATACGCCGAACCCCGCAGAGGATGAAGGCGAACCGTGGCAGTGTCCCCTCTGCGGACGGATCAACAGCGCCGGCATCCGGATCTGTCCGGACTGCAACACGCTGCGGAATTGAACCGACCTTTCGGAAGCGCTCTCACGCTTCCGATTTTTTGTGCCG